>CAYMLL010000013.1:21241-55046 GCA_964390645.1 uncultured Planctomycetia bacterium | reverse complement strand
GTACCCGGCGACGATCGACTTGCGGTCTATCTTCCAGCTCGTCTTGCCGGTGGCCCGGTCGACGCCGATCCCGAAGCTCTTGCCCGGCTCCGTGATCGGGGTGCCCTGCGGCAGGAACCTGGCCATGTACTTCGGGTTCATCTGGTCGCTCATCAACACCACGAGGTCGTCGACGATGATCGGTGAGGCCGCGCCGCCCCACGCGGCCTTGTGGGGACCCAGATCCCGTCGCCAGACCTCCTTGCCATCGAGATCGAGCGCCATCAGCAGAAGCTGCTCCGGTGTTGCCCAGGTGACGACCACACCGCTCGAGTCGGCGGTCGGTGTCGACGAAGCGTAGTTGTTGTCGCGGTGTTGATAGTGCGGTGCCGACTTGAAATTGCGCCGCCAGCGGACTTCTCCATCGGCCGTGTTCAGACAGATGACCCGGCGTTCCGCCGTGAAGGGATCTCCGCAGATCACATAGATGCGGTCGCCGACGACGATCGGTGACGCGTGACCATCGCCGGGCAAGTCGACCCTCCAGTTGTAGTCGTCGTCGGTCCATTCGACCGGCACCGTCTTGGCATCGCTGATGCCTGTACCGTTCGGACCGCGAAACCGTCCCCACTCACCAGCCTGGGTGAATCCGATGCTGACCCAAATCACCGCGAGAGTTTTCACGCTCGTCATGAGATCACTTCAAGGACTGGATGAAGAAAGCTGCGACACGGGGCCCTCGATCCGGCGTCGTCCGGACTCGAACCCGCCAACACTGCTTTGAGCGCTCGAACAGCTCCTCGCCGGAATCGACCGCAGAATCGAACGCTCCCAGCATCGGTGCTTCCCGATCTCGGGTCAACAACTCAATCACTTCCGGCGTTGTCACGGCATGGCGCAACCGAGAAGACCCCGTGCACGAATACACGCACGCAGTCTCTTCTCGAGGACCTCGCCGGAAACCCACCCCCTGACCGCTTTCACGAGCAGCCCGGTCTCGAAACACGTCGCCGAGCGTGCCGGGTTCGTGTCGACACCCGTTGAGCGCGAAGCCGCTGCCCTCCGGCCCCGACATCGCATGGGAATCCCCGCAGCATTGCGACCTCAAACGAGACCGTGGCGGAGCTTGAATTCCTTCCAGTCGCTCTTCAGCGCCAGGAACTCATCGACATCCCCGGCGCACAGAAAAGGATTCGTCGATTTCTCCAGGGCGGCGGTCGACGACGGGCGACAACCGTAATCGTGACCCGGCCAGACGGTCGTGTCGCCCGGGATCTCCCGGAGAAGTCGGGCGAGACTCTCGAATTCCACGCGGGCGTCCTCCTCCTTTCCCGTCCCGCCCACCTTCCCGACAAAGAGAAGATCGCCGGTCAACGCCGCCCTCAGGTCTGACGAGTAGAAGCAGAGGTGGTCGTCCTTGTGCCCCGGGGTATGGAGCGCGCGGAGACTCAGAGCACCGACCTCGAGCTCGGCCCCGTCGTCGAGAGGCAATTCGGGGGCCGAGTCAGCGGAACGAAAAGCTGCCAGCGGGGCCCCGGTCAGCTCACGGGCCTTCTCGTTGCCGTTCGTGTGGTCCGAATGACCGTGCGTGTTGACGATGCAGGTGATCTTCAGACCTTGAGTCTCCGCACGCTGGACGACCGTCTCCGGTGCGTAGGACGGGTCGAAGATCGCCGCGACCCCGGCGTCCCGGTCTCCGATGAGATAGGCCAGGTTACGATCGCCGCCGACCCGGATCTGCTCGAACACGAACTGCATGGTTGTCTCCTGGCTCACTCACGGTACATGACGAAGACGGTGGGCTGGAAGGACCTGTGCCGTCACGAGGCGTCCCGGTGGGCGATTGCAGCGCCATCACCGAGACGCTGCAGGAGTCTGGTTGACCCTCTGCGGGAAGCTCAGGGGCCGCTGAACACCTGGCTCTTCCCTGCCGGCCGGGGGGACGACAGATAGCTGTTCTTCGGACTGTAGTCGCTCGCACCGTCAGCCGTCCAGCGGGCGAGCTCCGCCCGACCGACGACGAACCAGTGCACCTCGTCGGGCCCGTCCGCCAGTCGCAGGGTGCGTTGGCCCGTGTACATGTCCGCGAGCGGGGTCCACTGCGAGACGCCGGTCGCTCCGTGCATCTGGATCGCATCGTCGATGATCTTGCAGACGCGCTCGGGCACCATCGCCTTCACTGCGCTCACCCAGACTCGTGCCTCGGAGTTGCCCAGAACGTCCATCGCCTTCGCGGCCTTGAGGACCAACATTCGCATGGCCTCGATCTCGATTCGTGCCTTCGCGATCATCTCGGTGTTCTTGCCGAGGGCGGCGATACGCTTGCCGAATGCCTCGCGCGACAGCCCGCGCTTCGCCATCATCTCGATGGCCCGATCAGCGGCTCCGATCGACCGCATGCAGTGGTGGATGCGGCCCGGCCCCAGACGCACCTGGGAAATCTCGAAGCCGCGCCCTTCGCCGAGCAGGATGTTGTCCTTGGGAACGCGACAGTTGTCGAAGCGAAGGTGCATGTGACCGTGCGGTGCATCGTCCTTCCCGAACACGTGCATCGGACCCAGAATCTCGAGGCCGGGCGCGTCGATCGGCACGAGGATCTGCGATTGACGGAGGTGAGGCGGTGCGTCGGGGCTGGTCTGCACCATCGTGATCAGGACCTTGCAGCGCGGATCGCCGGCTCCGGAGATGTAGTACTTCTCCCCGTTGATTACCCACTCGTCACCGACGAGCACGGCTCGACAGGAGATGTTCTTCGCGTCCGACGACGCGAGATCGGGCTCCGTCATCGCGTAAGCCGAGCGGATCTCTCCGTTCAAGAGCGGCTTGAGCCACCGCTCCTTCTGCTCCGGAGTCCCGACTCGCTCGAGGACCTCCATGTTGCCGGTATCCGGCGCCGAGCAGTTGAGACACTGCGACGCCAGACGGTTCTTGCCCAGCTCGGCCGCGATGTACGCGTAGTCGAGGTTCTTCAGACCCTGACCCGTTTCATCGTCGGGCAGGAAGAAATTCCACAGGCCGATCGCCTTGGCCTTCGCCTTGACGCCGTCGAGCAGCTCGAGCTGCCCGGGCGCCCACGACCAGCGCTCCGCACGGCTCTCGCCGAGCTGATAGAACTCCAGCGTGATCGGCTCGACCTCCTCCTCGATGAAGGCCTTGACATTCTCGAAGAGCGGCTTTGCACCCTCCGACATCCTCAGGTCGAACATCTCCGCAGTAGTCTCGAGACCGGGCACGGCACTCACCTCGTCAATAGCGTTGCTCAACGTCGCCCGCCACGCGGACGACGGTCAGTCAGTTCAACTCCACGTACGCGTGCGACACCACGACTCTCTCGTCGACTCTTGCTTCGAACAGTACGCGACCTGATCCCTCATGCCACGCCAGGATCTTCAGCGTATCGCCCGGAAACACCGGGGATGAGAACCGCAGCTTGATCTTCCTGAAACGACCTCCATCGTTGTCGCACAGCGCTGCCAGCAGCAGCTGGCCGCAATGGCCGAACGTGCACAAGCCATGCAGGATGGGCTCATCGAACCCACCGAACTTCGCGGACTCGGGATCGATGTGCAACGGGTTGTAGTCTCCGGACAGTCGATAGAGATGGGCTTGATTGTCGGGAACATGCGCGCTGGTCGTCACGTCCGGTGCTCTCTGTGGCACGGCGATCTTCTCGGAAAACGTCTGGCCGGCACCCTCGAACGGCTCGATGTCTCCCAGCTCGTTCACTCCACGACGGAACGAGCCGTTCACCATCTTGATGCAGACGTCTCCACTGACATCCGAGACGACGCTCTCGCACTCGACGAACCCGTTCCCCTTGCCTCTCGGATGCACTCCAATCAACCGGGAACGAACGGTCACCGCTCCTTCGACGGGCAGTGGCTTCAGCATCTCGAGGTACCGCTCCGCATCGATGTCAAGGGGTCCAGGAGACGGAGGGATCGCTGCTCGATCTATCGGCGCGCCCGCCCCTCCCCAACGGATGGGAAAGGTCGGAAAGACACCGAATCTCGGATGCCCCTCGTAAACGAACGCGAGCTCTCGAATCCCGATACCGACAGCGTACAGCAGCACATCGCGGCTGTCGTATTCGATCGTGACCGGATCTCCCCAGCGACCGGGTTCTCCGTTCGGGAGCGCCGTCAGCGCAGCGTATCTTGCCATCCGAGTTTCATCGTGGACAGGAGTTCTTGCCCCGGGTCGACCTCGAACGAGAACCCCCGACAGCGACCCTCGACGCCCAAAGGCCCCGAACGACGCACGAGAGCAGAACCGGAGCCTCCTCAGAGTCCGGGGCACTGTTGAGGAAGTCAACATCTCACTCGGTAGACGGTCTTCACGTCGGCTCGCGTCGACGTCGCAGGCCCTATGTGCGCCCGTGGAGATGACAGGCGACAGCCCGGCCGTCTGCGAAGAGCTTCAGCGACGGCTCGTCCTGCGAACATTCCTCCAGCACCTTCGGGCATCGCGGATGGAAGCGGCATCCCGACGGCGGGTTCTGCGGGCTCGGCACCTCGCCGACGATGAGCTGCTGCACCCGCCCGGCCTCGATCTCGGGGTCCGGCACCGGCACGGCAGCCAGCAGAGCCTCGGTGTAGGGGTGACCGGGATCGCGAAAGAGCTGGTCCCGATCAGCGATCTCGACGATCTGACCGAGGTACATGACGCCGATGCGGTCGCTGATGTGACGCACGACGGAGAGGTCGTGGGCGATGAAGAGGTAGGTCAGACCGAGCTTCTCCTGCAGGTCGACGAGAAGATTCACGACCTGTGCCTGAATCGAGACATCCAGCGCCGAGACTGCCTCGTCACAGATGACGAGACTGGGCTCCAGGGCCAGGGCCCGAGCGATCCCGATACGCTGGCGCTGGCCGCCGGAGAACTCGTGCGGGTACCGGCCCCCCATCTCGGGCAGCAGCCCGACAAGCTCCATCAGCTCCTCGACGCGCGCGCGATACCGAGCACGACTGCCCGCCAGCCGGTGCACCACCAGGGGCTCACCGATGATATCGCGCACCTTCATCCGCGGGTTCAGCGAACCGTAGGGATCCTGGTAGACCATCTGCATGCGTCGACGGATGGGGCGGAGGGTCCTCTGGTCGTAGGTCGTGATGTCCTCGCCTTCGAAGATGATGCGGCCGGCAGTGACCTGGAGCATCCGGAGGATCGCCAGGGCGGTGGTCGACTTGCCGCAACCGCTCTCCCCCACGAGGCCGAAGGTCTCGCCGCGCTTCAGCTCGAAGGAGACGCCGTCGACCGCTCTCACCGAACCCACCTGCTTCTGGAAGATGACGCCCTCGGTGACCGGGAAGTGCACCTCGAGGTTCTCGACCCTGAGGAGGGGAGAGGAATCGACATCGGAGCGCGCAGCGTCAATCATGGACAAAGCAAGCCACGGAGTGACTCTCCTCCAGAGGCTCGAGCAGGGGCAGCTCCGCCCGGCAACGATCGACGACGTGCCGGCAGCGTTCGGAGAAAGCGCAGCCGGGAGGCAGGTGCGCGAGATCAGGCGGCTGACCGTAGATGGGGACAAGGCGCTTGTCGGACTCGTCGTCGAGCCGGGGGATCGACTCCATCAGGCCACGGGTATACGGGTGCCGCGGGTTCGCGTACAGATCACGCGACGGAGCGGTCTCGACGATGCGCCCCCCGTACATGACCGCCACTCGATCGGCATAACGCGCCACCACACCGAGATCGTGCGTGATCAGAATCAGTGCCGAGTTCGCCTCCCGCGTCAGATCCTTCAGGAGCGCGAGGATCTGCGCCTGCACCGTGACGTCGAGCGCCGTCGTGGGCTCGTCCGCGATGATGAGATCGGGCCGACACGCCAGGGCCATGGCGATCATCACCCGCTGGCGCATGCCGCCCGAGAACTGATGTGGATAGGAGTCCAGCCGGCTCGCCGCGTCCGGGATGGCGACCCTGGCGAGCAGCTCGGACGCCTCGTCGAGTGCCTTCTTCCAGGACAATCCGCGGTGCAGGCGGATGGGCTCCGCGACCTGCTTGCCGATCGTCAAGACGGGATTGAGCGATGACATCGGCTCCTGGAAGATCATCGCGATGCGATTGCCGCGGATCGCCCGGATGCCGCGGCGGTCGAGACCCAGGAGGTCTTGCCCCTCGAACACGACGCTCCCCTTTTCGATACGCCCCGGATCGGGAACGAGTCGCAGGATCGAGAGCGCGGTCACGCTCTTGCCCGACCCGCTCTCCCCGACGAGGGCGAGAGTCTCGCCGGTGTCGACCTCGAGTGACACCGAGTCGAGCGCCCGCACCGTGCCTCCGTCCGTGGGAAAGCAGACGGAGAGGTCAGTGACGGTAAGGAGCGGCTGGCCGTCAATCAAAGCCCATCTCCTTCTTCATCTTCCGGTCGATCCACAGTCGAGCATAGATCGGTCCCGGCCGCTGTGCGCCGGCGCGCAGCTCACCGTTGTAGTTCTTCACCCACGGCCACCAGGCGCTGTAGAAGTACTGGGTCGGCAGCCAGAGGTAGGGCGCCCGATCGAGCATCTCGGTCGTCAGCCCCCTGGCGATCTCCTGCCGCTTCGCCTCGTCGCGAGTTCGGAGCATCTCCAGGATGCGAGCGTCGACGTCGGGATCCGAGAACATCGCGATGTTCCAGGTCTGGCCACTGAGGAAGCTCTTGCGCAGCGTCGTGGTGGGGTTGACGTGGCCGCTCGACACGAGGTACCCCTTCTCGTGATTCCGCGTCGTCATCGCCGAGAGGTGTGCGGCGTACTCCATGGTCTGGATCTTCATCGTCACGCCGACGTCGGACAGATAGTCGACGATGAGCGGGATGAGATCCAGGTGGTCCGGGTTGGTCGCGCTCACCTGAGTGGTGAACGTGAAACCGTCCGGGTATCCGGCTTCAGCGAGCAGTCGCTTCGCCTTCTCCGGATTGAAGGTGAAGAGCTCCTGCACCGAGGGCGGCATATTCTCGAGAGGCTCGAAGTAGCCGACAAAATCCGGCTTCTGGGGATAGGCGAAGAGCTCGGCGTGACCGCCGTAGAAGAGCTCGACGATCTCCGGCTGGTTGACGGCAAGGTTCATCGCGCGACGTACGCGAACATCATCGAAGGGCTTCTTGTCGACTCGCATCGACAGGAAGACACCGTTGGTCGACAGCCAGCGCGACCAGCGCAGCTCGGGAGTAGTCTTCTTCAGGTGATCGACGGCGAGCCAGCGGATCGCCTCCAGGATGTCCAACTTGCCGGTGCGGAGCGCCGTGAGCCATGTCGACTCGTCCTTGATCGTGCGATAGACGAGCCTCTCGATGAAGGGGATCTCGTACTGCTGTCCGTTCAGGACCTCCCGATCCCAGTAGTCCGGGGTCCGGACATAGGTCTGTGAGTTACCGTCGATGAACCTCTCGATCTGGAACGGACCGCTGCCCACGGCGTTGCGCCAGTCCTTCACATCGACGGCCCCCGGCTCACCCGGCAGGCCCAGCTCACGCGGCAGGATGCCCGAGTAGTAGCCGTAGCCGAAACGGTAGTCCCACTCGGCGTTGTACTCCTTCAACCGGAAGACCACGGTATGGTCGTCGCGCGCGATGACCTCGTCTATGTGGTCGAAGTAGGTCGGAATGATCTTCGGACTCAGACGCTGTCGCTCGTAAGAGAAGACCACGTCGTCGGCCGTGAGCTCACGCCTCTCCATGATTCCAGGCTTGTCGGGGAACATGATTCCCTTGCGAAGGTGAACGACGACGGTCAGAGGATCCTCCCACTCCAGCTCGTCGGAACCCTTCTCTGCAAGCTCGCCGCGGATGGAGCCGGCCGGCAGATAGGCTTGCATGGTGAAGGGGAAGGCACCGCCCTTGCGCACGCTCTTGTCGAGGTCGGCGGCGAAGAGCTGCTCGAAGTACATGCCCGTGTCGTGGTTCTGCTTCCAGTTCCAGTCGGCCGGGTCCCAGGACAGCGCCGACAAGGCGATGGCCCAGGTGCCCACGTTGAGCGTGCCGCCGTACTGCGGCTCCTCGTGTCTCGAATCGTTCTCGGCGCCGGCGGTGGCAGCCGCGCCCGGAAGCGGCGCGTCATCCAGCCGTCCGATGGTGCTCATCAACAGAAAGAGGCCGTAGAGCCCGAGAACCGCCGCGGCGGTCGCTGTCAGCGTCTTCATCGGACACCTCGCATCCGGGGATCGAGAAGATCTCTCAAGGCGTCGCCGAAGACGTTCACCGCGTACACGACGACCGTCAAGCAGAGTCCGGGAGCGAGAGCCAGCCACGGACCGAGGTACATGTAGGTGCGGCCGCTGCCGGCGAGCATGCCTCCCCAGGTAGGCTGCGGTGGAGGCACGCCCAGGCCGAGAAACGACAGGCCCGCCTCGGAGAGGATCACGGCGCCAACGCGAGTCGTGAACAGCACGATCACGACCGGCATGATGTTCGGCAGGATGTGCCGCCACAGAATGTGAAAGGTCGCGGCGCCGATCGACTGCGCCGCATGGGCGTACATGTTCTCTCGTACCGAGATGACACTTCCGCGCACGATGCGCGACCCCGCGATGCCGTACTGCAGCCCCAGGATAACGACGATCTGCGGCACTCCCGGACCTACGATGGAGATGACGACAATCAGCAGAACCAGGCCGGGAAACGTCATCCAGGCGTCGACCATCCGCTGGATGATCATGTCGAGCAGGCCTCCGAGATAGCCCGAGAGCACGCCGAGCACGATCGAGACCACGGTTGCCAGTCCCGCAGCAAAAAAGCCGACGATCATCGACAGCCGCGCACCGATCAGCACTCGCGACAGCACGTCACGCCCGAGGTGGTCTGTGCCCATCGGGAACGCGAGCGACGGCGCCAGCAACCGGTAGTGCAGGTCGGTTTCGTTCGGCCCGTACGGAGCGAGCGTGTCGGCGAATATGCCGCAGAGCAGGAACGCCACGAAAATCGTGCCTCCGGCAGCGCCCAGAGGCTTCTCGCGAAAGAGCCGAACGACGAGATCGAGGAACGGACCGCGGTGCCGTCGAGTACTCTCCAGCGGGGCGACAGCCGTGATGTCGGTCACTGAGTCCTCACCTTCGGATCGAGCCAGCCGTAGCTCAGGTCAACCAGGAGGTTGATCAGCAGAACGCCGATGCCGACCACCAGGAAAACGCCCGATACCACCGGATAGTCACGCTGGGAGACCGCCTCCAGCAACATCAACCCGATGCCCGGAATCACGAAGATCTGCTCCATGATCACCGCACCGCCGATGAGCAGCGGCGCCTGCAAGCCGATCAACGTGACGATCGGGATGAGACCGTTGCGCAACGCGTGTCGAGACACGAGGAGGGCCTCCCCCAGCCCCTTCGCTCGTGCGGTTCGGATATAGTCCTGACGCATCACCTCCAGCATCATCGTCCGCGTCATCCGCATCGTGACCGCCGACAGCGACAGCCCCAGAAGGGTCGCCGGCACCAGCATGTGCCTCAGGTTCTTGACCGGCCCCTCGAAGAAGGGCGTGTACTCGAGCTCGGGCGACCACCGCCACCACACCGACGGGAACACCATCACCAGCGTCCCCAGCCAGAAGGCCGGAATCGCCAGCATCACCAGCGAGAACGACCGCGTCACGTAGTCGCCCGCCGTATCCTGCCGCATCGCCGAGTAGATCCCGATCGGTATCGCCACCGACAACGCCACCACGAGGGCGAGAAAGCCGAGCTCGAACGTGATCGGCAGCCTCGCCCCGAGCTGTTCCGTGACCTCGGTGTTGCGCCACAGCGAGCGCCCGAGATCACCCTGAAAGACGTCGCCCAGCCACGAGAAGTACTGCGTATGAACCGATCGATCCAGCCCGAGAGCCGCCTCGATCGCCGCCCGATCCTGCCCCGTGGCGATGTCGTTCTGCGCCAGCATCAGGTCGACGACATCGCCGGGGACCAGCCGCATCGAGGAGAACACGATGATGCTCGCAAAGAACAATGTCGGGATCAGCGCCAGGAGGCGGCGAATGATGTAACCCTGCATGGAGAGCGATCGGTTCTGGCCGGGAATCCTCTCCGAACCCCGTCGCGAGATACCGTGGCTGGAGTACGGAGAGATGTTCGGGTCAGTAGATAGGAACTCCGATCCGGGGTCCATCCGTAATCGAGACGCCCGACAGCGATTCTCGGTGCCCTTGACCCTCGCACGCCGCAAGCGTGTGGAGCCCGAGCTTCCCGGACTCTGCCGCGTCGAGCGCGAGGGAAGATCCCGGGCGACACCGCCGCCGAACGTGACGGTGCTTCTCGGTTCGTCACGACCCCGCGGAGCTCGATTTCACCGACGCCCGCTACCCCGAGCAGGTCTCGAGAATCCCGGGATTCGAGCCGCCGCTCACGAAGCTGCCGGCGCCCTCCCGGGTGCGGCTGGATCGTCGCGTGTAGCGCAGACGATCGTGATCGGAAGCGATGACCTCAGCGAGAGGGGAGCGGCGATGACGACGGAGCCACGCCCGTTACGCGTCACGCGCGTGCTTCGGATCCTCGGGCGTCAGACCGACGACGATGTCCACCCTGGCGACGGTCTCACCGATCTTCGATTGCTTCATCTTGTCGTAGCCGATCGTGATCAGGTGACGAGATTTCTGGGGGACCCTCTTGTAGAGGAAGTCGTTCGCGTTGCGCTTCGGGTGCTCCCTGTCGTAGAGCTGCGTCGTCAGCAGGCGGTCCTTGCCCTTCTTGACGATCATGTGAACGTGCGGCGTGCGCCCGGTGTACGGAACGGGGCGGATCGTACGGAAGTAATACTCGCCGGTGCGGCCGGTGAGAAAGCGGCCGAAGCCCTGGAAGTTCTTGTCGATCTTGTCCTTGCCGCCGGCGCGGGTGTGCAGGTAGACGCCGTTGCCGTCGCACTGCCAGATCTCGACAACGGCGCCGCGGATCGGATTGCCCTTGATGTCGAGAACGCGCCCGCCGAGGTGCGTGATCTTGCCGACGGCAGGCGTGATCTTGTCGTTGATGATCAGCAGATCGTTGTCGGTGTCGAGCGGCATCTTGTCGGGGTAGAAGGGCCCCTCGTCATCCCGGGGCGTCTTCATCAGCTCCTCGGCGAAGACTCCGGGAGTCCACAAGGAGGCCGCCGAGAAGGTAGCCGCGCCGAGTGCGATCTGTCCGAGGAAACTCCGTCGGTCGAGGAGAACATTCTGGTCGTTCATGGGTTTCAACCTCACGGTCCAGGGCATGTTGTCAGTCGCATGTGGAACGAGCTGCATCGCATCGATGACCACGCGTGCAACCGTCTTCGTTCTCGAGATCCCGACGATCAACGTACTGTCGAGCTCGAGACTGCCGAACGACACCGGGACACCGTTGAGGGCCGGACGCCCTCGCGAGCCGGTTCTCACGACAAGCTTGGCGCGTGCATGATACACGACCACCGTCGCATTCGACCCGCGATTTCTGTCCGCTGTGCGAGCGATGCGGGCCTCCCGACAGCGCAGATCCCGCACGCCGACGTTCGCGACGATGGGTACCAGAGCCAGGACTGACCGGGCGAGGGGCCCGTCGGCGTCGAGACGGCCGCCCTCGGACCGACGGGGTAGACGACGTGGTCCATCCGCCGGCTTCCGGGTGGCGCGAGCCGTAGCCCTCTGGCCGCCAACACCGGAAGCTTGGATGCAGCAACTCGTCGAGATACGTTGACCGGAGAGGGATCGGACCGTCTGCCCACGCACCGGCCCGATCGAGATCACCGTCAGCACCGATGCCGTGGGCCGTGTTCATGGCCTTGCGGTGCAACGACACGCGTCAGGGAGGAGAGGTCATGGCCGGAGTAGGAACCGAGAAGGTCTTCGAGAACGATCGGGTTGCCGTCTGGCACCTCGATATCGAACCGGGCGAGCAGGTCGACCGGCACACGCACACGCTGGACTACACCGTCCGCGTCCTCTGCGGTTCGACCCTGGAGGTCTCCGGACCGGACGGGGAGTTGCTCGACACGGTCGAGCTCGAAGCCGGTGGTGCCGTGAGCTTTCGAGTCGATGGAGACCGAATCGTCTCGGACCGCCCGGGCTATCCGGTGGTACCCGCGACTCACAGCGTGCGCAACGTCGGCGCCAGCACCTTTCGAGAGGTTCTTGTCGAGTTCAAGAGCTAACAGGAGATCCGCGTGTGCGCAACCCGACCATCATCGCTGAAAGTGATGGCCGGGGCGGCTCCGACCGCTCTGTCTGGCCAGGGTCCGGGTCCTCGAGGTCCCCGGAGAATCGAGGGCCCCCATGACTCCGGCTGCGCCGGGCGCGAGAAACCCGCCACGGTCCCGTCACACCGGTGCTGCACTCGACGCCCTCCGGCGGCGGATCGGAGTGGAGCCGGAAGCGCGATCGAACTCCGAGATGACTTGCAGTACTTCCGTGGCAGAATAGAGCAGCGGTCCGCCGACCCGACCGGAACACTCGCGCTCCGTCCGCGACCTGACGACCCGGATTGCCAACGGACTTCACGGTTTCCGACACTTCCCAGCACGGCTCACCCAGGCCAACCCGGATGCAATCGGACATGTCCCGGCTTTCATCGGTCGTGATCACGGTTTCAGTCGCCGTCTTCTCCTCGGCTCCGACTCCGGTCGGCGCCCAGCCACGAATGCGATTGGCGACCTACAACGCATCGCTTCACGGCGAGGCTGCAGGAGAGATCCGTGAGCGCCTCGCGGACGGTGTCGACAGCCAGGCAGAGAAGGTGGCGACGATCGTGCAGACAGTTCGACCGGACGTGTTGTTGATCAACGAGATCGATCACGATGCCGACGGCGAAACGGCCAGACTGCTGGCCAGGAAGTTCTTTGCCAGACCACAGAGAGGACTCCGTGCGATCGAGTACCCGTACGTCTTCTCCATCCCCGGTAACACGGGTATCGACAGTGGAATCGATTTGAACAAGGACGGCAAGACGGGCGGGCCCGGCGACGCCTGGGGCTACGGCAAGTACCCCGGGCAGTACGGCATGGCGATCTTCAGTCGATATCGAATCCTCGAGAGCAAGGTGCGAACGTTCCAGAAGTTTCTCTGGAAGGACGTGCCTGACGCGAAGCGGCCGATCGATCCCGCGACCGGTGAGTCGTATTACGATGACGACGCATGGAACGTACTGCGTCTGTCGAGCAAGAGTCATGTCGATGTGCCTGTCCTGGTCATCGGCCGGCCGGTGCATATCCTGGCAAGCCATCCGACTCCACCCGTGTTCGACGGACTGGAGGACCGCAATGGCTGTCGCAATCATGATGAGATCAAGTTCTGGATCGACTATCTGAAGGGGGAGGACGGAGAGGAGGTCGCGCACATCGTCGACGACGCGGGCAAGCGAGGCGGTCTCGACACGGACGCGCTGGTCGTGGTCATGGGCGATCTGAACGCTGACCCGACCGCCGGCGACTCTGACAAGCAGGCGATAAGAGCCCTCTTGAGCCACCCTCGACTCCAGGATCCGACTCCGACCAGCGCAGGAGCGATCGAGGGCAACGATGACGAGAAGGGCGAAGCGGCACGCCATACGGCCAGCTTCCGACACGCCGACATGCGGGTCGACTACGTGCTTCCCGATCGCCGGATCCGTCTACGGGAAAGCCGGGTCTTCTGGCCCGAGAAGGACAGCGACGATCATCGCCTGATCGACGCCAGCGACCACCGGATGGTGTGGATCAAGGTCGAGATTCCATAGTGCGGCGTGCCGTTGATGATCTCGTCGATGCGACGCGGGGGCGTCGATCTCAGCGCAGGGCGATCACTCGGGCGATGACATCGCGGACGACCTTTCCGTAGACGTCGGTCCGTTGACCAGCCCCCACGAACGCTACCACCTTCTATCATGGTTTCAGGACCTCCCGATGAAGGCCGAGGAGCGTCGCCCACGTGCGAGAGGGAATCGGCGACGACACGTTCCGCCCCGCTCGCGGCTCCGGATCCCGGAGAATGCTGTCGAACCCTGGTCGCACGGTCGTGGAAATCGCCCGCCGGAGATACACGCGGCATCGACGATGTCAGGTCGACGCTACAGACTCGGCCTCGAGCTTCTTCTTGCGCTCGGGATCCATCGCCGGATACGCGTGCGGCCGCCACCTGGACTTGATGCCGAGGTCCTTGCCTTCCCTCTGCCAGTTGTCCACGCCCGGACGGGTCTTCACCAGGCCCCATGCAAGGAGGGAGTCGGCGTTGTCCCTGATGGTCTCTTCAACCGCGTGGGGCTTCAGACCCAGCTGCGTGACCACTTTTTGCAGGACAGCGAGCGGGGACCTGCGCCAGTTGCCATCCCGGTAGATGCCCCCGATGGCGATTCCAGGATAGAGCCGCCGCAGGATGGCCTGCAACTCGGTCTGGCGGATCATGCCGCTCTCGTCAGCGGCCACGAGGTTGTAGCGTTCACCATTGCGGTTGTCCGGACACTCGGCGATGAGCCTCTGCGCCTCGGCCACGTCACGAACATCGACGATGTTCCAGAACATGCGGGAGTGGCCATAGCCTTCGAGCATGTCGCCGATTCGGGTCTGCCACGTCCACGGTCGCTGATGGGTCGCGCTCAACAGCGGACCGATGACATGACAGGGGCAAACACCGAATGCGGCGATTCCATGCTTCTGCGCCTCGGCGTACACGTACCTCTCCGCGCTGGCCTTGGTCATCGCGTAGGCGACCTCCCGATCCCTCTTGACGACGTCCATGTTCCACTTCTTGTCTTCAGAGCGCATCTCCTCGTTCATGTCCGCCCAGCAGTCCTCGGTGTGCACATGGCCCTCTTCAGCCGGATGCCCCACCGCGGCGAAGGAGCTGGTGTACACCAGCCGCCTCACCGTGCCGGCTCTCTGGATGGAGTCCATGATCCGCCTGGTGGCTTCCAGGCCGCCTTCGTAGACTTTCAAGGGCGTCGAGCCCTCGAGGTTGCCCATCTCGGCCGCGGCGTGGAACACGCAGCTGCAACCGGCGAAGACATCATCGTAAGAACCGGCAACCGTCAAATCACATGTGTGCAGCGTCACCGAGCCCGGACCGATCCGGTTCATGGCGCCGAGATGGGCGGTGTTCGAGAGGTTCGAGGCCTCGCGAACACAGGCACGCACCTCATAGCCGTGCTTCACCAGTGTGAGAACGATGTGGGAGCCGATGTATCCGGCGCTGCCGGTCACCGCCACGGGTCCATCGGAAGCGCTGACAGGTGCGGATCTTGTATCGGTCATTCTCTTTCATCCGGTTTCGAGGTCTGAATCGAGTCGACCGCTGATGTCCCGGTCGACGCCTGACTGTCGTGTGTGTCACGTACGGGGCCACGGTACTCGGCATGGCTTTCCCACGGACGGAGGCTGAGTTGCCGAGCATTCTCCGTGTAGTTCCAGTCGAAATCCTGGTCGAACTCCTCGGGCCGCGACATCGAGAGCTCACCTACATGGACCCTGGGACGCGCCGGGTCGATGGTATTGCCGTCCACCATGCCGAGCCCGTAGTGGGGTTTGAAGCCGACGAGCCCCTTCAGCTTCGGCGACGCGGCGTCGATGATCTCCCGCGGCACCGACGCCAGCTGGTTTTCCTGCTGCCGCATCATGCCGCGCGCGTAGAGTATACGGCTGGCGAGCCGGGTTCCCGACGCCGTTCGCTTGCCGCCGGAGTGCAGAAGCCGGCTGTCGGTCAGCAGGCAGCAACCCGCCGGCGCTGTCAACGCGACGATCCGCTCCTCGGCCATCTTCTCGAATGCCGCCTCGGTGCGGACCTTGTTGCGTCCTGCCGCATCTCGATGGGACCCGGGGACCACGTAGGTGCCGCCGTCCTCCAGGCTGAATCTCGTGTACGTCCAGATGACGAGACAGTAGAGGGGATAGGGAGGGTGTGGCAGCGGCACGAATCCCTGATCCTGATGCAGCTCCTGGCGGCCGCCGTGCTGGTGCACGATGGACCCGTGAGCCGTACCGAGATAGTAGCTCGAACCGAGGATCTTCCCCAGCAGGTCCTCCACGAGCTCCGCCTCCTGGACCACGGACGGCTCGAGAGAGACAAGATCCCGGAACACCTGCCCTTTCGCCAGCAGATTGAACACGAGCTGAGCGGTGCCCCGGTGACTCAAATGAGCGACCTTCGCGGCTCGCTCGGCTTCCGCCTGGTCCAGCAGCCGGTCGACCTGCGCCCGAATCTGCTCCGGCGACATCGCACCGGCGACCAGGCAATAGCCCCAGCGCACGAAGTCGGCTTCCAGCCGGGCCCGGTCACGGGTCGGAGACGGCAGCTCCGGAAAATCGGGGCTGGGGCGGATGCGCTCGCGCTGCTTGGTGATGCCGGTGAGTCTCGCTCCCGACATCGGCTGATCCATGTAGGTGATCTCGCGAGGATACTCTCCCGTCTCGACGTCTCCGTCCGCTCGCAGTTCTGCGAGCTGCTCGTTCAACCTCCGGATCTCGCCACGCAGCTCGGCAATCTCCGCGGCGGCGGACAGCGTCGGCGCAGTGTTCACGCCTTCTTCCGACCGACCGGGTGAGATCTCGCGTTCGTCCCTGCGAGTCAAACCGTTACTCCTCGATGATCCACCTCACCCGAAGTGGGCCCGGGTTGAATCCGTGCCGCCTCGACGCGGGTCGTCGGGACATCTGCAGGATGCTGACAGGAGTGCATCATGATAGAGCGAAACCGGGGAAAGTGATACTTGCCCACGAGTCCTGGTAGGATGACCGACGAGAGCCTCGACAGGAGTCACTTCGGGCCGCCGACACGTGCGCCGGTGACACTACATCCGAGGATTCGTGAGATCGCACTCCTCACGTTGTCACCACCGAAACAAGGGTGCGCCCACACCAGGGCCCTGACATGGCAACAACGAACATCGAGACGCCGGGTACCTCGAAATACTCGAGGCTCTTCTCCCCTCTGGAACTGGGCAGCGCACGTCTGAAGAACCGCGCGGTGATGGGGTCCATGCACACGGGTCTCGAGGAAGCGGAGAACGGTTTCGAGCGATTGGCGGTCTATTACGCCGATCGCGCGCGTGGCGGCGTGGGGATGATCATCACAGGAGGGATCTCGCCGAACGCCGAAGGCGGCGCCGGCTCGAAGCTGTCAAACCGGGATGAGGTGAGACAACACCGCCTGATCACCGACGCGGTTCACAGCGCCGACGACTCGGTCAAGATCTGCATGCAGATTCTGCACGCCGGACCGCTGGCCAGGCCCACGCCGGTGGCGCCCTCTCCCGTCAAGTCACGCATTGCACGCGAGACGCCGCGAGAGCTGGATGAAGCCGGAATCGAGAAGCAGCTGTCGGATTTCGGCTCCTGTGCGCGCCTGGCGGAAGAGGCTGGCTATGACGGGGTCGAGATCATCGCCTCGGCGGGATACCTGCTGAGCGCATTTCTGGTCCGAAAGACGAACCAGAGAGCTGATCGCTGGGGAGGCTCCTTCGAGAACCGACTGCGTTTCCCCGTGGAGGTGATGCGTCGGGTCCGCGCGAGTGTGGGCCCTGACTTCATCGTCATCTACCGCGTTCCCGCGATGGACATGCTCGACGGTGGAATGTCATGGGAGGAGGTGGTAACGCTCACCAGACGTGTCGAGGAGGAAGGCGCGACCATCATAAACTGCCACTTCACCTGGCATGAAGCGGCCATTCCGACCATCGCCACCATGGTGCCGCGTGCAGCCTTCACCTCTGTAAACCAGCGCCTGCGAGACGAGATCCGTCTCCCCATGATCGCCAGCAACCGGATCAACATGCCGGACGTCGCGGAAGACGTGCTGGCCCGGGGGGCTGCGGATCTCATCGCGATGGCGAGGCCCATGCTCGCCGACGCCGAGTTCGTCAACAAGGCGGCAGAGGGACGCGAGGACGAGATCAACACCTGCATCGCGTGCAATCAGGCCTGTCTGGACCACACCTTCACCGGAAAGCCGACGAGCTGCCTGGTCAACCCGCGCGCATGTCGCGAGACGATGCTGACCTACGAAGCAACCCGTGCGCCCAGGTCCATCGCGGTGGTCGGCGCTGGTCCGGCCGGTCTCGCGTACGCCACGCTCGCCGCGGAACGCGGACACCGCGTTACCCTGTTCGAGGCGGCCCCGGAGATCGGCGGCCAGTTCAATCTCGCCAAGCGAATTCCCGGCAAGGAAGAGTTCCACGAGACGATCCGCTACTACGCTCGCATGATCGAGGTCCATGGCGTCGATCTGCAGCTGAACACGAAGGCGACCGCAGGTCTCCTCGAGAGCGGCGAATTCGACGAGATCGTCCTCGCCAGTGGGATCGTGCCACGAGAGCCGGAGATCGAGGGAATCGATCATCCCAAGGCCATGGGCTATGTTGACGCCATCACCGGAAACCGACCGGTCGGGAAGTCGGTCGCGATCATGGGCGCCGGTGGAATCGGCTTCGATGTGGCCACCCTGGTCACCCATGCGGGCCCATCCGGCGCACTGAACACCGATGTGTTCGCGAAGGAATGGGGAATCGACTTCGAGAACCACCCACGCGGCGGCGTGACCGGAGTGGAGCCCGTCGTCAAGAAGGCGGACCGCACGGTCTATCTGATACAACGCAAGACGAGCGACCTGGGACGCAGTCTCGGACGAACGACGGGCTGGACACACCGGATCGCTCTGAAGCGACGTGGCGTGGAGATGATGCGCGGCATCAAGTACACCCGGATCGACGATCAGGGTCTCCATATCGTGGTCGAGGACCAGCCGCGAGTCCTCGACGTGGACACCGTGATCATCTGCGCCGGGCAAGAGCCTCGGCGCTCCTTACACGACGACCTGGTCAAGGCAGGTATCAACGCCACACTCATCGGTGGCGCCCACGAAGCCGTCGAACTCGACGCGAAGACGGCCATCGATCAAGCGACCCGCGAAGCCGCCGCGGTATAGCCTCGAGCTTCGCCATCGCCCGTGTTCCGGCGTCTCGATCTCGGACCGGACGATCCGCTTTCGCATCCGAAGCGCTTTCAGCGCACGAGACGACTGATCTCCTTGAAGACCGCGCCCTCCCCGCGCCGTACCCAGTCGAAGAGGACCACCTCGACGCTCGTCGTGACGACGCCGATCTGCCGATAGAGGCTCACCGCGGCCCGGAAGTCCGGGGTCTTTCGAGAGAGCACGGCGTCCAGCGGGACGTGCACCACCCGGCCCTGTTCCGCGAGCCCGCGAGCCGTCTGGTAGACGCAGATGTGGGACTCCATACCCACCAGAACCACGTGGCTGCGACCGAGCGCCTCGAGCCGCTCCACGAACTCCGGCACCTCGGCGCACGAGAACTCGCGCTTGGCGACCGGCGCCACCTCGTCTCCCCATGCGTCGCGCAGGGGCTGGACCGTGGGGCCGAGCCCCTCGGGGTACTGCTCGCTGGCGAGCACGGGGACTCCGGCCGCCCGCGCGCCCCGGACCAGGAGCACTGCCCGCGCCAGCGCCTCGTCTCTCAGGGCCTCGGGCATCACGCCGACGAGACGCTCCTGCCAGTCGATGACGACGACCACCGAATTGTCGGGATCCAGGTGAAGCATGGGTCTCCTCCAGGGCCAGCAAAGGTAGCACTCTCCCTCCCGGGGATCACGCCACGAGCCACGCTCCCCGACGCCCGACCGGCTTCAGGCGTGGCTCCGAGGAGCGCTTCAAGAGATCACCGGGCTCCTCCCTGCTCCGAAAGGCCTCTCACCCGAGCCGACCGCCGCGCCTCCAGAATCCGTGGTGCTCCTTGCGGAGTCAACCTCTCAATCGGCTCCTGCGCACCCGGAGCCCGGCACGACCGGGAGGGCCCACGCGGCGGCCCGTCGAGGAGGAGCGTCGCCCCACACCGCCGTAGCGACGTGAGAGCCCTGGTTGAACTCCGCCTCGGACCCGGGCGCAGCCGCGAGTACTCGTCGTCGAGCACGTTCGTGAACATCCCCGGCTGCAGTGGCGGACCCCGATCTGCGTGGAAAGCGACGAAACTCGAGCGATCGCTCGAAGCGACAGGAGTCGATGGCGTGAGCACGGCCCCGTCACCACCACGACCTTCGAGGAATTTCGAGGAAGAAAAGATGACCGACCGTGAACGTTCCGACGGATGATGGCGAGACACACCGCGCGGGCGATCGCGAAGGGCGAGCCACCGGTGAGGATACGGGTCACGAATTCCCCCTGACTCCGGGTGCGTGATTGCATCGAGAACGTCCTATCTCCCACAATCGAGCCCTGCACGTTCGCCTCCGGAATACCCTCACGATTGATTTGCGAGACGCGACATGAAAACGACCATCGTCCTGATTGTGCTTGTCCTCGTCGAATCGGCATCCGCGGAAGACTGGACCCAGTGGGCCGGGAACAACCGACGATGCATCTGGAACGAGACAGGGATTCTGGAGAAGTTCCCCGCCGACGGATTGAAGCCGACCTGGTCCGTACCCATCGGCTCGGGCTATTCAGGACCGGTCGTATCGCGAGGACGCGTCTTCGTCACCGACTACCGCCCCAAGCCGGAGACCAAGATACTCGAAGCCATGGAACGTGTGATCTGCCTCGATGAACAGACGGGGAAGATACTGTGGACTCACGAGTGGGAGACGCACTACCGTCGCCAGCTGCAGTCCTACGCCTCCGGTCCCCGGGCCACTCCCCTGATCGATGAAGGACGACTTTTCACTCTCGGAGCTACCGGGAGAATGCACTGCTTCGACGCCACGAGCGGGAAAGTTCTGTGGGAGTACGACGCCCTGAAGGAGTTCGGGGCGGAGGTCCCGGTCTTTGGCGTATCCGCTGCACCGATCGCCTGGAAGAGCACGGTCATATTCGCATGCGGAGGCCGGGACGGTCTGCTGCGAGCCTTCGACAAGGCGACCGGGAAAGAGAGATGGAAGGCGCTTCCGGCCAGTTACGATATGCCCTACTCGGCGCCGGTCATCCTCGAGATCGACGGCAAGCCGCTGCTGATCCAGTGGGACCAGGAACATCTCAACGCGTTGAATCCGGACAGTGGCAAGGTCGTATGGCAGGTCCCCTTCCGGGCCAAGGCGAACATGGCGCTGGCGCGACCCGTGCTGATCGACGAGAAGTTGCTGGTCAGCGGGTTCTACGACGGCTCGATGCTGGTCGACGTCAGTGGCAAGGAGCCCAAGGTGCTGTGGAAGAAGGGCGGCAAGGGTGAGAGGCCCCACCAGACGGAGAGCCTGCATGCGGTCATCACGACGCCCATCGCCGAAGGGGAGTACTTCTACGGCACCTGCAGCTACGGCGAGCTGCGTGGACTGCGGCTGGTCGACGGCGCGAGGGTCTGGGAGCAGAAGGACCTCACCCGTCAAGGCCGCTGGGGCTCGATGTTCTGGGTCAAGAACGGCGACCGCTACTTCGTCAACAACGACCTCGGCGAGCTCCTGATCATGCAGTTCACGCCGAGCGGTCCGAAGGTGATCGACAGAACGAAGCTCATCAAGCCGGACACGAGCTGTGGCTACGGCCCCCGGCGTTTCGCGGACGCTCTGGTGAACTGGGTCCAGCCGGCCTACGCGAACCGCCATGTGATCATCCGTAACGACTCCGAGATCCGGCGGGTATCGCTGCAAGCGAACTGACAACGGGCACGAGAGGACGCCGATTCTCCCGGCTCGCCGGTAACGTGGGGCGCGCTTCGGCCTGCCGGGCTCGAACGGCGTGTGGCGCTCGTCACTCCTCGACGATGTCGAACCGGGAGAGCGACGACGAGATCATGCGCGTCGTCCAGGAGGGAGCGACCATCGCCGGATCACGGACGCTCTCCTCGAACGAGTCGCTGATCTCCCGTGAACGCGACTCGCACCCCCACGTCAAGTCTCGAGAAGACCGAGGGCGTCGAGCGCCGCTCTCGTCTCATCGATCGCCTTGACCTTCCTTGCCTCCATCCCTGCCGCCACCGCGGCCTCGACGTTCTCCGCACGGTCATCGAGAAACAGGATGAGTCCCGGATCGCATGCCAGATCCTCGATCACGTGCTCGAAGACGGCGGTGTCGGGCTTGACTCCACCGATCTCGTACGACACGTACTGGCGAGAGAAGTAGCCGCCGAGTCCCATGCCGTCTCGTTGAAGCGGCCAGTGGATGGGAT
This sequence comes from uncultured Planctomycetia bacterium, assembly GCA_964390645.1. Lineage (GTDB taxonomy): Bacteria > Planctomycetota > UBA8108 > UBA8108 > UBA8108 > CAYMLL01. The sequence goes on along the minus strand of CAYMLL010000013.1, from coordinate 33,071 downwards.
TGGTGTTGCTGAGGCAACCCAGCCTGTGTCGACCTTGGAGCGAGTCCAGCAGCTCGATGGCTCCCGGATAGAGCCTCAGCGGCCAGCTCTCGAGCTCTTCGATCAGACCCTCGGGCGTGAGACCGGAGGGCCAATCTTCGAGATGACCGCGGGCGAACTCCGAGATCGAGCAGGCGCCGCTCTCGAGCTTGCGCACCCACGGCATGGTCACACGTTGAAACGCGCGAGCTTTCTCCCGGGTGACCTCGCCGTCGGCCAGCTCGAGCAGACGCCGTGAGCCCTTGAACTCGACCAGCACCCCTGCGACGTCGAAGAGGATGATCTCGAAGGGAGAAGAGCAGTCATTCATCAGGATCGCTGTGGCCTCGGGCCTCGTGGAGTGGATTCAGCTCATCGGATCTCCGACGCCGTCACGCTGGTGTTTCCACCGCGGGGCGGGAACGGCCCCCTCGCGTCGCGCCGGGACGGGTTCGCGCGCTCGCCTCCTCGAGGCGACCGGGCCTTCGGTTCAATCGCCGGTAAATCGGGCCGTCCGCTTCTCCAGGAAAGCCTGGACGCCTTCCTTGTGGTCGCTCGTGCGCCCCGCCTCCGTCTGCAGTTTGGCCTCGAGGTCGAGCTGCTCCTCGTACGAGTTGCTGCAGCTCGCCCAGTAGGCCCGGCGAATCAACCCGAGAGAGCTGGGGCCGTCGGCCAGCTGTCGAGCGATCGTGATCGCACCTTCGAGCAGCTCGTCGTCGTCGAAGACCCGGTTGATCAGGCCCCACTCGAGCGCCTGTTCAGCGGGAAGACGCTCGGCCAGCAAGGACAGCTCCATGGCCCGCCCCCAGCCGACCAGACGGGGCAGCATGAACGTGGCTCCGCCGTCCGGTATCAGGCCGATCCTGGCAAAGGCCTGCAGGAAGTAGGCCGACCTCGCAGCGCAGACGATGTCGCCGACGAGCGCGAAGCTCATGCCCACACCGGCGGCCACGCCATTGACCGCGGTCACGATCGGCACGTCGAGATCTCTGAGAGTGAAGAGCAGCGGGTGATAGCCCGTTCGCAGGCTGGAACCCGTTCCGCCCCTTCTCCCGGCGCTCCCTTGACGCCCGGGGTCGGAGAGATTGGCTCCCGAGCTGAAAGCCCGCCCCTCTCCGGTCAACAGGACGCAGCGCACGTCGCTGTCGGGCGCGGCAATCTCACTCACGGCATCGGTCAACTCCTCCAGCATCCGGGCGCCGATGGCGTTGAGCACCTCGGGGTGATTGAACTTCAAGACCGCGACGCCGTCCTTCTGCTCCAGACTGATCCGCTCGTAGCTCATGTTGATCCGGGGCTTGATGGGTGTTGATGACGTTATCCAGAACAGACTCCGCGGACTACAGACGATAGACGCGCGACGCGGTACCGTAGAACATCGCGTGCTTCTCGTCGTCCGAACAGTCCGCGACGAGCTTCTTGAACCCGTTCCACAGCACCGGGTAGGAGATCGAGAGCCTGTCGGGGGGGAAGTTGCTCTCGAACATGCACCGCGCCGGGCCGAAGCACTCGATCGTGTGATGGTAGTAGCGCCGCTGGGCCGCCACGAACTCGTCGGAGCTCGCCGGCCGCTCGTTCTTGTCCCACCCGAAGCCGTTGTCCGGCATCGCCATGCCACCGAGCTTGGCCACGACGTTGGGGCACTCGGCGATGGCCGCGATGTCCTCGCTCCACTGCTCGAAAATCTCGTCCTGCTTGCCGGCGTACGCACCGACGCCGAGAGGTGTACCGAAGTGATCGAGGATCATCGTGGTCCCGGGCACCGCACGCGCCAGCTGCTGGTACTCCCGGTTCTGCATGTGGAAGTGCCAGGTGTCGTAGGTGTATCCCATGTCGCCGAGGGTCTTGACCCCCAGGCGAAAGTCGTCGCGACCGTAGGGACACGGGCGGGGCCTGCCCGGGTTGGACAGAGTACCGGTCGTATCGTGCGGCCCGGCGTGCCGGATGCCTCTGAACAGTCCCTTGCCGGCCTCCTCGTGCGCCACCAGGACCTCTCCGACCGCTTCACCGAGAGTCATGTCAGCATGGCTGACGATGCCGGCGATCGTCGCCTTACCTTCCGCCTTGGCGCTCTCGGCAGCTATTGCGGCGATGTACTCCGTCTCGCCGATCGGACGCAGGTGTTTCGGTCCATCCGTGCGGTAGTTCGAGCGGCAGTCGATGAAGACAGTCTTCTCGATGTTGTGACCCGTCTCCGTATCGGCCCACAGGTCCTTCAGCTCGTACTTGCCCCACATGGTCTCGACGCACCACAGGTGATGATGTGGGTCGATGAGCGGCCGCTGCGGATCGATGATCTCCTCGGTAACGGATGCGTACCACTCGGCGGTGCCCGGCCTCGGCATGAACCGTCTCCTCGGGTCGGCTGAACTCGACTTCCGCGTCACGACCTCGCGTCGCCACCGCACGTTAACCCCGCCCTTTTTCGACGTCCATCGGAAATCCCCTGGGGGAGATTCTGGCCGGGATTACGTCGGAGCCCCCGCTCCCCGGGGGAATCCTCGACCCTGCGATGAGGGACGTGACCGGCGTGAGCCCGCTCACGGACTCGATCTCGACTCGCCGACTGCGGACCATCCTGCAGGAGGACACGGCACGAAGGGCCATTTCCCCACCGGGTTCCGTCAGAAACAATTCTTTCCACCCACGGAGCCGATATACTTCGCCTTCAACCGGAACCACAGGATGACCATGGAGAGGGCCCATCGAAATGAAGCTGACGCATCGTTCACCGATCCCTGTTCTGCTTCTCGCCGTCCTGTTCCTCGCATCGTGCACAACGCACCCTGCGCGCCGAGCGGGAGCCGATCCCGGCGTCACTTCCGCGACCACGGGCGTCGCGCATTCCCGACGGCGACCGCTTCAAACCGACACCCATCGCTTTGAGAGAATCACCGACGGTGTCTATCTGGCCGTCGGCACCGGCTCGATCTTCGTTCAGAGCAACTCGCTGGTGATCGTCAACCGTGACGACGTCATCGTCGTCGACTCCCACGTGACACCGGCTGCCGCGCGCGCCTTGACCGCCAGCGTCAAGACGCTCACCGACAAGCCGATCCGCTACTTGATCAACACTCACTACCACTTCGACCACGCGCACGGGAATCAGGTCTTCGGCGACGGCATCGAGATCATCGGGCACGAGTTCACGCGATCGATGCTTCTCGGCGATGTCCTGGAGCAGAACACCTACCGGTCCTTCGCCGGCGCCGTGCCAGCGCAAGTCGAGGACCTGGAGAAACGCGTCACCGCCACTACCGACCCTCACGAGAAGAAGGAGCTCGAAGAGCGGCTGCGCGTGACTCGAAATCACATGCACGCGCTGGACGAGGTCCGGCCGACCCCGCCCGACCTGACCCTGAAGACGTCCCTGACGATCTTCCGTGGAGAACGGGAGATCCAGCTGCTCTATCTCGGCCGCGGTCACACGGGCGGCGACGTGGTCGTGTTCCTCCCCGGGGAGCGCGTCGTTTTCACGGGAGACCTGATGCTGCCGTTCCTCGCCTACATGGGTGACGCGTTCGTCGACGAGTGGCCGGCGACTCTCGAGAAGCTCAAGGCCCTGGACTTCGACATCATCGCGCCGGGACACGGCGGGCTCATCCGTGGAAAGGATCAGATCGGCCATTTCCAGGCCTATCTCAGGGACATCTGGGAGAGGGTCGCCGCGATGAAAAAGGCAGGCCTGGCGCCCGAGGAGGTCGCCGCGAAGGTCGACATGACCGACCATGGCAAGCACTTCCCGTCGATCAAGGGACCCGGGGCCGACCTGCGGGGGGTCGCACGGATGTTCAGGATTCTCGACAAGAAGTAGCCGCGGTCGCCGCGTGACGTCGATGGGGCCGGTGTCGTCGTCGCACGACGACGCCCCGTCCACAAGGAAGCGGGCGTCGGACAGGATCGTTGCACCCCGGGCCATCGAGCGACGGCGCCGGTGACCGCCGAGAGCCGCCACGGGAAGGAGTCCAGCACGATGTCCGTCCAGCCGTTCCGCATCGACGTCGACGAGGCCGATCTTTCTCGACTGAAGGAGCGTCTGCGCGATACACGCTGGCCGGACGCCGAGACTCCGGACGACTGGAGTCAGGGCGTGCCGCTGGGTTACGCGCGGGAGTTCTGCCGCTACTGGGAGGAGGAATACGACTGGCCGGCGCGTCAGGCCCGCCTGAACGAGCTCGAGCAGTTCGTCACCGACATCGATGGACTGGACGTGCATTTCGTTCATGTGCGCAGCCCCGTGGCCGACGCAAGGCCGATCATCATCACGCACGGCTGGCCGGGGTCGGTGGTCGAGTTCGTCAAGGTGATCCGTCCGCTGTCGGATCCCGAGTCACACGGTGCCGGCCCCGAGGATGCGTTTCACGTGGTGTGCCCTTCCCTGCCGGGTTACGGGTTCTCCGGCAAGCCCACGACTCCGGGGTGCGGCGTGCAGAAGATCGCCGCCATGTGGGATCAGCTGATGGTGCGGCTGGGATACGACAGCTACTTCGCCCAGGGTGGCGACTGGGGCGCAGCGATCACCACGGCCATCGGAATCCAGAACCTCGGTCGCTGTGCGGGCCTGCATGTCAACATGCCGAACGCAGGTGCTCCGGAGGAGGCCCGGGCGAATCCCTCGGACGAGGACCGGCACGCGCTCGACCGGGCCAGGGCGTACCGGGACCGGGACTCCGGGTACTCCAAGCAGCAGAGCACGCGTCCCCAGACGCTGGGTTACGGTCTGGCGGACTCACCCGCCGGTCAGGCGATGTGGATTCTCGAGAAGTTCTGGCGCTGGACCGACTGTGACGGTCACCCGGAGAACGTCCTGTCCCGTGATGAGCTGATCGACAACATCATGCTCTACTGGCTGACGAACTCCGGTGCGTCGTCCGCACGCCTTTACTGGGAGAGCTTCGGAAAGGCGTTCGGCAGCAACGAGCTCGTCGAGAGTGTTCCCACCGGCTGCAGCATCTTCCCGCAGGAGATCGTCCCGACGCCACGATCGTGGGCGGAGGGTCGCTATCGAAACATCGTCTACTGGAACGAGCTCGCGAAGGGCGGTCACTTCGCCGCTTTCGAGCAGCCCGAGCTCTTCGTCGCAGAGCTCCGAGCCTGCTTTCGATCGATGCGTCAGCAGTCGTGACGTGTCCCCGCCCTGCAGGGCCTTGCTGCGTAATCTTCTTCTTGCGGAAGCGTCTGCTGTCTCCGAGACCAGCAGGCACGTCCGGTGACGGAGCCCCACGCGTGCGAGCCGGTCCTGCGCGTGCCGGGAAGCGATTCGACCGATCTCGAGGTCAGGAGTCCCGGTCCACGTCGAGCACGTACCGGTACCTCATGGGACGGGCTCTTCACAGCGAGTACTCCGCCGCGATCAGCTCGTACGATCGGACGCGATCCTCGAAGGACGGAGTGATGGTGAGGATGACGACCTCGTCCGCGGATGTTGCCTCGACGAGCTCGTCGATCTCCGACTTGACCTCACCCGGCGTCCCGATGATCTGCCGGGAGCGCCTGGTTCGCATACGGGCCAGCTCGTCCTCGGTGAACTCGTATTCTGCGGCTTCATCGAGAGTCGGTGTGGGCCCGCGAATACCCCGGTCGCGTCGAATCCGCTGCAGCTCCCGCATGCGACGAAAGAGCTCGACGCGCTCCGGGTCCTCGTGAGCGATCGCGAACACACCGACGGCGGAATGCGGCTCTTTCAAGTACACCGGCCTGAACTCGCGACGATAGGCCTGCATCACCTCGATCGCCGGCTTCGGCTCGATGAAATGAGCGAAGGACAGCGGCAGCCCGAGGTTTGCGGCGTACATCGCGCTGTCCATGCTGGACGCCAGCATCCAGACCTCCGGCACGGTCGAGATCTTCGGCGTTGCCTCCAGTCTCTCGAGCGCCCCGGTCACTGGCTTCCCGCCCGACACCCAGGCAAGCATGTCTTGCACCTTCGCCGGGTAGTACTCGATACCGACGCGATTCCCGTACGCCAGTGCCCGCATGGTGAGCCTGTCACCACCGGGAGCTCTTCCCACTCCCAGGTCGATACGCCCCGGGTACAGGAGCTCGAGGAGCTTGAAGCTCTCGGCGACCTTGAACGGTGAGTAATGCGTCAGCATGACCCCGCCGGAGCCGACACGGATTCGCTCGGTCTCCTGGGCAACCCTTCCGATCAGGATCTCGGGCGCCGAGCACGCAAGAGTTTTCGACGCGTGGTGCTCGGCCAACCAGTAGCGGTGGTATCCGAGCTCGTCGCAACGCCGCGCAAGCGAGATCGTGTGCTCGACCGCTTGCGAGGCGCTCTCCCCTCGCGCCATCGGCGACTGATCCAGAACGCTCAGCTTCATCAAATGATGACTCGTCCCTTTGTTCTTTCGAAGCGCGGGGAGTGGATCGACTCCTCGGTCAGCACGACGAATCGTGCGTGGATGAATGCGCTCGAGGACGCCGTTCGCGACGCAGGTGGACCGGCGAACGCTGCGAGAAGTCGAGACTCGAGTACCCGTGTACCGAGCACAGAACACCGAGCCGAGAATGCTCGTGGAACGCGAGACTGATCCAGCATATCATGACGCGCGTCGACGGCCCAAGCCTTCGCGCAAGACCCTCGATCGTGCGGTTGGAAGCGTTCACCCGGGAAATCCCGCCTCCCCATCGATCCCGTCAAGGACGGTCCCATGAACACGTCGAACAAGTCGAACAAGTCGATCTCACGGCGTCAGGCGCTGAAGGTCGCCGCCACGCTGTCGACCGCCGGCGCGATCTTTCCGAGCATCGTTCGACCGGGTGTCGTCAGTGGCGCCGGAGGGACTCCGCCGAGCGAGACGCTGAACGTCGCGGCGATCGGGACGGGCATGATGGGCAGCTTCAACACCCGCAACGCGGCCCGGGTCGGCGCCAAGATCGTCGCGATATGCGAAGCGGACGAAGCACGGGCAGCGCGGCTGTACAAGGAGTTCCCTGACGCGAGGCGGTACAGGGACTATCGCCGGATGCTGGAGAAGGACAAGGGAATCGACGCGGTGATGATCGCGACGCCCGATCATACGCACGCCACGATCGCGATCGACGCGATGGAGCTCGGCAAGCACATATACTGCGAAAAGCCCCTCGCACACACGATGTACGAGGTTCGCAAGATGACCGACGCGGCGCGGCGGCACAAGGTAGTCACGCAGATGGGGAACCAGGGGCGCTCGTTCCACGCCATCCGCGAGTTCTGTGACTGCATCTGGTCGGGCGCCATCGGCGAGGTCCGGGAAGTTCACTGCGTGCAGGCTGCCTTCGGGTACAGCCGAATCCGCCACCTCTCACGCATCGACGAAGATCACGCCGTCCCCAGGACGCTGGACTGGGATCTCTGGCTCGGCACCGCTCCGTATCGAAAGTACAACCCGCTCTACCATCCCGGGAGCTGGCGCGGCTGGACTCAATTCGGCGGAGGCAACATGGGAGACTTCGTCTGCCACGTCGTGGATCCTGTCTTCCTGGCCCTGGATCTCGGAGCACCGGTTTCGGCGGTGGCGGAGGCCGAGGGATACGACCCCGGGAAGCACGGCGAGACCTTTCCGGACTCCACCAAGGTGCGCTTCCAGTTTCCGGCGCGGGGCCAGCGTCCGCCGGTCACGTTGTACTGGTACGACGGCGATCGATACCATCCCCCGCGTCCGGAAGAGGTGAAGGAGGGAGAGGAGTCGATCCCGGTACCGGGGTGGCGACCCGGCAAGCAGGTCGGTGCGCTCGTTGTCGGAGACAAGGGCAAGATCGTCTACGGCTCCCATGGCGCGAGGGACTGGCGCATCCTTCCCGACGCGAAGATGAAGGAGTACATGGGGGATCGCAAGAGGGTTCCGGAGCCCAAGCTCCCCGGTCCGCCGAGCAACCTCCGGCACATCCGGGAGTGGCTCTCCGCGTGCAAGGGCTGGAAGTCCACCGGCTCGAATTTCGACTACGGCGGGCCGTTGACGGAAATCGCGATGCTGGGGAACATCGCGATTCGCATGCTGGGAACCGAACTGCAATGGGACGCCGGGCACATGATGTTCCCCAGGCACCCCGTGGCGAACCAGTATCTCCATACCCGGTATCGTGAGGGGTGGTCGCTGTAGACGTCCTGACGGCCGAGCCCCTCGGATGGTCGAGAGCCGAAGCAGCCTCATCCCTCCCCACCTGCTCCCCGCGCCATCCTGGCGACCCGGGTCAGCCGTCATGAGTGACGGGTACACTCGCCGTACAGATCCAGGATGATCCTCCCGTCAGGTGTCGTCACGACGTGTATCCACTCCTGGTGGCTCCCATCGATGGCTCGCTCCGTAACCACCGTCTCGTTTCCGGCCGGGTCGGTGCTGTTCCACATCATGGTGAGCGTCTTCTCATCCCGGGTGCCGGCCATCGTCCCGCGCGGAATGATGCCCGAGCTGTCGTAGTACCACGATCGGTACTCCTCGGCGACGGGATCGTATCCCCACAGATGTAGGAAGTCCGTCACGGCCGGTTGTCATGTCCCGACGGCCCGAGCAATCTTGCCCCCCGGCACCCACTTCCGGTGGGTAACTACACTCATCTTCGCCTCACTCACCGACCGCGCAGTCGGCTTGCTGGTCACGGCTTCGTCCCAGGAGCCCATGAAATACCCGAGCACCTGCAGCACGGGCGAGAGGTCCGGAGTGCCTCCCGGCGCTACGCCGCCGCCACAGATGGCCGTCGCCAGGACGGTGAGCGTGATCAGGACGCGCCGCATGGGTCGACTCCTTCGATGCCGGTAGCTCGTTCGCCGCTGCCCCGACTCCGGAAGGTGGCTCGGGCGGGGAATCGAATCAAGTCGCCCGGGAGGCGTCAACAGGAGGCTTCGCAACGGTGGAGACAGGCGGAGGTCGGCGCGTCAGACTGGTAAGAGCGCTCGTGCTGAGCGTGGTGCCGCTTTCTCTCTCAACGCTCGCAGGATGTGGCGAAGACGTGACGGCACAGGAAGAGTCGAGTCAGGGCCGACGGCCCCTGCCGGTGCGAAACGATGTCCCGCGTCCACGCGGCGAGGAGTGCCTCGTTCTGCGACACCAGCAGCTGCGGAAGGGGACCCACCAGAAGTTCCACGAAATCAGCCGCGACGGTGTCTGGCCATGGTTCGAGAAGATCGGAACACGAGTGGTCGGACAGTGGCAAGTGATTGACCCCGAGGGGGGCGGCCCCGATGAGCATGACGAAGGATACCGCCTCGCCCGCCACGCGAGCTACGAGCACTGGGAAGACACGCGCACCGGAGTGACGAGGGGGGCAACGGACCGGACAGCGAGAAGAGCCGGGAGGCGCCCCGCCCCACCCTCAGGTCGAGACGACGAAGCCGCTCGCGACCAGCTCGTCGATGCGCTCCTGCGAGAGCCCGATCTCCCGCAGGATCTCGCCGGAATGCTCGCCCAGCTGTGGAGCGGCGCACTGTATAGCTCCCGGCGTCGCGCTGAAGTGAATCGGCACTCCCGCCACTCTCAGGGCGCCGATCGTGGCATGCCGGATAACCGGGTTCATGTGCAGTGCCTCGACCTGGGGATCGTCGAGAAACTCCAGGCAGCTCCGTACGGCTGCGGCGGGAACGCCCTTCTCCACGAGCATTCTCTCCCACTCACGACAGGACCGGGTCAGCAGAACCCGTTTGACGATGGCGCCGAGCTCCTCTCGCTTGTGTGCCCGCTGGGGGTTGCTCCGGTAGCCAGGATCGGCCGCCAGGTCGTCGAGCCCCAGGACCTCACAGAAGAGAAGCCAGAACTTGTCGGTCCCCGCGGCCACGAAGATGGGGTGATCGGAGGTCTCGAACATCTGGTACGGAAATATGCCGCCGGCGCCTTCTTCCTCGCATTCCAGGGGATCCACGAAGCTCTGCGACTGGATCGACATCACCGCCTGCAAGAGAGAGGTCTCGATCTTCTGACCCTCACCCGTGCGCTCGCGGTGATAGAGAGCCGCGCAGATACCGGACACACCCAGCATCGCCGCCTGAAAATCGGACACGGCAACCGAGCAGATCGACGCCACACCCGTGTATCTCCGGTTGAGCTCGGCGGCACCGCCGAGTGACTGAAGGACGGGGTCGTAGCCCGGTCGGCTGCGGTAGGGACCGTGAGAACCGAAGGCGGTCGACGACATGTAGACGAGCTCGGGATTGATCTCGCGCAGGGTCTGGTAGTCGATGCCGAGTCTCCCGGTGACCCCCGGTCGCATGTTCTCCATCACCACATCGGCTCGACGTACCACCTCGTGGGCGAGTTACTTGGGGGGGGGCTTTCTCGCTCCGGGCGGGCTCTTTGAGGTTTATCTCAAGAGTCGGTTTGTTGGGGTTCCAGCCCTGGAACCCACGACTCTCCCCGTGCAAGAAAGGGCCCCAGCCACGGGCTGCGTCGCCGCCCACCGCCTCGATCTTGATCACCTCGGCACCCATGTCGCCGAGCAGCATCGCCCCGAAGGAGCCGGCGATGAAGCTGCAGAAATCGACGATCCGAACGCCGACGAGTGGTCCCGCGGGCTCGGCGTGAGTGGGTGTGACGGAATCCTCGACCATGCTCGGCATTTTACACGTGCACACGGCGGCTCGCACCGTTGGTGCCCGGTGAGGACCGGCGGTGACTGCGGAAGAGAGCATCAACCGAAGAAAACCCGGCGGGAACGGCAGCCCGTCCGACGGGGTGAAGACAGTTCTGACAGGCTTCTCGACGACTCGACGGTCCGGTAGGATAAGCAGCGGCGGAGTCGATATTCGCTCACGTGTCGACCGAGCCCGCGCGGCGCGTTGTTCGCCAGCTTCATCTCCGACGACCCGGAACTCGCCGGCGTGGCTCTCCCGGATACAGCTCGCGTACCGTCATGGCCTGCATCCGTTTCCGTGGTACGTCTCCCTGACCCAGCACCTCCGGAAAGAGCGACATGGCCGCTGCACTGACCGTCGACCAGAAACGCGCGCTGTACCGCGACGGGTATGTCGTCCTGCGGAACATCGTTCCTGAGGAGCTTGTCGAGGCCGCGCGCCAGCGCATCCTCACCGCCGCCGAGGGCGAGCTTCTCAGCAAGGCGAAGGAGATGACCGACGTGATCAACGCGTCGCCGATCACGCCGATCCTGACGGAGGCGATGGGGAAGTTCGACCCTCCCATCGCCTGCCAGGTGGGAATCAGGGAGATCAGCGAGCCCGGGGATTTCTTCAACAGTCTGGGCTACCGTGAACGGGACATGCCGTATCATGCCGCCTCCGTCCACGTCGACGGCTGTCTGACGATCAACATCCCCCAGGAGCGGCAGGAGGGCACCCCGCAGGAGATCTACAGCCGGTACGTCGCGTCCGGTCCGAAGGGTGACCTCGGCCGTAGCCCCGACGTGATCGGCCACAACATGGTGCCGCTCTTCGAGGACCCCGAGATGACGCTCGGCCTGGGGAGCTTCGACGCCTTCGTCTTCGTCTGCCTCAGCGACCAGACCGTAGAGGGACGCGGTCAGACGGCGTTGCTGCGGGGTGCGCACCACGCGGTCGAGGACTTCTTCCGCATGCAGCGAGACACCAACGGGTCTCTGGGGCCGGAGGGGCCGGGCTGGCCGCGACTCGACCACGACTGCCCCAACCGCTGCGGCCTGGTCTACCTGCCGCAGGCCGTTCGCGACCAGTTCCTCGACGAGGACTCGGAGTGCACTCCCGACGGCAAGCGCTGGCCCCGTCCGACGCAGATTCTGATGCAGCCGGGGGACGCGTGCGTCGCCGTGTACGCGCTGCCACACACCGGTACGAGGAACCAGCATGGCACGGAGTCGCGAAAGAGCCTCATCTTCCCGAATATCAGGAGTTTCAGGATGATGAAAAACG
>CAYMLL010000013.1:0-21231 GCA_964390645.1 uncultured Planctomycetia bacterium | reverse complement strand
GAGCCTCATCTTCCGCCTCCGCAACAAGAAGCGCCAGCCGGACAAGCTCGTCAACGGTATCTCGGACCACCCCGACCGGGGCCTGCGAGGTGAGTGGCTCGAGTACGAGGAGGGAAACGACCCCTGGGAGCGGTCGAAGCGCGCGATGTGCGACATGTGGCATGAGTGGGACGGCATGCAGGAGGTGGTCGCGCAGGAGCGAGCCGAGGAAACGCGGTCCAGCCTCTGACGCGGAGACGCGTCGCCCCGGATCGATTCCGGTGGAGAGCTCCCCGCGACGGTCTTCAACGATCGATTCGCCTCCCACCCGAGCGGGAGTGGAACCCGGAACAGCGGCGCTATACCATGTTCCCCGCTGCGCTCCCTCCGTCCCGATCGAATCCGGCGCGGACTCCGCCGAATCGTCGCGGTCTCATCGCCTTGCCGGTGTCAGGAGGCTACAGTCGACCACGCGTTTTCGGACGCGCTTCGGTCCACATTCCCTCCGGGAAAAAGCAATCCGGTCGACACGGACATGCAAGTCTGCTTGACACGAGGTGTGGGGGCTCTTGCCGCTGCCAGCGGCGACAACAGCGGTGTGATCTGGATCGCGCTTGCGGGTGTTCTCTTGCTTGTGGGGCTCCTGATTCACGGCACGGTGCAGCGTGCGAAGAAGCGAACCGAGCAGTTCAAGCAGGTCGCCGAGCAGCTCAGAGCTCCCCTTCTTCCCCGAAGGGGACGACTCGCTACTCGAACGCCTCGGCGAGCTCCATCTCTTCTCCCGGGGGCGCTCGAAGAAGATCAGGAACATGCTGCACGGGGAGACCCGGAACCTCGAGCTGGCCATCTTCGACTACCGCTACACGATCGGCCACGGCAAGAACTCCCGCACTCACAGACAAAGCGTCATCTACTTCGGCGCGGCGGCGCTGGCGCTGCCACCGTTCGAGCTGAGACCGGAAGGCGTGTTCCACAGGGTCGGCAGCGCGTTCGGCTATCAGGACATCGACTTCGAGACACACGCCCAGTTCTCCAGGACCTACCTGCTGCGAGGCGATACCGAAGAGGGCGTTCGCGGCCTCTTCAGTGACGAGCTGCTCGAGTTCTTCGAGACCCATCCGGGGCTCAGCGTCGAGGGAGGCGGCAACCAGCTGGTCTTCTACCGCCGGAAGAAGCGGATCGAGCCGGACGGGACGCAGGAGTTCATGGAGGAAGGAACCGAGGTACTCACCCTCTTCGGCGGCCCCACCTGAGAGCGCGTGGCTCTTCAGCATCTCCGGACACACCCGGGCCTGATGCCCGCGAGGCTGCCCGAGGAGGCTCCATCACGTCCGGGGCCGGCGGGCGACTCGCCGCCAGGCTTCCCACGCGTCACGACATCCGGCATACCGCCGACGATCGCGGAGACGGCTCGTCGATCAGCTCGAGACTCCCCGCCTCCACTGAAGCTCCGCCCGCCGGCATCCAGCACGCAGTTTCGATGCCGAGGGTGCGCCGCCTACTCTCCCTGCGCGTTCTGGCGCGCACGCCAGGTCGCGATCGTTTCTTGCAGCTCGCTGTAGCCCGGATGATAGATGCCAGGAGGCAGCTTCCCGAAGGCATCGTGGTTCGCCTTCGAAGCGAGCGGCACGTAGTCGGTAGCGGCTGCCGTCACGGCCGCGTCGATCGCGTTCGCCACCAGAACGACGACCAGACCGGCAAGACCCGGCTGCGCTCCGTGAGACCTCGACGAAACGGTCTGCCGGGCGTGTCGTTCCCAGATCGTGCTCCCGGTTCGACAGTCAACCAGACGGTAGTCGATCGCGACCGTGACGGAGCTGGTGATCACCAGGTAGCTCGTATCCCATTCTCGGATCGTCACGTAGAGGGCGGCGTCTGCCCCGAAGTACTCCGCGAGCCGGCCAGGTTCGACCTCCCACGCAAGCCCTTCGTCCAGGATGCCCTCCTGCGCGAAGATCGTCGAAGTCACCTCGACGGGGAGCACGTAGTAGCCCCGATTCGCGAGGGGCTTGGCAACCGTCGACAGGAAAAAGCGTCCGGCTTCGGCTTCGGTCGACTCGTTGCGCACCGGGAGAACGACCACGGATCTGGGTGCTCCGCGGTAGTAGTTCTCCATATCGGCGTAGTCGACCGAGCCGCAGCCGACGGTCGAGATGATCACGAGAACCGACGACAGGGCGATGAGACGACGAATCACGGCGTCTTCTCCTCGTGCTCACCGTCTCCATTCGGAATCGCCCGCTCACCGGCGATCAAACGTCCCAGGGCCGCGACCACGAGGCCGGATTCCGGGTAGTACCGCTTCTCCCTGGCAAGATAGGCAGAAGCCTCGCTCGTTCGACCGGCCCGGTGCAGGTAGAACGCCGACTCGGCACAGATCCCGGGTGGCGGGGCCTGGCCCTGAGCCTCACGTCGGTCGACGAGAAGCAGGAGCAAATCGAGATGAGCCGCGTAGGTCTCCGGCGACGGTTCCCGCAGCGTCGTGTAGAGCGACGAGTCGTAGATCGTCCAGGGATCGCTCACACAGCCGGCTGCGAGCAGCCCGGTCAGGGCCAGCGACCATGCGACGTGCCTGGTCACGGGATGTTGACCTGCAAGGTCTCACCGTCGGTCAGGAGGACGCGTCGCCGCAAGATGGTCGTTCCGGCACGATCGACACCCAGAAGATAGCCGCCGGGTGGTACGGCAAACCGGTCCGCGCCGATCGGGGTATCAGCAACGACGCTCTCACCGCCGCGGTCGAGTGAAAACGTCGCGCCTTGAGTCGATCCGACGAACTCGAGATAGGCTTCACTGGCGACCTGTACGGTTCGCTCGTTGACGGTGTAACAACCCGTCGTCAGTAGTGGCATGGCCACCAACCAGAGGACGCAGGCGCCCTGGGCTGCAGACGTCGATTTCATCGAGATTCTTCCTCCACCACGTATTCCGCGAGGTTGGCGCCGAGAGGCCCTCCGGAGACGATCTTGCACAGGGAGATCTCGTCTTCGGGGGTGTCGCCGTGGACGGTGTTCACCTCGATCCCGGCAACTCTCTTGCCCGGGAGCTCGATCAGCCCACCTGTCTGGGGATTCTTCACGGTCTTGCCGCGCTCGACGACCTTGAAACGCCTTCCGGCACGAAGGCCTTGCGACCTGCCCCCGACAATCGTCACCACTCCATCCTGGTTGGAAAGGACATAGGAGCGCCACGGCCTGTCGAGCAACTTCTCGAGCAGGTTGTTGACCACCTTCGAGATCGCGGCAGAGATCGCCTTGTCATTGAGGGTGGAGTCGAAGCCCGCGCTCGTTCCAAGGCCGACGACCGTGCCCACTTCAGTCTCGGCCTCGCCCGTTCCGTCGCTCGCGAAAATCACCCGTGATGATCGCACATCGACGAGCCGCACGTTCACTTTGGCGCGCGCGACCTGCATCTTGGTCCGGCTGAAGAAGCCCTTCTTGCTCTTGGTCTCTCGGCCGAACTCGGAAACCGATCCGATGATCAGGTAGTCGGCCGGAAGCCCCAGCTCCTCGATCGATCCGGTATCGAGCGCCTCGAGGATCGGAGCCGGATCAGCTCGTTCGAAGAGAACGAAGTTGCCGGATTCGGTGATTCGAGTTGCCAGCATGTCCGACGCTTGACGGCCGAGAAGATCCTTGTCGCCCAGGAGAATGCTCTTGCCGTAGAGCGTTTCGTTGCTGAATCGCGCGATGACGACCTTCCGCCTCAAGCCGCTCTGCTGGACAGACGCTGCCGACGGCGTCACCGTTCGCGGTGTCACGATCTTCTGGTGGCGCGGTGTGACACACGAGGCACATGCGGCCAGCCATACGACGAGAAGAGCGGAACGGGCTCCCTGCCGGAAAGTGAACGGCGTGCCTCTCGAGAGATCGATCATGGCGGCCTCCGCTTGGTTTCAATCGGTCCGCAGTATGACATGCGGTGGAAACCGACGCCAAGGCCCTTCGGATCGGCTCGGCTGACCACCTTCTCGCGGACAGGCACCATCGTCGACGGGTCGGCTGAACAGGACCTCGGTCATTCCCCGGCCGCGTGGCAGCACCGGAAGGCGGAAGGGCCCACCCGGACCGGAACGCACGGAGTCGTTCGAGGCTGCTCACTCCGACCTGCGCACGTGCACGCCGATCACGAAGAGCTGGCGTGTTCCGTCGCTCGCGATCCCGGGAACAAGGAGCATATCGCCGGTACGGTTCCAGCGGGGCGCCGGATCGATGCGCAGCTCACCGGAGTACTTGCCGCGCTCGAACGACGGCGAGCGCGCACTGAGCCTGTCGGCGAGTCGGTAGACGACGTAGCGAGTGCCGCCCCGCGCCTTCCAGCCGTTGACGAACCACTTGCCGTCGGGAGACAGCGAGATGTCACCCTCGGGATTCGGGAAGATCTGCGGCGTGCCGAGCACACCGACGACAGTCTTCTTGCGGACGTCGTAGAACACCTGCTTCACTCCCGAACGACCGATCAGCAGGTCGCCTTCTGCCCACTCGGGATGGCCGCCGATGTGAACGTCGTGAAGCACGAGCTCCGTGCCGTCCGGTCGCACGGAGCACGGCGTGTTGATCTTGGTCCCCGGCCGCCCGCTCCACGCGCCACGCACAAAAAAGTAGATGCGATCGCCCGCGCGATTCCACAGCGTATGGTTGATGAATAGCCCGGTACCACGAACGTCGACGCCGCGCTCGCGCAGTCGATCGGCGAGCTGTCGGTACGACACGACGACACGCCTCTCGCCGGTCGCGATGTCGACGCGGAACATCCCGTCGTTCGACGGAGCATCCGACCCCTTCGACCAGTCCGGCACACCCGGATAGCCGGTCACCGGCCGCAGCCGCGCCAATCGACCGTAGTTGAGCCCGAGAAACGCGCTGCCGTCTTGCGCGACGCCGCCGTTGCCGATCGGGGTGTCGTCGAAGCGATACTCACGTACACGCTGGCGCTTCTCGATGTCGTAGAGAACGGTGAAGACACGACCGGTCGTCGGATCCCGATCGTTGAAGAGAAACTGCGTCTTCGCGGACCGTGGGTGCCAGTAGAGCATCGTTCCTTGCTGAAAATTCCACGCCAGCGTGCGATCCAGCTTCTCGATCTTGTAGCCGCTCCGTGTATCGAGGAGAACGATGTCCGCAACGTCATCGGGCCCCGGCATGCGATCGTGAAAGCCGACCTCGAGCGCGAGAATATAGTGACCATCCGCGCTCCATGGGATCGTGCGGCACTGACCGATGTAGCCGAAGAAGTGCTGCCTGGGCCCGTGCGTGATCTGCGAGACGGTGAGCTCGATGCTCGACGACTGACAGAAGACGGAGGGGGACGCCAGGATGAGGACGAAGATGGCGCGTGAGGTCATGGCAAACTCGGACTCGGACTCGGACTCGGACTCGGACTCGGATTCGCGGACGGCGCTCTTCCACAATTCCCCGGGGAACAACGACCCTATCCGATGCCCGGTCATCTGTGGAGGAGTTCCGATCGTGCGGCTGCGAGCTCGAGCCCCCGGTCCCGTACCTCGATTGCCCGTGCGACCCGGCCACTCTCTCGCGCCTGCCCGCTCGACCGCAAGACCGGCGCAGATGAAAGAGCGAGAAAGGACCCCGAACGTCGGCCCGTTGTGCCTCACGCCATCCCCCCGATCGCTTATCGTCGGACCTCGATCAGCACATCAGAGAGCCCGCGAACCGACGCTTCGCGATCGGCCCTCGACCGATCCTCGTCAGCGCGCGAGAAATCGGTTTCAATGAAGCGCCATCGACGATCTGCGACCAAGGCTCAACAACTCGCCTGCCCCGATGATGATCGAACATCCGCTCGTCTTTCGTGTCCGCAAGACGTTCGACACACGCCGGATCGACGACGTCGAGGACGAGACGGAGAAGCAGCTGAAGCGATTGTCTCTCGGACGCAAGATCGAGGCGGGACAGACGGTGGCGGTCGCGGTCGGAAGCCGCGGAATCGCGGGAATCCCGCGAATCGTCAAGAGCATCGTCGATCATCTCGTGCGACTGGGCGCGGCTCCCTTCATCGTGCCGGCCATGGGCAGCCACGGAGGCGGCACGGCCGGGGGCCAGGCCGAGATCCTCGAGACTCTCGGCATCGACGAGGCGAGCTGCGGCTGCCCCATCCGCTCCAGCATGGAGACCGTCGTCGTGGGCGAGGCGGCCGAGGGCTTTCCCATCCACTTCGACAAGCACGCGTTCGAGGCCGATCACGTCGTCGTGTGCAACCGCGTCAAGACTCACACCCAGTTCGTCGGGGACATCGAGAGCGGCGTCCTCAAGATGATGCTGATCGGCCTCGGCAAGCAGGCGGGGGCCAGGGTTTACCACCGTGCCATCCGCGACTACAGCTTCGGTCAGATCCTCCGGCGGGTCACGAGCGAGGTTCTCGCACGCTGCTCCGTCACCGCAGCTGTCGCGATTGTCGAGAACAGCTACTCGAAGACGGCTCTGATCGAGGCGATCGAGCCGGAGCACATCGAGGAGCGCGAGAAGGAGCTGCTCGTTCTGGCGAAGAGATGGGCAGCTCGCTTGCCGTTCGAGACCGCCGACGTCCTCCTGATCGACGAGATCGGCAAGAACATCAGCGGAACCGGGTTCGATCTGAGCATCGTCGGTCGAAAGTTTCTCGTGCATCGCGCGGCGGACGCTGAGCTCCCGAAGGTGCGCATGATCGCGCTGCGCGACCTCACGGATGCGAGCCGCGGCAACGCGGAAGGGATGGGACTGGCGGAGTTCTGCCGGACCCGGCTTCTCGAAAAGGTCGACCGGCACGCGACGCGGCTCAACGGCATGACGAGCGGCCACTTCGTCGGCTCGATGGAGCCGCTGGACTTCAACACGGACAGAGAGTTGCTCGACGCCGCGCTGACCCAGATCGGGCTCACCGAGTCAGCCGACGCGAAGCTCTTGTGGATCCGCAACACGCTCACGCTGGCCGAGGTGGAGTGCTCCGCCGCCTACCTGGAAGAGGCTCACGGCCGCGACGATCTGGAGGTTCTTACCGACTTGCGCCCTCTTCCACTGGATGCAAGCGGCAACCTGTGCGACGAGCACATGAGCCCGGAAGTGCACGACGCATGACACTGGCAGCTCGCCCCTGGACCCATCGCATGGGCGCGGAGGTGGACGGCGTCGACCTGGCTTCGCCCGTCAGCGACGAGACCTTCGCGACGCTGCGCGATGCCCGCCATCAACGCGCCGTGCTCGCGCTCCACGACCAGAACATCACGGACGATCATCAAGGCGCCTACACCGAGGGATTCGGTCCTCTGGAGATGACGATGCCCAGCGACCTCATCGGTGACGGTGAGTCGACCGCCGTGATCTCGGACCTCGACAAGAAAGTGGCATCATCCCGCCGGGCGATACGAGACTTCGATCAGCTCTCGATCATCCCGGCCGGCGCATCTTGCGTGAGCCCGTCGTGGAGATCCTCGAGGGCGACGGAGTTGGGTCCGCCCGGAATCCAAGCAGCCGGATCCCGTGGCGCACGCTCCCGCTACTACCGACTTCGTCGCCGTTGAAGTTGCGAGGCCGACAGGTCTGATCCCCTTCCGACCTCCTGTTGCTCATCGACGGCTCGACACGGCGAGCTCCCGCTGTCGAGGAGGTTACCGGTCGTTCCGGTTCCCGGACAGAACGCGAGATCACACGTCGTTGAGGAAGCTCACGAAGGTCCTCGTCCAGTGCGAGATCGCCGGGTGACTCAGCAGACGGTCGGTCAGCGCCTCTGGCGGCGCGACGCTGCCAGGCAGGGCGCGAACCCGCGACAGCGTCCGTTCGCTGACTGCCCAGCGCTACGCGGAGGATTCTGCGCGGAAGCGCTTGCAGGAACAAAGTCACGCTGTATTCTTCTGCAACTCGATCGCGAGGAGCTCCCCGAAGCGGGGGACCACGACCTGACCGTTGTGGAGTACCGACGCAGAAACCGGGACGGCCCGGTGACCCGACCGACGCGAGCTGACCGGACACGCCCTTCCCGCTGCTCGAGATTCCCGGTACCGGGAAGGAGTTCCGAGATGCACCGGAATCAACAGCGCACGGGTAACACGACGCGGGGACAGCTGACCGGACATCTCGACGAACTCGTCCTCGGCCCGCCCGTATGACGATAACGACCAGGTGACGACGCGATTCGAGTCGCTGATCAATCACACACTCGACCTGCAAGTCAAGACAGGACGCTCGAGACATGGTGACGCAGAAGGACGTCATGTCGTCGAAAGACGTGGTGTCGCCGACAGTCAAGGACACCAAGGACCGGCTCCGGATCCGGGCCGGGATCGAGACCCGCTACCCGGACGTCCTGACGGCCGAGGCGCTGTCGGCCCTGGCAGCCGTCGCCGGCCTCGAGGATCGCCGCCGGGATCTGATGCGAGCGCGTATCGATCGCCGGGCCGGGCGGTTCCGGGACCGGCGCCCGATCACCTTCCTCGACGCGTCCTCGACCATCGAGGGAACCGACATCAAGGTGCAGGACGCACGGGACGGACGGTTTGTCGGCAGCGAGATCCCGGCCGATCTCCAGCGCCAGTGGATTCAGGGTACGGGACCGGCGACGCGCCCCAACGCACCGGTCGAGAAATCGTTGCGGAACGTCGCCTACGCGCTCCTGTCCGGAGCCGACGGCTGGATGTTCGACGGCGAGGACGCCCTCGGACAGCTCTCGACCATGTCCCTCGACAACCAGCGTAACCTCAAGCTGGGCATCGCTCAGGCCCCTCTGTTCCTCGGGGTCGCCAAGCAGGTCGCTGCGGAAATGAACGACTGGTCACGGGGTTTCCTGGAGCGGGACATCGTCACCGGCTGGCGTGACCAGCTCGACTTCACCACGAAGATCTACCGCGCGCGCGGACTCCATCTCGATGACCGCCATATCCGTCGGGCGGACGGGACCGGGATCGGGGCGTCACTGGTCGATGCCACCCTCTACGTGGTCAACAACCAGGAAGCCTTGCGTGCCGCCGGCTCCTCTGTCGTGTTGTACCTTCCCAAGATCCAGACAGCTGACGAGGCCGCGCTCTGGGACGCCTTGCTGGCAGGGATCGAGACACACCTGTCGCTTCCGGCCGGGACCATCAAGACCTACGTCCTGGTCGAGCAACTCGAGGCCAGCTTCCAGCTGATGGAGATCCGCGCCGCGCTGGGCCGACGCTTCGTGGGTTACAACACCGGACGCTGGGACTACATCAACAGCGTCTCCGATGCCCTGTCCTGGGATGAGGGATTCCACAACCCGAACATCGATGCCATCGGGATGACCTATGGCTACATGCGCAACTACGAAGACCGGGTCCGGCGAGCGGTCAACACGCCGGACCAGGATGAGCGCTACGCGCTGTGGCAGGGCGGCATGGAACCGAACATCCCGGTCGGCTCGAAGCACGGCGTGGCGGAGAGCATGGCGCGGGCCGTGGAGGGAGCGAAGCGCGAGCAGCGAGCAGGAGCAAGCGGCAAGTGGGTCGCCCACTGGAAGATGGTGCACATTGTCCGACCGGTCTGGGAACAGGTCGGAGACGACAACCAGCTCGGACGAGACTTCCCGCCATTGACATACACCGACTCCGACGCGACGGGTCTGACGCTGCTCGAGCCGGCGCCCCGTACCATCCGCGGAGCCCGGGATCTGATCAGTGTGGCGCTCCAGTATGGCAACGCGTTCGGTCAGGGCATGCAGGCTGCAGCGCTCAAGCAGGCCGACTCCTTCGGCAACGACGATGTCCTCTATCTCATGGAAGACATGGCAACCGGAGAGATCCGACTGAGCATCCTCTGGGAGTGGCTGCACAAGGGGGTGGCCTTCACGGAGTCCGATGATCCGACCGGGATCTCGGTCGGTGATCCCCTGACCGCAGAGCTCTTCGAGCGCTTGCTGTCGCAGGAGTACGACAAGTTGCTGGCGGCGGGAAACCGGGACGTCCACGACAACTCCAAGACCACGACGCTGCCAATCGCCCGAGCCATCGTCGCGGCCTATGTCAACTCGACGGTCAAGGCGCCCTGGTACATCGACCTCTTGAACATCAACCTGGACAACCACGATCTGGATGAGGCACAGGAGCGCGTCGAGCAGTTCATGACCGCGTTCTCCAGGGACGGCACCCGGATCACCGACAATCCCCGTTTTTGACTCCACGCTGCGTGCATCGAAGGAACAGGAACCGAGCAGATGAGTGAATTCCAGCAAGACTTGCCGAACCAGATCACGTGGCAATCGAGCGCTCGCTTCGAAAACATCGAACGGCTCTACTCCGCGGGCCAGGTCATGAATCAGCGAGGAACCATCGCTCAGGACTACACGGTTGCCCGGGTCGCGGCCGAACAGTTCCACGATCTGCTCCGGTCGTTGTTCGCCGAGAAGAGGTCGATCACGACTTTCGGCCCCTACTCTCCGGGCCAGGCGGTGGCCATGAAGCGGGCCGGCATCCAGGGCATCTACCTGGGCGGCTGGGCGACGTCGGCAAAGGGCTCGATCTGCGAGGAGCCAGGCCCGGATCTGGCCAGTTACCCGCTGAGTCAGGTGCCCGAGGAGGCGGCGCCCATCGTGCGGGCATTGCTGACCGCCGACAAGAATCAGCGTTTCTCGCGCTCGCGGATGAGCGAGCCTGATCGCGACGCGACCCCGGAACACGACTTCCGACCGTTCATCATCGCCGATGCCGACACCGGCCACGGCGGCGACGCACATGTCCGCAATCTCATTCGACGCTTCGTCGAGGTCGGGGTCCCGGGCTATCACATCGAGGATCAACGACCCGGCTCGAAGAAGTGCGGCCATCAAGGCGGCAAGGTGCTGGTGGGGGTCGATGAGCAGATCAAGCGGCTCAACGCTGCCCGATTCCAGCTCGACGTGATGAACGTCGGGGGCGTCATCGTCGCACGCACGGACGCCGAGTCCGCAACGCTCCTGGAGAGTCGAGGAGACGAGCGTGATGACCCCTTTGTCCTCGGATCGACGAACGTCGACATGCCTCGCTACAAGGTTGGCCACGCGGCGATCCTGCGACGCTTCCACGAACAGGGCGCCGAGGATATTCGTGGCCATCGCCTGTTTGCCATCCATGAGCCGGAGTACCAGGAAGCCTTCGCCTGGCTGGATCGGACAGGGTTGCAGCAGCTGATTGATGAGAGCGTCAAGGAGTTCCGCACGGGGAGCTCGATCGATGCAGTCGTCGACAAGGTGCTGACCCGGTACGTCGAGATCTGGGTGGCGGAGGCGGGCCTCAAGACCTACCCGCAAGCGGTAGCTGACGTCATCTGTTTCCGCCGCGACGAGGGCGAGGAGCTGGGGATGACGGCCCCGCAATGGCTCGACTTCGCGAGCCAGACGTCCTTCTTGGCAGCGCGGAACCGGGCGCGTTCACTCGGAATCAACATCATCTGGGACTGCGGACACGCCAAGACGCCGGAGGGCTACTACCAGATCCAGGGCGGCATCAAGTACGCGATCGCGCGCTCGTTGGCGGTCGCCCCGTTCTGTGATCTCCTGTGGATGGAGACCAAGACCGCCAGCCTCTCGGACGCGCAGGAGTTCGCCGAGGCCATCCACGCGCACTTCCCGGACAAGATGCTGGCCTACAACTTGTCGCCATCCTTCAACTGGGATACGACCGGAATGAGCGACCAGGAGATGAGGCAATTCCCCGTCGAGCTCGGCAAGCTGGGTTACGTCTTCAACTTCATCACCTACGGCGGTCACCAGATCGACGGCCGGGCCAGCGAGGATTTTGCCACGGCGCTGCAAGAAGACGGGATGCTGGCGCTGGCTCGGCTCCAGCGCAGCTTCCGGCTCACCGACTCACCCTACCAGACACCGCAATCGCTGGTCGGTGGTCCACGGGCCGACAGCGCCCTGATGGCTGCATCCGGACGGACGGCGATGACCAAGGCGATGGGCAAGGGGTCGACCCAGTTCCAGCACCTCGTCCAGACCGAAGTACCGACCCGACTCCTGGAAGAGTGGCTCGATCTCTGGGCCAAACATCACGGGCTGCCACGACCCCTGAAGGTGAAGCTGCGGCCACATACCGCCGGCTCCGAGCTGCTGGATCTCGGTATCTTCAACAAGACCGGGGAGCGCCTCGCCAACGTGGTGTTCACACCCATCCAGGATCGGTGTCGACGGGACATCCTGGTGATTCGAGACCAGAACACCTTCGATACGAACCTCCGCAAGAAGCGGCTCATGACCCTCACGCACCTCTACCTGATCCATCGCTACAAGTGTAAGTCGGTCCACTACGTGAGTCCCACCTCGGACAACTGCTACCAGACGCAGAAGATGAAGAGCCATGGGCTGTTCGGAGCCGTCTACGACGAGGTGGGTGAGATCATCGTCGCCGACGTCGACAGCGCTCGAATCCAGGAGTTCCTCGAACCGGACCGCAAGCTTCTACAGTTCCTGATCGAGAAGAACTCCCCGTCAGCGGCCATGTATCCGGCTTCCATCTGAGCGAAGGACGTCGACAGGACGATCCGGCCCGGGCTCAACCGGCGGCTTCGTGCCGTGGGACACGGCCGCGCATGGGAAGAAGAGCCGTCAAGCCCCGGGTGACACCATGGGGTCCCACTCCGCCCGTGAGCCGACACCCGCGATTCTCGACGCAGAGGGTCTTGGATGGCCGGCCGCGCATCCCCACGCCCTCCCGGCAACGGCGAGAAGCCCCGCAGTACCGGCGGCGCGCGACCGCCGCAAGCTCTCTACATCTCCCGACGATGCGCATGAAGCAGCCGAGAGAGAAGAGCGCCGTGGATTCCGCCGCCAAGAGAGTTTAGGCTCGACGTGAGGACAGTTCATGGTGGAATCGCCGCACCGGTGAGATTCAACATGCCTCCCGCCGGCGGCTTGCGGTTCGGCTTTCACGGTAGACAATTCCCCTTCTGAGGATTCCCGGATCCCCTTCTGAGGATTCACGGAAACTGAAACGACGATCGGAAGAACAGCATGTCGAATGACACCGAGAATCTGAAGAAAGAGATCGAGCGACTGCGAGTACAGCTGAGTCGAGTAAGCGACGAAAGCTACTACTTCTCTCGAGCGGCGCAAGACGACCTGGTCGACATCTGCCAGATGCCTGAACACGGTCTGAGCCCGAGAACCGTGAAGTCAGCCATCGAGAACAACCACGCTCTCGACTTCAACCAGAACCTCAACACCTCTTCCTATGTGAACGTCACCGCCGAGGACGAGGAGGACGACGTCGCGCTGATGGGGCTCAAGGTAAACCTGGCAGACCAGACCGTTTACCCCCAGTCCTACAAGATGCACAACAGCGTCATAAACATGATCGCTAACCTGTGGAACTGCCCCGAGCCGGACGATTTCGCGGAGCACGGTGTATTCGCAGGTGCCGGAACTGTCGGCTCCACCGAGGCCTGCTTGCTCGCCGGCCTGGCACTGAAGTTCCGATGGCGCGAGTGGTACCGGAGAAGAAACGGGCTCACCACCGAGCAGGTCCTCGGAGTGCGCCCGAACATCGTCATGTCGAGCTGTTTCCAGGCGGCATGGGAAAAGCTGTTCCGCTACATGGACATCGAACCGAGGCTCATCCGCCCGTCGGCCAGGACCTTCACGGTGGATCCCGAGAGAATCAAGGAATCTGTCGACGAGAGGACGATCGGTGTTGTCTGCATCATGGGGAATCACTACGGCGGCCAGTTCGATCCTGTAAGGGAAGTGAACGCGGTCATCGAGGAGTTGAACCGGGAGCTGGGTTACCAGGTGGGAATCCACGTGGACGCTGCCTCCGGAGGGTTCATCGCGCCATTCCAGGAGGGACTACCGGAGTGGGATTTTCGCCTGAAGAACGTCCTGTCGATCTCGACGAGCGGGCACAAGTACGGGGAATCCTGTTGCGGCACCGGCTGGATCGTCTGGCGGCAGAGGGAAGGCCTGAGCGATCACGTCGCGATTTCCGTCACCTACCTGGGTGGCAAGGCGGATTCATACACTCTCAACTTCTCCCGACCAGCCAGCGGGGTCTTTGTTCAGTACTACAAGCTGCTCCGATACGGTCTCACGGGATATAGCCAGTGCTGTTCAAACATGATGCAGAACGCGAAATACCTGCGCGACCAGCTCGGGAAGATGACACACAAAGGAAAGCCACGCTTCGTCTTCCTGGACAACGGCGACGAGCACTGCTTGCCGGTAGTCACCGCCATGCTCAATCCCGAATGCGGTTCCAGCTACGACGACATCGATCTGCAACACGTGCTGTCTCAACACCATTGGTACGTGAGTGGCTACCGGATGAGCTACAACGACCCACTCACGGAGGAGACGATGGCTCTGTTTCATGATGAGGAGGCCGAAAGCACGATGTTCCGGATCGTGGTAAAGAACAATCTCACTCGTGACATGGCCACGCATCTCGTCGCTTCCTTTGATGCCGCTTTCGAGTTCCTGGACTCCGTGGATTTCTCCAAGGCGCACGGTATCGATACGAGAAAGCTACGCCACAAGGATCAGCGGGTTATTTCGAATCACTGCTGATTCTCGACTCCGGGGCCAACAGGAACGCGAGGGACAGGCGGGCCTGATCGCGTAGCTCCGCGACCGGCGCCGCCTTCCTTCATGGCCCTTCAGACAGGCCGGCCGTCACGGCCAACGAGAGAAAGCAGCGCGAGCTCTGGCTCGGAGGGGAGCAGGATAGTAGCAGCGCTCACTCCGGAAGAAGGCGGCGGGGAGCGCTTGTGTGACGTCCGGG
The DNA here is from genome assembly GCA_964390645.1 of uncultured Planctomycetia bacterium. Taxonomy (GTDB): domain Bacteria; phylum Planctomycetota; class UBA8108; order UBA8108; family UBA8108; genus CAYMLL01. The sequence continues at coordinate 6,551 of CAYMLL010000013.1, read as the reverse complement.
GGCGGGTAGCATCGGAGGTGTTTGCTGGTCTCTCTTGATACCCGGCTGGAAAGCGAGCGATGCGATGAACAGAACGATGGCGACCGTCGGGCTGGCGATGCTTCTCTCACCGTGGAACCCGACGGGCGACGCGTCGGCGGGTACGACGTTTCCGGGTGAGTATCTCATCGTCGGCACGCAGGCCAACGGTGGCGGTGGCATCTACAGGGTGGATGGCGACCGGCTGACCTTCATCGAGAACCTGCCCGAGGTGGCAGGCGTGCCCTGGGGCGCACGGGCCGCCTACCACCACGAGGCCAGCGACACTCTGTACTTCTCCGAGGGCGATTCGCCCGCCGAATGGAGCGTCGCGCTTGCGGACCTTCTCGACCCCACGATCGCGGCCACTGCGACCAGGATCAGGGGCTTCGACAACAGGGGCGGGGGAGAGCAGCATCCCGACATCTTCATCAGGGGACCCCAGGACGGGGAGATCTACGCTCACACACGCGGTGGCGGCCGTCTGTGGCGCTACGACCCCGTGAGCGACAGCGTCACCGACATGGGTGCCCACACCGCGGCGACGGATGCCAAGATCTATCAGGTCGTCCACGACAACACGCTCTACACCCACAACGGCGACGACGGATTTCGTGCGTGGGATCAGGCCGCCGACGGAAGCTGGTCGACCCCCTACGACTCCGGCATCTCGGACGTTCTCAACAGCCACGCGACGGCCATCCGCGAGAGCGACAGCACCTATTTCTCCGGCAGGAGCGGGACGATCGCCTACGGCAGTTTCGTTACCGGCGGCCCGTCGCCCGGTACATTGCCGAGGCTCGATCCGATTTCACCGCTGAACAGCATGGACGTCAGCGCCGACGGCACGAAGCTGTGGATCGCCGGCTTCCAACCCCATGTGTCACCCGATACCAACTATCTCGGCTACTTCGACATCAGCGGCGACCTGGCCGAGGCCCCCTTCGTTCTGGTCGTCCCCCCGGGCGACACGCTGCCCGGCCTGACGGGCAATGATTGGCGAATCTCGGTTGTCAACGTCCTGAACGAGAACTGCCCCCGTCGTCTGCAAGCCGAGCTCGGCGACGACGCCGACGTCAACCTGAGCTGGACCAACGGCAACATTCTCCCCGGCGGCGTTGACGTCTTCCGCGATGACGAGCTCATCGGCGACGACGTCCCGGCCGATCCACCGGCGTTCACCGACACCGACGTTTCGCTCGGGCTGCACACGTACCGCCTCGTGTTCGACGTCGGCGAGGAGGAGTGCGGGGAGCTCCTCTTCTCGATCGATACGACACCACCCTGCGACACGCACTGCGACGAGATCGAGGTCAGCTTGATCAACCAGGGCGAGAGCAACGTGAGGGTAACGGCCACCGCACACGACGACACGGACGACGTCATCAGCTACACCTTCAACGTGCGCCGCGGTACCACGATCAACGAGACGGTCGGCCCTCAGACGCAAGACACGGCGGAGTTCAGCCTGCCTCCGAACAGGGGCTACAACGTCACGGTAACGGTGGAAGACGACTCGTCGTGTGACCCACCTGCAGAGGACAGCGAATGTCCCCGCTTCCGGTTCACCGTGCCGAACCGCCCTGCTTGCGACACACGCTGCGTCGACCTCGACCTGAGCCTCGACGGCGCGGGGATCCGGGCGATGGCGGTGGCCGAGGACGACAGCGGAGACTCCATCAGCTACACGTTCAGAGCCGAGGCGACAGGCGGCCAGGGAGCCGGTCCTCTGGTCACCGGACCGCAACCGGAGAACGTGGCCTTCTTCGCGGTGGAGCCCGGCGACTACGCCGTCTCAGTGTCGGTGAGCGACGGCACCGCCTGCACCCCCGTGGCCGCCGGCCTCTGTGAAGGACAGATCACGGTACCGGAAGGTGGCCACCAGCTGCCCGGCAACTGCAACCAGGATGGCAGGGTCGACCTCTCGGACGGGATCTGCCTGCTCGGCCACCTCTTTCAGGGCAACCCGCCGGCCCTCCCCTGTGGAGGCGGCACCGTCCGGGATCCGGGCAACATCGCCCTGGTCGATGTGAACGGCGACGGAAATGTGGATCTCTCCGACGGGGTGCACATCTTCGCGTTCCTGTTCGTCGGTGGACCGTCGCCGGTCCTGGGTCGCGACTGCGTGACGATCACGGATTGCCCGAACGCCTGTGACGAGTAGCCCGGTCCCTGACTCCGGTACATCGGAAGTGACGGTGGACGCGGAGCAGGACGGACGGGCCGCGCGGTCCCGGGCGACGTTGACGTCATGATGGTGTACGTCGAATGCGAGGCTCGTCGGCAGCTCCGGTAGCCGATGCCGCCGTCTGCTCCGCCCGCGATTCCTACTTGCCGCCGAAGATCTTGTGCTTCGCGTCGCCTCCCGCGATGACGAAGGCCACCAGGTCGAGAACCTGCTCTCGCGTCAGCGAGTTCACTTGACCCTCCGGCATGATCGACAGGTCCATCTTCGATTGCTGAAGGATGGCGCTTCTCTTCACGGTCTTCGGACCGGCGAGCGGATCCGAGACAATCTCGAGCTGGCCCTTCTTTTCCGAATGAATGATGCCGGATACGACGGATCCATCGTTGAGGACGAAGGAGTAGAGGCTGAACTTCTCCTCGATGACCTTGGACGGCTGGAGAAGCGAACGCAGGACGTGCGCCGCGTTTCGCTTCTTCGCGTCGAGCTTCGCCAGGTCCGGTCCGAAGACTCCGCCTTCACCGCCCATCTTGTGGCAACGAGCGCAGCCGAGATGCTGGAAGCCCAGCTTGCCTTCGTCGAAGGAGCGCTTGCCCTTCGCGACATCCGCGGGCCTGAAGTCGGAGGGTTTCCACGCCTTGACAAACGTCGGCACCCACCCGTCAGCACTCGCGACGCTGGGGAGCGGCTTGCTTCCATCTTCGAGCGGATACTTTGCGAGCAGATCGGCAGCGTCCCAGAAGGTCGAGTCGGCGTCGCGCTTCTCGGCGCGCACACTCGCGACCTTTGAAGTCGTGACCGGCTTCGCCCGGTTCGACCACGAGTTCCGCACGTAGGTCAACACGGCGGCGATCTCCTCGTCCGAGAGAAGATGCCGGAAGCCGGTCATGGGCGGCAGTGGCGGCGAGCTGAAGGTCTTCCCGTTGACCCGGATGTTCCCGTGCATGCCGTCGATGACGATGCGGATGATGCGGTCTTGCGAGCCGGTCACCCAGACGCTTCCATCGAGCGGCGGATAGAGATTCGGGAGCCCCTGACCGTTCGGCTGGTGGCACGTCTTGCAGTGGCTCTCGCGATGGAATACCTCCTTGCCGAGGGCCATGACCGCGGGGTCGGCCGTCACCGGTATACTCTCGCGCAGCGCCCTGAGCTTGCTGGACGCGGACCTGCGCTCTCCCTCGAGCTTCCCGAGGAGGGCTTCACCGAGCGCGAGACGCCGACTGTACCCTTCGGACTGACGCTCCACCGGCGTCGCTTCTTCTCCCTGGAGGATGACCTCGTTGACGACCCTGGACGCGTCGTCGCCCGAGAGCCGCTCCGAGACTTGACGCGGAGGCACCTTCGCGAGCGCTACGAGCGCGGCTCTCTTCAGGCTCTTCGACTCGACGAGCTTCGAGTAGTCGCTCACCTTCTCGTCGATGCGGCCGGGAAGCTCGGAGACGATCTCTATCGCGAGCGCTCTCAGGCTGCCGCTGCCGGCGGGGCGCAAGGCATGAGTCGGGACCTTCTGCTTGCGGATGCCGGGTCCCTGCCAGTACACCGAGAGTCCGTCCGCGCCGCCGTTGTCGTAGTAGGTCACGACGATTTCATGGAGCCCTTCGCTGAGCTGGACGCTCCCGCTGCGCTCGACGATGCCGTGATTCCCGTCGTTCTCGACGACCTGCTTCTTGTCGATGTAGAGACGGGAGCCATCGTCCGACGCCGTGAAGAACCTGTACTTGCCCGACTTGGGAATTCTGATCGAGGCGGTCTGCTTGGTGCCGAAGGCGTCCTTCCGGCCCCTGGGTGCGTGCGTGACGAAGTTCTCGAGCTTGGTCGTGAACCTGGGCTTGGCGCGATCGAAGGCCTCGATCGAGGCGTTGCCCGGACGGGGCTCGTAGTACGCGAGCTCGATCGCCGGCCCGCGGGAAGCCGTGGGGTTGTCGTCGTCGGGCGAACGCAGGTGCTCGGGAAGCTCGAACTGCAGCGGTCGGACGAGCGAGAAGAGCTCCGCGCGTGTCCTCTCGTCGCCACTCTTCTCCACGCTGAACAAGAGATCCGTCAGCGACTCACGCGACCGCAACGCGTGCTTCCAGACGTTCTTCGGCGATCCTTCTCGGAGCCACGCCGTGTAGGCTGCGCTGCGCACCAACGCCGACTGCGTCTTTGAAGCGAGCGACTCGAGGTCCGGCTCGGTCACCGCCAGCCGCTTCCCCGTCGCCGAAGCGAGCAGGGCAGCCAGGTCACCGAGAGTCGCGCGCTCGTTCTTCTCCGCCTCGGCGATACTGGCGAGCAGCTCGTCTCCAGCCGATCGGTTGTTCTTTTTCGCGAGAGCGTCGATCGCCTCCCGTCGAAACTTCGCCGGAACGCCCTCGCGGGTGAGCAACGCGTTGTAGACCGCGTCGCTGCGTTCCATGGACATCAGAGCGCTCGGACTGGCCTTCTTGAGAGCGTAGGCTTGAGCGACCGGCGAGAGCTTCTTTCCGGACTTGACCGCGTCAGCGATCATCGCGTCGACGTTGATGTTTTGTCGCGCGTAGTTGAGCACCGACTCGAGCTCGGAGTCGGTTGGCCGGGTGGCGACCTCGAAGATCACGTCAGCCGATGCAGTACCTTCGTACTCGACCGCGGCCTTCAGCGCTTCGGCTCGAACGAGCGGCGACGGGTCGCGCGAAGCAGCCACGAGAACGCCTTCCCAGCCGTCGGTGATGAACCCCGGTGTGCGGAAGACACCCGGGCCCCAGTGGCCGAGAGTACGGGTGGCGGCGGCCCGGACACGTGGCTCCTTCGCCTGGAAGACCTTCTTCACGAGGGCGAGATTCGGCGCACGGAACTCCTCGTAGACCCAGAGGCACTCGAGGAGCGCCTGCGCATCGTCGGCCTTCTCCGGACTGATCTCTGCCGTGAATCCGGCGAGCGCGGAGAGAATATCGCCCCGCTTGCGACCGCTCAGCTCGAGACGTGCTCGGTAACGGTCCGAGCTCGTCCTGGACCAGAAAGAGCGAAGCACGACTTCGATGGGCTGGCCCTTGAGCTTCCGTGGCTCGTGCGTCTCTCGTCCCTTCACGGTCACTCGGTAGATTCTTCCGTGTTTGTGGTCGCGGTTGGGATCACGCATGTTGTGCTGCATGTGTCCGATGAGGACGTTGCACCAGTCCGAGACGTAGAGCGCTCCGTCGCCTCCGACCTCGACGTCCGTCGGCCGGAAGTTCGGATCGGCGGACTGGATGATCGGCTCGATCTCGGTGGCACGAATGTCGGCGCCGTCGTGGGTCACCTTGTGCTGGAGCACGGCACGAACGCCGATCGTGTTGCAGATCAGGAAGTTCCCCTGGTTGCGCTCGGGGAAATGGGTACTCGACAAGATTCCGGTGGCGGCGACGGGGCGCACACGCTTTCTGAACCACTGCCGGTTGCCGCGGCCCTTGCCGATGTTGACGTAGCTCCCGGTGCCGCCGGTGCCGTCGTTCACGAACTGGTAGCCCCACTGGTCAAACACATCGCCGTGCGGGTTCGGGCCGATCGGGAAGTGGAACTCGGCTTCGAAGGTGCGCGGATTGAAGCGGTGGACGCCGGAGGCGCCCGTGCGGTGAGTTCTGGTCGGAGTCTCCATCGGCGCGATGTTGAAAATTCCGCGCGACCAGTACAGCCAGCCGTCGGGCCCCATCACCATGGCGTTCGCCGAGTGGTGAGTGTCGGCGCTCGAGACTCCCTGCAGCATGCGGATTTTCTTGTCCGCGACGTAGTCTCCGTCGGTGTCCTGAAGGAACCAGATTTCCGGCGCGGCAGCGACCAGCATGCCACCACCCCAGAACTCGAATCCGGTGATGCTGTTGAGATTGCCGGCGAACGTGATGCACTTGTCCGCGACGCCGTCGCCGTTGTCGTCCGGCAGGCAGATGATGCGATCGGTCGAGGGCTCGCTGGGATTCCAGTGCGGATACGTGCCCCACACCGAGGCGAAAAGCCGGCCGTTCGTGTCGACCGCCATCTGCACAGGGTTGATCAGCTCGGGGAACATCTCCTCGGACGCGAAGAGGTTGACCCGCATACCCTCGGCGATCGACATCTTGCCGATCGCCTCCTTGCCGCCCAGGTAGGGGTGGAACTTACCTTCTAGCGGTCCCGGCTTGTTGGTCTTGACCACCAGGTTCTTCGGTAGATTGTTGTCGACGACCTTGTGCTCCTTGCCTTGCGCGGCGGCCCAGACGTGGACGTCGCGGTTAGCGGTCATGACGTCGAACATCTCCATCTCGCGACGCATGACGTCGGCGTTCGACTGACCGAACCAGGAGAGCTTCGAGCGACCACCGTAGACGTTGTAGCCGTCGACGACGCGGTAGCGGCTGAACCAGTGGTAGTTCTTGTC
>CAYMLL010000012.1:36656-55453 GCA_964390645.1 uncultured Planctomycetia bacterium | reverse complement strand
ACGAAGGCCGATCTGGCAGGCGCCCTGGACCTGCTCATTGCCGATCTGGCCTCCCGCCGGGTCAAAGCGCAGCAGGACCTGCGCAGGGATCTGGCAAAACTCGACCTGCGCCCGCTCCAGAGCCGTCTCGAAGCTTGTCGCCCAGTGGATGCCGCGCTGCTTCTTGTCGTCGGTCCTGGTCGCATCGGCTCTCTTCTCGACCCCGTCCTTCTCTTGCTGTGCGTGAAGAGGCGAGAGGATGTGGGCCGGAAGAAGCGCGGCGGCGATCAGCAGTCGTCTCATCGAAAGGTCCTCGGTGCTCACTTGGTGACGCGGGCGTCGGCCCAGTCCGCGTGGTCGGAGAAGTCGAGATCGTCCGCGCCGTAGTCGGCGACGAGCCGCAAGACCCGAACGTCGTCCATCGGCAGCGAGACCGGCTCCGGTCCCACCTTGCCGGACACGTCCTTGGTGTAGATCTCCTTGCCGTCGGCGATGACACGGAAGGTGACGGAGCCCTTGCCTCGGGACGAGTCGTCGAGCCCGATGACCGCGGCGAAGGAACGGTACTGCGCGGCGAGGTCGAAGTCGATCGCGCAGTACGAGTGAACGCCGAGGCCGCGGCGGTAGCGTCGACCGCCGATCGACAGAGGGCCGCCGCTGACGCTCCTGTCCCGGCGGTAGCGTATCGGCTTGCCGACGACCGGTCGCTCATCGATCGCCAGCGGTTCGGCCGTCGACAGGAAGAGCACGCGGTCGCTCGCTGTCGTGATGCGCCCGACCGCCGAGAGCGGCAGCCGGCTGAGCGAGTCCTTGGCTGCGCCTGGCATGCGCACGACGAGGGCCCGCTTCGATTCGGCGCCTTCGAGGCCGACGAGGTACGCCGGCAGGCGGCCGATGCCGTGCAACTCGAGAACCGCGGGGGGATCACTCTCGACGATCCTGGTCGCGACAGGGGCCAGGATCAGGCCCTGGACGAGCTGCCGTCGAACGCGGCTGCGCTTCTCGCCGCGGTCGACCACCAGGTGTTCACCCGTCAGGGCGCGCAGCGTGCTGGCCACGCTCAGAAGGCCGGCGCGGCGGACGAAGAGCTGATCGGTCTGCGGCGCGGGGTTCTGCATCGCCTGTCGCAGAAGATCGTCCGTCGGGTGCGCCTCGCGCAGGCGGAACGCGCTGACGTTCTCGAGCGGCAGGTGGAGCACCGGTAGTCGTGCCCCCGGCGGTGGGAGGCTGTCGCCCCGCAGGCGGACCATCGCGACCCGCCTGCCGCCGTCGCCCTCGACGACCTCGAGGACGCGCGCGGCAATCTGCTCGCCGCCACGAAAGCGTACGAGAGGATGGTGGGCGAAAACGATCGGCTGCTTGTCCCCTTCGGGTGAAGGAAGGCGGATCTCCTGGATCTCGTAAGCCGGCAGCGTCTCCTTGCGGCCGGAGATCCGGATGCCCTCCGGAGAGATCGCCTCGAGCGCTCCGGCGACGGTCTTGCCGTCGAGCAGGGTGACGCCGGGAACCGAGACGGTCGAGGAAGGGCCGGTGCTCTCCCGGTCTGCGTTCCCGGGCTCTGGGTTCCCGGGCTCTGGGTTCCCGGGCTCTTGGCTTCCTGTCGCAGCGAGCGTCAGCAGAACAAGCAGCAGACCGGCACTTGGGGAAAGCGAGAGCGTGGATCGACCGGGTCTCACGATACGTCCTGTCCGTCGCCGCGTCTTGTACCCGTCGCCGCGTCTCGTACCCGTCGCACGTCTCGTGTACCCGTCGCCGCGTGGCTACTGGTCCTTGGAGAGGCGCTTGTAGTACTTCTTGAGGAGCTTCTCGTAGCGGGGCGGAAGCTTGCCGCCGAAGCTCTTCAGGGCGCGGGAAGCGTTCTTCTGGTCGAGGAGCCCCCAGATCGAGTCGCGGCGGGCGTGGGAGACGCCGTTCAGGCGCACGATGCCCGGGCCTCGATTCGGGAGCTTCGACACCTGTGCGGGGTTCCGGCTCTTCTGGCCGTTCGGGTTGGCGTTCTGACACTGGCCGCCCGGGCAGTCGCCGCCACAGTTCTTGCAGGCCTGCCGTTCGACGGCTTCCTGCAGCTCGATCAGCTTGTCGAGCGCGACGACGATCATCGTCTCCTGGGACTGCGTCGGGTCCTTCGCCGTCACCTCCTCGGAGAGGAGCTTCTCGACCCGGCGCATCCAGCCCGCGACGGTGTGGAGCGGGCGACCGTGTTCACCGTTGAGCGCGGCCATGCGGGCCTTGGCGCGGGCCTGGAGATCCTTCGGCAGCTCGTCGAAGTCGGTCACGAGGATCGCGTACTGAGCGAACTCCAGCAGCGGACGACCCTGCTTCTCGAAGGACAGGGCGATCAGCTCGCAGACCCGGTGGTCTGCGATCATGCGCTGGCGCTCCTTGAGGCTCAGCTCTTCGCAGCGTCGGACGACTTCGTCATACTTGCCGGCGCGGAAGTCGATCTCGGCGCGCAGCAGGCCGGCGTAGGCTTCGAGATAGGGGTTCGTCTTGCCACCGAGCGAATCGGGGTCGAGCCCGCGCAGCGCCACTTCGGCCTCCGTGTCCTTCTCGCTTCGAAAGGCCTCGAGGGCACGGCCGTACGCCGGGTAAAGCTCGCCGAGGCTGTTCTCGATGAAGTCGACGCCGGCAAGCTCCACCGCGACCTCGTCGGAGAGTTCCGCGAGGGCGGTGCCGATCTCGTACTCGAGCACCATCGCCTCGTACTTCGCCGGATCCAGACGCAGCACCTTGACGAGGTGCTGGATGAAGATCTCCGACTTGTCGCGCGCGGTGAACTCGCTCGGGTGCTGGGCCGAGACGGGGCGGGCCGCCAGGGAGAGCGCGGCGACGACGAGAGAGAGGGACGCGGTCGACAGCAGTCGCTTGAGCATCGGAACCTCCGAATCAGCGGAAGCTTGGTTTGTCACGGTATCCGGCAACCCTAGTATTTGACCCAAACCGGCGTGGGTCAAAGAAAAAGCCGCCATTCGGCCGGCTGGTGGGCCGTCAACGTCCGCCGATCGACCGCGCGACCCGGCGCAGCAGATTCTCGACGTGCTTCTGCTTGCGGGCGATCTCCTCGATCTGCAGCTTGGCGCCGGGACTCAACTCCTCGCCGCGGCGCCCGAGGTCGAAGCCAGTGGTGCGTTTGTTGACGCGCAGCTGCAGGGCTCGCACCATCTTGAGCTCCGAGGACTTGGCCAGCAGAGGCGCGGCGCCGCTCTTGGATTCTCGGCCCTTGTTGGGACTCGGCGGCGGCGGTTTCTTTTGCGCCTGCTCGAGGGCGGCCAGGATCTCCGTGATGGCGTCCTCGACGTCCTTCTGCACGCTCTGCGTCAGGGCGCCGGTCTCGATGCGCTCGAGCAGCCCCCCCGCGTTCTCGAGGTCGGCGTGGATCTCGGAGACGATCTCCGGGAATACCATCGTGGTGCCGTCCTCGGTCAGGAGGTCCAGCACGTCGTCGGTGATGAGCGTCAGCTTCGCTTCGCGAATCGCCAGGCGGCGTGACAGCTGACGGTCCTTCACGTCGATGGTCTCGCTCTTGCCGGCGGCGGCGAGCCGGATCGCCCGCAGCTTCAGATCGAGCGAGCGTGTCTCGCGCGTGATCGCGCGCTGCTCCTGGAGGGCGTACTGGAAGCGCTCCTTGAGGTAGGCGATGAGACGATCGCGGAACGCGCGCTGAATCTCCTCCAGCGCCTCCTCGACCTTCTTCTTGCCCTTGTCGAGATCCTCGAGAGCCTTCTCTTGCTCCGCCGAGGCGCCACCGGGCTTGCCGCCGCCGAGCTTGCCGGACGCCCCGCTCATCGACTTCGAGGCGCTGGCGATCTCCTTGCGTCCCGGGCCCTTGCCGTCCGGAGACGGGACCAGCGGCACGCGTCGCTCGAGCCGCTTGACGATGTCCTGTGTCTCCGTCCGGGTCGAGTCCTGGTCCTTCTTCATGCCGGCGAAGTCACGCTGTGTACGCTTCGCCTCGAGACTCTTGCGGCCACCAGCGACCGCCTCTTCCAGCGCGGCGCGGGCCTCGGTCGTCTTCTCCTCGGCTCTGGCGAGCTTGCGCTCGAGCAGCGCCTTCTCCGCTTCGCGCATCGCGGCGATGGCTCTCTTCAGCTGGTCCTCGTCCAGCACCTGGCCGGCCTCCGCTGACGGGCGCCGGGGCTTGCCGCTCTCGCCGGGCTTGCCGCTCTCGCCGGGCTTGCCGCTCTCGCCGGGCTTGCCGCTCTCGCCGGGCTTGCCGTCCTCGGCGTCCTTCGCATCGTGCTCGTGCTCGTGCTCGCCATCGTGCTCGTGCTCGCCATCGTGCTCGCCATCGTGCTCGCCATCGTGCTCGCCATCGTGCTCGGACGTCGTCTTGCCCGCGGCGCGGTCGAGGATGCGCTGCTTCGCCTTGCGGCCACGCTCGACGTCCTCGGCGCGCAGTTCCTGCGTCGCGTCGCGCACCCCTTGCTGCCGCGACTTCAGAGCGTCGAGTCTCTTCTCGTCGGGATCCACTTCCGGTGACTTGCCGGTCCTGGCGACGTCGCGCTCGAGCCCCTTTTCCTGGCGGATCAGGTCTTCGAGCTTCTCGAGGGTCTCCTTCAACGCCCGCGCGTCGGCGCTCGCCTGCTCGGCCTCGTCCGAGCGGATCTTCGCGGTCGTCTCTTCTCCGGCGACCCGGTCGATGTCCTTCAGGACGGCGCGCAGCCGACGGATGTGCTTGAGCAGTTCACGGGGGGAAACGTCCTTGTCGAGCAGGATGTCGAGCATCTCCTCGAGATCCTTCTCCACCTGCTTCTGGATCTCGCGGGCGCGATCGTACTTCTCGGCAACGATGAGCTGGACGATCCGCTTCATGTTCTCCCGCACCTGCTGGCGGCGCGCGACCAGGAAGGCCTCGTCGAGCTTCGCCGCGTTGTGGGGCTCCTGGCGCAGGAGCAGGCGCGCGAGCTTCTCCATCGTCTCCTCGACCCTCTGGAGGTCGCGCAGCGCTTCCTCCTGCTTCACCTTCGCCAGATCGGGCGTCTTGCCCGGGTTTGCGGAACTCGTACCGTCCGTCTCTCGCGGCGTCACCTTCTGGGCCGCGAGGAGTGGGGTCAGGAGCGTGGCGACGAGAACGGCGGGTGTTCGAAGGCGGCGCATGGGTGCGGTCCCTTGGGTTCGGTGTTCGGTCCGTAGGGATAACGTTCCTATCATAACCCTAATTCGTCAGGCCGCCCTCGCTATGTTCTCGCGGGGGCGTCGACGGTCGCGCTAGCGGCCACCGCCCGGAGCGTCGCCGGTGTCCTCGTCGAAGATCTCGTCGATGATCGAGCGGTAGGCATCCCGCACGGCCGCCGACGACTCCGACTGGGTACGGATGATCGAGCGCATGCGCTTGACGATCTCGGTGAAGCCCTCGAGACGGTGCATCTGGTTCAGCGCATCGTCGAGCAGGAGAAGCTTCTCATCGACGAGAGCACCGAGATCGACTCCCCGGGTCACACGCTTCTCGGAGCTCTCCTCCTGGCGTATTTTCGCCAGCCGTGAGGCGATCTCCGGCAGTGTCTTTCCGGACAGCGAGCGCAGCGGGTCGATGATCAGCGACGCGAGGCGCGCGAGGTCGTCGGCCTCGCCGACGCGGTTGTTGCGCATCTCTGCGAGAATCTGCTCGATGGCGTCCGCGATCGATCCCAGCGCTCGTCCGTGCTGGCGCTCGACACGCGCCAGTCGCAGCATCAGCTTCACGTCCGCATCGGCGATCGGGCCGTCCTTCTGCCACGACTCGTCGATGAGGCGGTAGATTTCGTCGCGTACCCCGCGCTCCTCGGCGATCAGCCGCTCGAGCACACGGCGCTGCTCGACCTCCCGGCGGACGAACTCATCTCCGAGTCGCTCGGGCGTGACAATCAGGAAGCTGAGGAGCGGAGAGAACCCTGTCTTCGCTCCGTTGAGGCCGTCGTTGTCGACCGCTCCAATCCGTACGTCGAGCCGCTTCTCGGGCTCGATGCCGAGGACCTTCACTTCCCACGGGTGAGAGACGGAGTCGAGCGGCTCCGTCGAGGGCAGGCTCTCGATCGGCAGCTCGACGCCGTCGCCACTCTCGCCGCTCTTCGCGTCCCGCACGGTCCATCCGAGGAGGATCTTGTCGATTCGGTAGTCGTCGCGAGCGCTGATGACGAACGGCATGAGCGCGTCGGCCGTGATCATCGGACCGAGACCGTCGGTTCGGGCTTGCACGACCGGCTGACGATCGGCAACGAGATGCACCGAGAACTGCAGCAATCGATCGGGGGGCACATTTTCTGCGTCTTCGAGGATGACCGTCGATACCCCGCCCGACCGCGGGGTCCAGGATCCGCTGAAGCGCGTGCGGTCCGAGGCGTCCACCGCGAGCTCGAGGACGGCGCCCTCGGTCTGCAGGGAGGCGCGGGCGAGCCGCTTGTTCGACACTCCCGCGAGCTCCAGCATCGAGCCCTCCACGACCGCGAGCTCGCCGACATCCCCGTCGGTGACCGTCGCACCCCGGCCAGTGTAAGCGGGCGGCGTGCTGGTGATTCTCAGGGACTCGACCCGTGGTCGTTCGAGTACGCGCACGCGGAATGGTCGTGTGGTGAAGTCACCGCCCTCGACGGTGAACTCGAAGTCCTCCGTCACCGAGCCGTGCTTGTGGACGAAGACGACGCCTTCCTCGGCCTCGGTCTCGGCGCCGGGGCGAATCTCCATGACGTAGCGAGCGCTGCCGGTCGGATACTCGAGGCGGATGCCGACACGCCGGGGAATCTCCTTCGACGCCTCGACCTCGATCTCGATCGGATCACCTCGTGGCACGCCGCGAGATCGCTCGGCATCGAAGCCGCGCACCGTGAGGTGGGTACGGTACTCGTAGTCGGCCTCACCGAAGAGGAACTGTCGCTCGAACCAGATTCCGAAGGCGCCACCGAGCATCAGCCAGAGGATGCCAATCGCGCCGACGGCCGCGACGCCGCCCGTGAGGGCGGAGACGACTCGTGGCGTGTCGATGACCATCGAGGGCTCGATCGTCTCGAGCTCCCTTGCAGCCTGCCCGGCGACTCGTCGCTTCATGTTCAGGGTCAGATCGTCGGTCTCCTGAGAGGCGTTCCAGCAGTCTCCGACCTCGGCATCACGCAGGAAGTCGACCGCGCTCCGCAGGCGATCGCCGAGGTGAGGGAAACGGTTCTCCAGCAGGTCTGCGAGCGCCGCTCCGGGCAACCTCACGAGGAGTGGTCGCACCACGTAGCTCCAGGCACTCCACCCCAGCGTGCCGAGGAAGAGAAGCAGCGTGACGCCGCGGCCGACATGCGAGAGACGGAAGAGCCGGTCGAGCCCGAAGGACAGGTACACGAGGCCGGCGAGGATGACGAGCAGCAGCGACACCCCTCGCAGCACCAGCGAGGTCCGCAGGAGTCCGCGAAAGTCGTGCAGGCAGGCCTGGACGCGCGCCTCGATAGGCGATCTGTAGTTGCGGGGATCGCTCACAGCAGTCTCACCAGCTTGCGGAACACCCACTCGATCGTCAGCAGTGCCGTCAGGAGGGACAGCAGGAACCAGTTGTCCCAGAGCGGGACCGGCTCGTCGGTCGTGACGACCGTCTGTCGGCGATCCTCGATGCGATCCGGCACCTCGGCGGCCTCCCAGACGCGCGAGAAGGTGCCGCCGGTGCTCTGCGCTAGCGAGCGCAGGGTCGCTTCGTCGAGCTGGGGCTCCTGGTACTCGATGGCCGGCGGCTCGACGCGTACGAGGGTCTCGGTGCCATCGGCGAGCCGGACGCGGTAGGTGCCGAGTCGTCGCGGCACGAAGACTCCGCGGTACCAGCCGGGAGCGGTCGAGTCCTTCTCGAGACGCTGCGAGGTCTCCTCTCCATCCGGCGCCTCGATCACCACCACCTGATACTCCTCCGTCGCGGGCCGGAAGCTCTCGTCCTCGAGCAGCGCAGAGACTCGCACGACGTCACCGAGCTCGTACTCGTCGCGGTCGAGCTGGATCAGCTTGCGCTTGCCGCCCGTCAGCCGACCCTCGGTCAGGTAGCGCACGGTCTGCATCCAGAACTGATCGTAGATCTCCTCGGTCGTCGATCGCCAGCGCCAGGTCTCGTCGGTGCCGAGGTAGATCGTGCGGCCCCCGGCGTAGTACTGCCAGGCCATGACCGGCTCGGCGCCGTCGGGGCCGTGACGGGCCGGATCCGCGTGGACGAAGAGCACGTTGGCGCCCGGCTTCGGTTTGCGTACCGGGAAGGACCAGTAGATGCCCGGAAGCTGCTCCCAGCGTTCGCGGTTGCGGTCCGGTCGCGACGAGAGGCGCGTCGCGTTGTGCGCCGACGCCAGTCGTGTCGGCAACAGTGGCCACTGCGAGACGGAGTAGCTGTCCTCGCCCGCGGCTTCCGCGCGCGGCAGGTCCGGCACGATCGGCAACATGTCGGTCAGCGGCTTCATGTCCTGCGAGTGGAAGAGCTCCGCCGTGAACTTCTCGCCCGCGACGAAGACCAGGCCGCCGTTCTGTTGGCCGACGAAGCGCTCCAGGAGCACCGGGTACTCCCCGGGGAGCTCCTCCTGGTCCGGGTCGAGAAGGATGACGACGTCGAACTCGAAGAGCGTGCGCGGTTCGGTCGGCAGCTCCGAGAGACGAACGTTGCCTTCCTGAGGGAACTGCGGGTCGGCGCTCATCAACCACGCCGATACGGTGACGCGCTTGTCACGGCGCAGGAGGTTCTGCAGGTAGCGGTACTCCCATGTCGGCGAGCCGGCGATCATCAGCACGCGCGATGCCTCCTCGATGACCTCCACGTCGGCGCTGCGCTCGTTGTCGTCGGCGAAGGCCTCCTCCGGGCGGACGGCGACCCGCGCGGTCAGTCGGTGGCGGCCGACGCCCTCGAGGTCGACCTTGAAGCGCGCCACCGCCTCTTCCTGGCTGCCCGCGTTCTCGTCCTCGATCTCCTGCTTGCCGAAGATCACCTCCTGAGTGTCGAGGACGCGTTCCTCGTCGAAGGTCCCTCCCTGCGGCGCCGATTGATCGAGCAGCTCGACCTGGATCGTCTCGCCATCGTAGCCCTTCTGGCTGACGCTGACGTCGACCACGACGGGGTCGCCGGCGAAGACTCGCTCGCTCGCGAGCAGGGTGGTCACGCGGAAGTTTCGCGGTGGCGTCGGATCGCCGATGCCGATCGTGTGCACCGGGATCTGCCGTTCGCGCAGGAACGACTGCACATCCGACAGGCCGGTGCCCGCGGTCAGGCGACCGTCGGAGATGACGACGACGCCCGCGAAGCGCGCCCCCCCCTGGCGCTCGACCATACTGCGCAGGGCGCCGGAGAGATCGGTCGACGCCCCGCGGGGCTCCAGCCGGACTCTCGGGATCGAGGCCCTCGGCGCCGCGGTGGTCGGGGTCGGCACGTCCCTGGTTCGCGGGGTCGTCTCCGTGTCTGTCGAATCCTCGTCGGACGCGTCACGGCCCGTCAGGCGACGAAGGTCGTCCGAGAAGGTGAACACCTCCAGACGGTTCTTCTCGGCGAGTCGTGACAGGAACCGGTGGCGCTCCTCTTCCAGCAGCCGGTTGACGAGATCGGCTCGGGTGCGGTCGATGAGGTCCGCCTTCGGGATGTCGAGGAACTCGGCGGTTCTCGTGCCGTCCTCGACCGCACCCTGGTAGCGGTCCTTGATGCCGAAGCTCAGCGAGTCGTCGAGCAGAACACCGGTCACCGCGCGCAGGTCACGCGCACGGTCGATCTCGAGCACCGGATAGAAGACGATGAGCGCCAGGAGCACCAGCAGCGCACCCCGCAGTCCCGCGAGCGCGAGCTTCTTCCAGCGTGCGAGCTTGCCTTCGTTGAGGTAGGTCACGACCACGATGGCGATCGCGCCGAGGACGCCCAGGATCGCCAGCAGCCCGAGCTCGCCCTCGGGGAAGCGTACGAAGCTGATGTGCGCGCTGCCGCCCTCGAGCGAGTCGACGTCGACACCGAGCCAGCGCAGCAGGAAGCCAGGGAGAGGAAGGTTGCTCACGCCACGCCCTCCGCGGTCCCCTTCGGGACGGAGCTGTCCCGGCTGATGGTCGGCACGGTCTCCGGGGATGCCATACGGCCGCCACCGGCTCGCTTGTGGTGTGCGAACCAGCACGCGAGGATCCCCTCGATGAACAGGAGCAGGGCGAAGATCCCGAGCAGCAGGTCGGCGATCTCGAACTGACCGCGGCCGGTCTCGGTGAAGCTCTTCGCATCGCGGATCACCCGGAGGTCGGCGTCGGGATAGAGCTCCTCGAGCGCGGACGGCGTGAGGCGCGTGAGATCGGACTCTTCCGGATCGGCGTGGATCGCCACTGCCCGCCATGATGCGTCGCCGCCACCGCGCGGCGCGTACGCGAGTCGCAGGAGACCGTCGGAGAGCGTGTCCTGCCGCCGCAGGGCGAAGCGGAACTCGCCGCCCTGTTCTTCGCCGGCCGCCGGTGCCGGGGTTGCGCGGAGCGATCCCTCGGGCGTCTGCGGGTAGTCCGGGGCGCGGAATCGAGCCTCGAGCCGGAACTTCGAGACATCGACCGGCAGCTCGAGCGGCTGTCCGGCGAGATGGCCCTCCAGGTTGTCACGACCGTGCGCGAAGGACTCGAGCATGATTCTCAACACGATGGGCAAGGTGCCGAGCGGCGGCCAGTCATTCCACTCGTCGTCAGCCGTTGTCGCGAACATCACGACGCGTCCGTCACCGACCGCTCGTTCGACGATGGCCGGGCTGTCCTCGCCGTCGGAGAAGGTCGCGAGGATGCGAGTGGAGTCGTGGGGAGCGAGCTTCCAGTACCGCGTGAACGAGACCTGCTCCAGCAGACTCCTGGCGCCGCTGGGGCGGAACAGGCGAAAGTACTCGTGCTCGTAAGACGGCGCCATGCCGACGTTCGTCAGGTCGCCACCGACGAGTTCTTCCAGGTCAGCCGGGAGCATGTCGCGCCAGGGGTGCGAGTCGTCGGGAGGCCCCTCGCCCTTGCCGAATTGACGCCGGTACTCGGCGGCGTCGACCTGGTCGCCGAGGAAGATCACCAGGCTGCCGCCCTCGCGGACGTAGCGCCCGAGCCGACGGCGAAACCTCTCGGGGACGCTGTGGACGTTGGCGAGGAAGACTGCGAGGTACCTCTCGAGCCCTTCATCCGGGGTGTTGTCCTCGGTGACGACGATCGGCGAGATCCCCTCGCTCGACTCGCCGTCGGGATCGAGGCTGGCGACGAGGAAGTCCGTCTCCCCCTCCCAGGGCTCCGACGACGGCTCGCCGCTGACCAGGAGCACCTCGGTCGCATCGACGACGTCGATGACGAACCACAGCTGATTGTCCTCCGGCAACGGATCGCGACTGCCGGAGACCTCGACGCGTGCCCAGTACTGTCCGGGGGAGCGAAACGTGCACGGGATGCTCGCGATCAGCGTCTCGCCGCCGGCGACCCTCTCGATGCCCGGCGCCAGCACGGTGCCCGACACACCCTCGACAGCGCCCTTCTCGGGGCCGACGGGGCCGAAGGTCATCTGCACACGCAGGCCGGTCACCGGTTCACGGCCGTGGTTGCGCACCTTGACACGCACCTGAGTCGGCAGGCCGACGGTGGGGCGCCCTCCGTCGAGCTCGATCTCGCTGAGGGCGATGTTGGTCGTGTCGTCGGTACCGACGTCGAAGACGAGGATGCGCGCGGGGTTCTCGTCGCCCCCCGTCAGCCGGGTCAGTGCCCCGGCGATCGACGCGCTCGGGCCACCTGCGCCGTCGGTCCAGTCGACCGAGCGCAGGTCGGTGACGATCGAGATCGATCGGGGGTGCTGTGGGCCGCTCGTCGCCGTCGAGGCTTGCTGCTCCGCGATGGCATCGAGCGTCGCGCCCAGGTCCATCCGCGTGCTCGTTGTCCGGTACGACTTGACGGTCTGCCCCAGCTCCGCGGCACTGTTCTGGTTGATGAAGATCCCCGGCGGTGGCACGTCCGATCGTGACGTTCGCACGATCGATACGATGTCGCCGGCACGCCGTCGTCCGAGACGGTTGAGCTCCGTGGCCACGGCTTCGGCGCCGCGGTCGAAGATCGTGCCGTCGGTATGGCGTCGCGCCAGAGACAGCGAGTCGTCGAGAATGAAGATCTTCTCCTCTTTCTTGAGCGCGCTCGCGAGCCAGCTGAACTGCGTGTCCGAGAGCATCGGCCGTGCGATGAAGAGCGCCAGGAGGATCATCAGCAAGATGCGCACGAGGAGCAGGATCAGCTGTTCGATGCGGACCCGGCGTCGGGTGCGCTTCAGTGCCGCGAGGAGAAACTCCATCGCCGCCCAGTCGAGCCGGCGCAGGCGTCGTCGATTGAGCAGGTGAATGATGATCGGAATCGCTGCGAGCCCGAGTGCGGACCAGGCGATCGCCGGGTGCAGGAACGGCATCAACGACACCCTCCTTGCACGCGCGTTCGAGCCGCGATCATCGAGATGATCGCCGCGTCGAGCGGCTCTCCGGTGTGCGTTCGGTGGTAGTCGACACCCATCTGCGAGCAGATTCGCTCGACCTCGCGCAAGTACTCCTGGAAGACCTCGAGGTATATCTCACGCAGCTGACGCGGGTCGGTGTTGACTTCCGGGTAGTCCTCGAGCCCCTTGAAGAGGGTGTTTCCCTCGAAGGGGAAGCTCGTCTCGGTCTCGTCGAGGACGTGAAAGACGACCAGATCGTGTCCACGCACGGAGAAGGCCTGCAGAGCCTTCGTGATCTGCTCGCGTGGCGCGAAGAGATCCGAGATCAGGATGATCATGCCTCGCCGAGGAAAGGTCTCGGCGAGCTGCTCGAAGACTCCCTCGAAGCGGGTCTTCTCCGCCGGCGTCGTGCGATCCATCGCGTCGCCGATCCAGCTGAGCACGTTCTTCGACGTCGACACCGGGATGCTCGCGCGTATCTCGGAGTCGAAGAGCGTCAGGCCGACGGCGTCGAGCTGGCGGTTGAGGAGGTAGGTCAGTGATGCCGCGAGAGTGCCGCCGTACTCGTACTTCGACATCCGATCACCGTACCCGAACCGCATCGACTCGGACGAGTCCAGCAGGATGTGGGCGCGGAGGTTCGTCTCCTCCTCGAACTTCTTGATGACCCAGCGCGACTGGCGACCGTAGACCTTCCAGTCGATGTGGCGCGGATCGTCGCCGGGGACGTACGCTCGGTGATCCGCGAACTCGACAGCCTGCCCGTGGTAGGGGCTCTTGTGCAGTCCGGTGATCACCCCTTCGACGACCATCTTGGCTCGCAGCTCGAGGCGTCCGATGCGAGCGAGGATCCTAGGATCGTAGAATCTTTCGAACCTGGCCATCGCTCAGGGCCTCGCTCTCCTCCGTCGGCGTCTCCGCGAGCAGACGGTCGATGATCTTGTCCACGGTGTACCCGCGCGCCTCGGCGTGGAAGTTCGTCAGAATCCGATGCCGCAGGACCGGATGGGCGACGGACTTCACGTCTTCGATCGAGACGTGGTAGCGGCCGGCCAGAAGCGCCTTTGCCTTGCCGCCGGTGACGAGGCACTGGCAAGCCCTCGGACCGGCGCCCCAGGCGACATACTCCTTGACGAATTCGGAGACGGACTCGTCGTCGGGAGTGTCCGAGACGCGAGTGCTGCGCACCAGGTTCAACGCGTAGTTGACGACGGGGTCGGAGACCGGCACGCGACGTACGATCTCCTGAACCTCCTGGATATCCTCTCGGGTGAAGACCGGCTCGGCCGAGGTGCTTGCGTCCTCGGTCGTCTGGCGGACGATGTCGTACTCCTCGGAGCGACTCGGGTACTTGATGTAGATCTTGAACAGGAAACGGTCCTGCTGGGCCTCCGGGAGCGGATAGGTCCCTTCCTGCTCGATCGGGTTCTGCGTCGCCAGGACGAAGAAGGGATCGGGCAGTACGTGGCGCTCGCCGCCGATCGTCACCTGGCGCTCCTGCATCGCCTCGAGCAGAGCGGCCTGCGTCTTCGGCGGAGTCCGGTTGATCTCGTCCGCGAGGATGACGTTCGCGAAGACCGGCCCCGGCAGGAAGCGGAACTCGCGGGTGCCGCTCGCGACGTCGTCATGGATGACCTCGGTGCCGGTGATGTCCGTGGGCATGAGATCCGGCGTGAACTGGATGCGGCGAAATTCCAGGTGAAGACAGTCGGCGAGAGTGGAGATCAGCAGTGTCTTCGCGAGTCCCGGCACTCCCTCGATGATGCAGTGCCCGCGGGAGAAGATCGCGATGAGAAGCTGCTCGACCACCTCGTTCTGGCCGACGATCACCTTGCCGATCTCCCCGCGGAGCCGGTCGAAGCTTGATCTCATGCGCTCGACGGCGCTCAGGTCGGCGGGTTCGGACATGGCGAGGAAGCTACCTGAAGGGCTGGGTGTTGTTCCGGAAAAGTGTCGGTCAGACTGAAACGAAGGCCGTCAGCAGAGGCGGCAGCTTTGCCGATCCCGGGCGAGGTCACCCGGGACCGAGCCCGTCACCTCTGATAGATCGGCAGATGCTTGTACGGAAGCAAGAGAATCGTCAGCGCCACGGCCGTACCGTAAGTGGTTCCGACCTGGTCACCCATCCAGCTGCCGTCACCTTGCTGGCCGCCGCGCAGACGGCGGGTGATCGCGCGATAATAGGTGGCCCACTCCTTGCCGCCCCTCTGGTACTTGGCCTGCGACAGGTAGAGGTGGGTGTAGAAGTAGTGGCCCCAGGAACGGTTGATATCTCCGTGGATGGAGATTGTGCGGTTGCAATACGCGAGGCACTTCAGCGCCAGAGGACTGTCGTACTCGCCGGCGTTGTAGAGCGTCGCGACCGCGGCGGCGCTGATCGGCGGACGCGAGCCGCCCCCGGACATGCTGTAGCGGATGCCGCCATCCGGGTTCGCCGAGAGCTCGATGTAGCGTACGGCTCGCTTGATCGTGCTGATGTCGACGAAGATTCCAGCGTTGCGGCACGCGCGCATTCCCTGCAGCTGCGTCACCGTGATCGAGCCTTCGTCGCCATCCTGATTCGGCGTGTAGAGCCAGCCGCCCGCGCGGCTCTGGCTGCGTTGCGTCAGGCGCACGCCGTTGGTCAACAGGCGGTGGAGCTCGCGCTGGCGCTTCTCGTCTCCTTCCATGCCGTAGGCCTCGGCGAGGAAGAGGAGCGCGAAGCCATGGCCGTGCATCGACCGGCCCTCCTCCGCAGGCGTCGCGAAGAGGCCGTTACGCTGCGCGGCGCCGACCAGGAAGTCGCGAGCCTTGGTGATGTTCCGGGAGTAGGGGCCGCGCGTCGGCGTGCTGCCGGTCATCAGCAGTGCCGTACCGGCCAGCGATGTCATCGCGGTCGGGTAGCGCCCCCAGCCTCCCTGGTTGTTCCAGGAGCCGTCGGGGTTCTGCGTGCGGGCGAGGTACTCGGCGCCACGTCGGACCATCACCTCGATCTCGGCGGTGACGTGCTCGGGACGTCGCTGCGCGGGAGCCGGAGCCGCTCGGGACAGGCCTCCGCACAGGCCCGGCAAGCCGGCAGCCAGCGCGGCGACACCGGTGAACGTCCGGTGCAGAAAGACGCGACGAGGAGAACGCGTGGCCGCCGCCATCAGTTCTCCTTCATCTCGAGTACGACCTCGAACTTGCCGTTGACGGTGCCGCTCTTGAGCGCGACGCCGAGGAACAGCTTGCCGCCCTTTTGCCCGTCGCCCTCGTAGCTCGAGCCGACGAGGAATGGCTTGCCGGTGTCGATTTTCCCGACCAGCGCGCCCGCCGCCATGTTGCTCATGCTCGAGCTGACGTTCGTCGTGCCCTCGGGACCGCACTTCGTGTTCCCGTAGTTCGCCATGGTGATCGTGCCGCTCGCCGTGAGCTCGAAGGACTCGCCCTTGCGGAGTTCGACACCGGTGTCGACCCACTGGTTCTTGGCGGCGAAGGTGTTGCCGGGGACATCGAAGGTCTGCTTGGTGACGAGGGGCTCCTGGAAGACGACGCTGAGGATGTCCTCGCGGCGAAACTCGAGCTTGCCGTAGTTGGTCTTGACGATGAAGCTCTTCTCTTCCACCTGGCCCTTGATCGTGAACTGCAGGGTCTCTACCTCGTCCTCGTCGCCCTCCAGCGGCGTCAGGTGGACCTCCTCGTCATCGGGCTCCTCGACCTCCTCCTCGAGCTGTGAGACGAGCTTCTCGGCACGGCTCTTGATCTCCTCATCGTCGGATCCGGTCGCCTTGCGCAACGCCGGCAGGGCCGGGACGCCGATGTCGACCAGTTGCTCGGAGGCCTGCTCGCGAAGGTCGAACTCCTCGTTGCCGAGCTGGTCGACGAGCGCGGCGATCGTCTTGGTCAGGTCCACGTCGAGCGCTGCAGCGAAACGTACCCGAACGACTTCGCTGATCGGAATCGTCAGCGGGCCGTAGGCCGTGTCGACACGGATTCGTGACGTTCCTGGAATGCCGGCGAGACGGGTGCCGTCGCGCATGTGGAACATCGGCGGCAGAGGGTCGCGCTTGGGCTCGGGCTTCGGTGGCTCCTCCGAGTCGTCGGGAGCGGCGTCGTGGTCGTGCTCTTCTTCCGGGGACCCGGACGCGACCTCTGTCGGGGCGATCTCGATCTTCACGCCGTCGAGCTTCAACTTGCCGACGAGCTCCTTGACGGCCCCGAGGTCGGCCGGCGCGATGGCGTTGCGGACGGAGGCCACCCCGGACTTCTTGTCGTCGGTCTTCTTGTCGTCGGTCTTCTTGTCGTCGGTCTTCTTGTCGTCGGACTTCTTGTCGTCGGACTTCTTGTCGTCGGGCTTCTCGCCGGCCTTCTGCGTCTTCTTCAGCTTCAAGAGCTCGATGATCCCGACGCCCTTTTCCTGAGCGGCACCTTTCTCGGTCTTCTCCTGGGAGACCGCAGGGGTCGATGCCAGGAAGAGCAGGGTCAGCCCGAGACAGATCGTCCACAGTCGATCGGTGGCCATCGCTTGCCTCATCAATCGTCTTCCTTCTCCGGATCGTCCGCCTCGTCGTTCAAGGGCGGAAGGGATGTCGTGAACCAGCCGTATCCCTCGGAATTGCCGACAGCGAGGCCGCCGGCGACAGGACAGATGCGGGGAGCCTGACCGGTGCCCTTTCCCGAAATTTCCACTTCGATCCAGCGTTGCGCCTCGCCGGTGGCCGGATCGACCGCGACGACGCGAGTGTACCATTTCTCGGATTCCGCATCCTGTGCATTGAACGCGAACAGCCACCGACCGTCGTCGAGGATGTGGCGGCTGCCATCGTAGGTGACGTTCGCCACCGCGAGCTCCGTGGCCCAGAGTCGCTCGCGCACCCCGGCGGCCTCGGCGGGGCCACCCTCCGGCGGCCTGGCGGCCGGCCGCACCGGGCCGAGGCGCACGATCCAGAGTTTGGATCCTGTTCGGTAGCTCGCGCTCGAGTAGCGGCGGACCTGGAGCGACGCGCTCGACGTCGACGAGCAGACGAGCGTCATCCCGTCTCCGTCGACGTCCGACTGTGTGAAGGTCGAGTCGACACGCGTTGACCCCGGCAGCGGGATCTTCCGGAGCTCGCGGCCGCTGCGCAGAGCCCGGGCCTTCAGGTTGCCGGCGGCGGTCGTCCAGACCTCGCCGGGCGTCGCGTGGACGAGACGCGAGGTCGTCCGACGGCTCCACAGCAGACGCTCGCTGCCGTGCGCGCGCACCTCGAGGCGCTCGCCCTGGAAGACGTTCGCGACGCCCTTGACGATGCTCGCCGAACGCGTCTTGTTCGGGCCCGGGACGAACTCCTGGCGCCGCGTGATGCCGGCGTCGTCCTCCGCCGGTCGGTAGCGCAGGAGCCCCGGCGGCGCGGTCGACAGCACCTCGTACCACGGGCCCCGGCGCATCGGGTGTCCGAGGACGGCGTGACCCGCGGACCGGAAGCGCCACAGCAGCTTGCCGCCGTGGCGATCGATACGTACGAGCTCGCCGTCGGGGTGGAGGATCGTCGGGTCTCCGTCGGACGAGAAGCTCACCTCGGGAAAGTGGTTCCGGTCCGCCGGCAGGTTGACCGTTCGCGAGCCAAAGCCGCGAGCGCGTGTCAGGTACTGTTCGAGCCCGTGTGTGTACGTCTGCGCCCACACGAGCTTGAAGCTCCGTGCGTCGAAGTCGACGACGCGCGGCGGTGGAGCGGACTGCCCGTCGACGCTGTCGACTCCGGAACCAGGCGCTGTCGAATCGTCACCGACGTTGAAAGCGTAGCAGCCCGCGGCGGTGAACAGGACGAGGCGTCGACCTCGGATGTGCGCCGTCGCCGGCTCCTCGATGTGGCTCGCCAGACGCGTCTTCAGCTCCCCGAGGTCCGGAAAGTCCGGAAGCTCGCGTTCCATGAGCACGCCACCGTCGATGTCGACAGCGCGCACCAGTGGGCCTTCGAGCGTCAGCAGGACCGGCTGTGGATCGCCGCCCGCGGCGCCGCTGACAAGAATCCCTCGTTCGACCTCGTGCCAGAAGACCTGGCGCCATGCGGTGGAGCCACTCTTGCGCTCGGCGTCGGGCACGGCGTCTGCTGCTGCGGTGTCGACCCCTCGCAATCGCGGCTGCGGCTCCCCGTGAACGACGAGCGACTCGATGTGCTTCTGCAGCTGTGGCACGCCTCGCAGCGCTGGGTAGTCCGCTACCAGGCGACGCAGCTGCAATCCGGCGGCCTCGATCCGGCCTGCGGCGAGCGTGCGCATCGCGAGCAGCGCTCCGGCTTCGGCGCTGCGCCGGGAGTGTGAGCGTCGAGAGACGATCTTCGCCAGCTCGTCTGACTCCGGCTCGGCCTCGATCCGTTCGCCGACTCGGCGGTCCTCATCGCGGAGCCGCTCGTCGAGGAAGGCCAGGATGGCCTCGCGGTCCTCGTCGGAGATCGGTGACTTCCCGTCACCGTCCTGCGTGTCGTCCGGAAGCATCCGGTGGGCGAAGAGATCGAGGTCG
>CAYMLL010000012.1:27296-36556 GCA_964390645.1 uncultured Planctomycetia bacterium | reverse complement strand
GTCACCGTCCTGCGTGTCGTCCGGAAGCATCCGGTGGGCGAAGAGATCGAGGTCGAAGCGCAGCTCGCGCAGCAGGTCCGACGCGTAGATCCTGACATCGACCGTGTTGCTCTCCGGGCTCGTCGCGTGCTGCCCGTCCTCGCGCAGCAGCTCGGCCCAGAGCTTCACCGCGGCGAGCGGCTCGGTCTTCCACGAGAGCTGCGCCTGGCGCAGACGCCACGACAGGTAGCTCGAGCGCTTGGTGACGAGCGGGGGCAGTCGTTCGCCATCGGGGCCCCTGACGGGGCTCGCTTCACGGCCGAAGGCGAGTAGACGGTCGATGTGAGCCGGGCTCTGCTCGCGCACGCTGGCGTTGACGGCGGAGATGATCTCGGCGCGGAGCTTGCGGCGCAGGCTCTTGCTGCGGGCCGCTGGCAGCAGATCGTAGAAGATGTCGAGCGCCCGGGCGTACTCGCCTTCGGAGCGCAACAGGCGGGCCTGCTCGAAGCGGCGGCGACCCGGCTCCTCGCGCAGGTGGGCCCAGGATTCCGCCTGCGGTCGGACCGACGCGAGGCCCCAGCTGCCGAGCGCGAGCAGCTGTCCGTCGATCGTGAAGAGGTTCTGCGAGAGGCCCGCCGGCACGCGTGGGTCCAGAAAGGTCAGCCGCTCGAGCACCTCTCCGTTCGTGGCGCTCGCGATCAGCAGCTTGCCGCCGCTGCGCGGCAGGTAGATCTTGCCGTCCCGCAGGAAGCCGCTGCCGTAACCCGAGCCGTGACCCTGGCCGGAGATGGGGCTCGACCAGACTTCCTCCCCGGTGCGCAGTGAGCGGGCTGCCAGCGAGGACCCCGCGAGGTAGACGTTCTCAGGGTCCGTGCCGAGGACGACGATCGACGAGTCCGCCGGACGGTTCTCCCAGAGCACGCGTCCGGACGACGGTTCAAACGCGGTGAGGTGGTCGGTGTCGCGGGCCGCCGCGAGGAGCACCGGGCCTGCCGCCGTCGGTGCGACGATCGGTTGCGAGTGTACGAAGGAACCGCCGGCTCTGCGCTCGCGCACTCCGGAGCGATATCGCGACATCCACAGCAGTCGACCGGTGGCGGCCTCGGCCGCGGCGACGAAGCCGTTGCCCGGAACGCTGTACGCGACGCCGTCGTGGACCGCGACGCTGGCGCCGGCAGCGAGCGAGGACCCGTACCGCTGGTAATAGGTCGGGTTGAACGAGTACAGACGCGAGAGCCACGCGAGCCGGCCGCCCGGCTCGATACCCGCCAGGTAGTAGCCGCTCTCACGGATTGCGGGGGCGACGAGAATGTCGCCGGCCGGAGTCGGCGGTGCGGTGAAGGCGAGTCCGTGGGTCGGGTCGCGTCGGTGGTCCGATCCGCCGATCCGCCAGCGCAGCTTGCCGCTCCTCGAGTCGATCGCGAGGATACGGTTGGCGCGGTACTCGACGTGCCCCGTCCGCGTCGTGCGGGCCTGAGTCGAGTGGTCGATGACGAGGACCAGCGCGCGCTTCCCGGAAGGCGGTGTCCACAGCGTCAGCGTCTTGGCTCCGAGGTCGACGTAGTCCTCGCGGCCGTTCGACGCCGTCGCCAGGATCGCGGAGCTGTTGTGCGATGTGGTGAACTGTCGGGGGGGGGCCACGGCCGAAACCCAGCGTCGCCGGCCGCTCCGGACGTCGATCGCGACGATCGCGTCGCCCTGACGCAGGAAGAGCAGCTCACCGTCGCTGACGAGCTGCAGCGCCGGGTGGCTGCCGCGGTAGAGTGTGCTCGCGGTGCCCGACGAACTGCCGCTGCGGGCGGTCGGGACGTCGCGCAGCCGGTAGAGCCACCTCGCTTCCGTCCCGAGGGCCGGCAAGCTCGGCTCGTTCTCGGCGCGCTCCGCTCGACCTCCGTGCGAGTAGCTGCCCAGGATCGACGGCCATGGCGAGCCCGGTCGGGACCTCCGGGCGGCGTACTGCGCGAGAGTCCGGAAGAGCTCATGCCTGCCCAGGTGCGCGCCGATTGTCGCCTCGCCGCGCACCAGGATGGGCGTTTCGGAGTGGGTCGTCTCGACCTCGCGCAGACAGCGTCGGGCGGCGCCCTCGTGGCCCGACAGGAAATGCAACAGCGCGGCCTGTGACAGCAGTTGCGGGCGCGTCGCCACGTCGTGCTCGCCCTCGTCGAGATCCTCGA
This sequence comes from uncultured Planctomycetia bacterium, assembly GCA_964390645.1. GTDB lineage: Bacteria > Planctomycetota > UBA8108 > UBA8108 > UBA8108 > CAYMLL01. The sequence goes on along the minus strand of CAYMLL010000012.1, from coordinate 34,403 downwards.
GGTCGTCGAAGGGAAGCCCGAGACGAACGTCGAGCGCCGCCGCGGCTTCCTCGACGCGTCCTGCGTCGGCGAGGCGGCTGGGGAGGGGGCGCCAGGCCTGGCGACCCGCGACCGTCAGCGCGAATCGCTCACCGACGCGTCGCAGAGCGTCGTACGATCCGGCGAAGGGCAGCGCGAGGGCGTCGTCGAGGGCGCTCTTCGCCGGCGCCTCGTAGGTGCGCAGGTAGACGGTGAGACCGGCCTGAGGCAGTGCGAGCAGCCGATCTCGCAGCGCCGCGGCGGTCGGTCGAAACCGCACGCCGCCGAAGGAGTAGACTTCGACGGTCGGAGTGCGCTCGTCGTCGCTCTGGAGCTCGTCGAGTCCCCCGGCCGCCGGTCCTCGAGCTCCGCCCAGCTGCCCTGCCGCTCCGCCGAGCTGCCCTACCATGGCGATCTGGTTCTGACCGTCGGCCGTGGCGGTCTTCTCGAGCTCTGCGAGCTTCCTGTCGAGCTGGCGCCGGCGCTTTGCCGCCTCGAGCAGCCGGCGCCGGCGGTAGCCGGGAGACGTGGTCTCGGCGAGAACCTCGTCGACGATCGCCAGGCCGTCAGCCCACTGCTGGCGGCGAAAATGATCCTCGGCGCGCTTCAGGCGTGATCGGGCCCGGGGAGCCTCCTTGGGCAGCGCGCCGCTCTTGTACTCGCGGTCGACGCCGTCCGGATCGCGTCCGGCGCGTCCAGGGGCGGCGCCCTCGTCCTCGACGGCCTCGCGCACGAGGATCTGAGCGCCGACCGCGGCCCAGGAGGCCAGGATCAGCGTGGCCGACCCGACGACGAGAGTCACGGAGAGCGTCCTCGGCCTGTCGCCCCGGGATACGACGTCCGGTGAAAGGACACCATCGCGGAAACGAGCACAATTCCGGGAAACAACACCGCGGGACCGTCGGCGGCAGGATTCGCCGACTCGTCGGGACCCGCTCTTGATGGTGGGAAAAATCACCGTCTCGATAGGTCTCTGGCCTCCGCAGGCGGCTTGGTCAGCTTCGATGGGCGCTGTCAACGTATCCTAAGTCTGGGTCTCACAAAGACCCAGAGAATTCCACCTGAGGCTGCAGGTGCCGATGCGAGGCTCCTCTTGTATCGACTCGAGTACCTGCGGACCCTTGTGATTCGCGATCCCGCCGGTGACCTCGAGCGTCCGTCGACGAGGGAGCCGTCGACCGGGGACCCGTCGACCCGGAGCCCGTTCACCAGGCTGGCTGCCAGTCCCAGTTGCGTTGGCCGTTGTGCCAGACCGCCATCCCGAGGCTGTAGACGAGCAGCGCGGCGCAGATCCACGCCGGGATGCGCCACAGACGGGCCTCGCGGCTGGTGGTGTAGTCCTTCACCGTCAGGCCGAGGAGAGCGCCGACAACGAAGCCGCCGAGGTGGCCGAGGTGGTCGATTCCGGGAATCAGCACGGAGATGAGGACGATGAAGACGACCCAGCGAGAGAGCGAATTGCGCAGGTCGGGCTTCCTCTCCTTGACCGAGTAGACCAGCAGCAAGCCGATGAGGCCGCAGATCGCGCCGGAGGCGCCGACGGAGGAGCGATGGAGCTGGTCTTGGTGAACGCGCCAGAAGTAGGGTGCTACGGCGCCGCCCAGTCCGCTGAGCACGTAGATCGTCAAGAACTTGGCGCTCGACAGCTTGGTCTCGCAGACGCGTCCGAGATCGAGGAGGACGCTGCCGTTGAACAGGATGTGCAGCAGTCCGCCGTGCAGGAAGGCGCTGGCCAGCAGGCGCCAGTACTGGTGCTCGTGTCGGATCAGCCCCGCGACGCTGCTGCCGAGATCGACGGCCACCTGTCGGGGCACTCCACCCAGGCCGATCATGGCGCCCCCGCCGGCGTCGGCGTTGCGCGCGCCGATGAACTCGAGCGCGAAGAAGCCTCCGTTCAGCAGCAGCAGAACCGCCGTGACAGGGTAGAGATCGTGGAAGCTCCGCTGGCTCAATTCACTGGCTCTCGGGCGATGAGGACCGGGCGCGCGCGTTCCCGGAATCATAGTCCGCGGCGGGAAGCGCCACAAGGGGAAGAACGTGCGGCGTGGTCGTGATACGCTCTCGCCATGGATGCCCGCGCCCTGCAGCCCGAGCTCGACGCGATCCTGCGCGGCACGAGCCGCAGCTTCTATCTGACGTTGAAGGTCGTGCCGCGCCCGGTGCGTGTGCAGCTCGCCACCGCGTATCTCTTCTGCCGCGCGGCGGACACCATCGCGGCCGCCCGGCTGCTGGCGCCGTCGGAGCGCCTCGAGAACCTGGCGTGCTACCGAGCTCGGTTCGAGGCCGACGCGTCGGCCGGCGATGGTGAGTCGAGCGACGCGTTCACCTCCATCGCCGAAGGGGTCGGTCCGCCACTGGACAACCCGCGAGAGGAGCAGCTGCTGCGGAGCCTCGAGATCTGCTTCGATGTCTACCGCGATTTCGAGGCGGGCGATCGCGTTCTCGTGCGCCGACTGGTGACGACGCTGACGGAGGGCATGGACATCGACCTGCGCCACTTTCCTGCCGAGGAGTCCGGCGAGATCGCCGCTCTCGAGGACGACAAGGCGCTCGATCGCTACTGCTATCACGTCGCGGGATGCGTCGGCGAATTCTGGACCGACCTGTCGATGGATCACCTGCCGGCGCTGGGACGCTGGGACGCGCGTCGCATGCGCGAACTCGGGGTACGTTTCGGCAAGGGACTGCAGCTGACGAACATCCTTCGCGACGTTGACCGCGACCTGAATATCGGCCGCTGCTACCTGCCGCGGACGCGTCTGGAGTCGCTCGGCATCGGTGCGCGCGAGCTGCGCGCGGCGACGGACCGCAGCGCCGTTCGTCCCGTGGTCCACGACCTGCTCGAGTTGACGCTGGATCACTACCGCGCCGGCTGGGAGTACACCCTGGCGATTCCTCGCCGTCTGCTGACGCTGCGCCTGGCGTGCATCTGGCCCCTGTGGATCGGTCTGCGAACGCTCGGGCTGCTCGCCGCGACCGACGATCCGTGCGCTGCGGGAGTCGTCCGCAAGATCGAGCGACCCGAGGTGAAGGGCCTGATGAGACGCTCGGTGCTGCGAGGCCTGTCGAACGGCGCCCTCGACCGCGAGTACCGGAGGCTGGAGCGTCGGGTGACGCAGCGGCTGGGGAGCTGACGTGTGAGGGCCCGTACGGGCCCGATTCGGGAGCCGGTCCTGGCGGCGCTCTTCTTCACGACCGCCGATCCCCGGGTCCGTGGCGCGGGCCGACAGACCGGGGTCAATCCCCGCCGATCGCCCACAGGTGCGTGCTCGTCCGCAGGTAGAAAACGCCGCCCGCGATCGCCGCCGATGCGTAGACCGGCTGCCCCAGCTCGTTGCGCGCCAGCTCCTCGTACTCGCGGACGTCGGCGCGGATGACGGTCGTCGCTCCGTTCTCGTTCGTGAAGTAGACGCGACCGGCAGCCGACACGGGGGACGCGGTGTAGCTCCCCGACAGTCGCTTCTGCCAGACACGCTCGCCCGTCTTCGCATCGAGGCACGTCGCGATGCCTCTGTCATCGACGAGGTAGTAGAGATCCTGGACGAGGATCGCCGACGGCACGTACGGTGAGCCGCGCGTGTTTCTCCAGACGACGTGAGAGTTGGTGACGTCGCCGCGACCTCCCGGGCGGACCGCGAGGGTCGGGCCGCTCGGTCCGCTGACCGCGTAGATCAGGCCGTTGCCGAAGACGGGGGTCGGGATGCACTCGCGTCGCATGCCGCGCAGCGTCCACAGCTTCTCGCCGTTGAGTGGATCGAAGGCGTCGAGCGCCTTCGATGCCGCGACGATCAGCTCGTGCCGGTCGCTCCCCCGGACCGGCACGATGCGAGGCGATGACCACGAGAGCCACGTCTCGGGGCGTTCGACCTTCCAGCGGGTCGCGCCGGTCTCGCGGTCGACGGCGATCAGGTAGGAGTCGGCGAAGTGGTCGCACTGCAGGATCAACCGGTCGCCGTGCAGCACGGGTGAGCTGGTCGCGGCGAAGCGGTTCTCGAACGGGCCGTACTCGCTCGCCAGGGAGCGGTGCCAGAGCAGAACGCCGCCGACGTCGACCGCGAAGAGGTCGCCCGTGCCATAGAACGCGAAGACACGCTCACCGTCCGTTACCGGCGTCGGGCTGGCCATGCTCGACTTCGTCGCGTGGTGGCGAGTCGGGGCGGTGCCCCAGAATCGGCATCGCCAGGTCTCGCTGCCGTCGCGGGCGGCGAGGCAGAGAAGCTCGAGATCCTGCTGGCGGTGACCGCCGCACGCCGAGAGGAAGACGCGATCACCGTGGACGATAGGGCTCGAGATTCCGGCTCCCGGGACCGGCGTGCTCCAGAGGACGCCCTTGCTGGCCGACCAGCGCAGCGGCGCCTCGCCTTCCTGGTTGATGGCGTTGCGATCGCTGCCGCGCCAGCCGGTCCAGTCGTCGGCCGGCGACGGCTGCGCCACCACGGTGATGGCGGCGACGATCGACAGACGTGGCATCGACATCACCTCGCTCGCTCCTCGCTCACGTCAGCCGGTGACTGCAGGGAGATGCCCTTCAGCGACTCGTCGACAAGGCGCAGATGAAAGGTCCAGTTGTTCGGCACGGTCGGGTTCTTGTGCTGCGGACCCTGGCAGATCTTCACGAGGAGCTCGTTGCGGCCGGCGCGCAGCCTCACCGGCGTGCGGAATCGGTCTGGTCGCGTTCCGTTGAGCCACTGCTCGCGTGCCAGGACGCGGTCGCCGTTGAGCCAGACGGTGATGTTGTCGTCGGCGCCGCAGAGCACGAGGGCTTGCCGCGCTCGGGGCGACTCGAGCACGGTGTGAGCGTAGGCCACCGCCTCCCCGACGTCTCCGATGGCGCGGATCAGGTTCGTCTGTCCGAAGCGGTCGCCCGTCTCGTGCGCGGCCCAGCGCAACTCCTCCTTGTCCTTGCCGACGTGCGTCGCGGCGAGGTCGACCCGCCTCTCGGGTGCGAAGGTCCTCGCGAAGCCGCTCGTGCCCTCGGCGTCGAAGGGGCCTATCAGGCTCCAGCGCGTGACGAAGCCCATATCGCGTGTCATGTCGACCCTGTCACCGACGCTCCGGAGCGCACGGGCCGCGCTCTGGATCCGGTCCCGTTCGCGAGCGGCGGCGTAGGCCTCGCTGAACGCGACGCGGGCGCCCTCCTCGTCGCCCGCTTTGCGCGCCACGTGTCCCCGGGTGAGCGCCAGATCGACCGCGTCGCCGCGAAACTCCGGATCCGTGGTCAGGGTCGACAGCAGATCGGCGCGCAAGTCCGGGTCGCCTCGCACGAGGAGCGTCAACGCGTAGCGACGCAGCCGTCCCTGCCGTGCCGGGTCGCGTACGATCGCCGCGAGCGCGTCGGCGCTGACAGCGCGCTCGGGAGGCGAGACATCACGCGCCGAGATCTCCTCGAAGGCGCTGCGCAACCAGTTCGCCGCGACGATGTTCCCGGTGTCCATCGCGTCGAGCAGCGTCGGCAGGATCTCCTTGCCGCGCCGGGCCAGGACGTCGCGTGCGCGACGGGCCGCCACGGAGCCGCGGCCGTCGGGGCCGACTCTCCGGATGGTGCTCAGGCACCGTTCGACCGTGGCAGCGAGCCGGTTCTCGTACCAGACGACGTTGTGGCTCGACTGTCCGGCGATGAGAAGGTCGGGGTCGCCGTCGGAGTCCATGTCGACCGCGCGGATGTCGTAGGCCGCCTGATCGCGGTCGATGATGTGCGTCTCGAAGCTCCCCTTGCCGTCGTTCTCGAACCACGCGGCGATCTTCGAGTCCTTGGCGCAGGTCGCGGCGTCGGCGTCGCCGTCGCCGTCGATGTCCGACACGACGAGGCAGTGCGGACCCTCGAGGGAGGCGTCGATCTCGTGTCTCTTCCAGGTGGGCGCCTCGAACCAGACGACCCCTCGGCCGTGTCCTCGCGACGCGATGAAGTCCGTCCTGCCGTCGCCGTTGACGTCGACCGGATGGACGTTGGTGGCTCCGGGCTCCCCGTCGGCGATGACGTGCTTCTTCCACGGCGCGCGTGGGTCCCGCGGGGCTTCCCACCATGCGAACCAGTCTCCCGAGCCCGGCGGAGCCCTCGGTCCGCCCTTCGCGGCGCTCGCGGCGTCGGGGCGGCCGTCGCCGTTCACGTCGCCGAAGCCGAGGTAGTGGCTCAGTCCGGGCGCGTCGCGCACGGCGAAGACGTGGCGTTCCCAGCGCGCCGCCCGGCGCGGAGCGTCAGGCACGCGGTACCATGCGAGCGACTCCGGAAACTCGCCCTTGGCTTGCGCGCTGGTCGCCAGCAGGTCGATCTTGCCGTCACGATCGACATCGCCGCACAGCAGCCCGTGGATTCCGTGGACCTTGTCGTCGACGAGGTGCGTGGTCCAGGGGTCGCGGAGCGGATTCTGCGGCCGCTCGAACCAGAGGATGAGCCCGGGGTTGTAGCGCGCCAGGACGGGATCGTCCACGCCGTCGCCATCGACGTCGAACACGGCTGCATGGATGAAGTCGTGCTTCTCTCCCGGGTCGAGGATGACCTCCTTCCACGACGGTGCGACGAAGAGCCGGGTCTTGCCGCCGGAACTCGCGACGACGTCGATCTTGCCGTCCGCGGTGAAGTCGGCAGCGACGGCGGTGTTGCAGCGTTCGCCTTCGTGGACGACGTGCTTCTTCCAGCCCTGGGCGACGATCGGAGACCCGAACGTCAGGGCGAGGAGGAGCGGCAAGGGATGTCGCATGGCGTGGAAGCGCGGTAGGGGAAGCTCGTGAACCGGGGTCCATGGTACACGGAACCGGCCCCGAGGGCGGAGGTGGAAGCGGGGACGGGGCAGAGGAGAGGGAGGTGGAAGCGGGGACGGGGCAGAGCCTAGGATCGGGGCCGCGGAGGGACCGGCTCCGCTCAACCGTTTCGGGTCTTTGTCGCCGTCTTCTTCGCGGTCTTCTTTTTCGCGACGCCGGCCTTCTTGGCGGTCTTTTTCTTGGCGGTCTTTTTCTTGATGGTCTTCTTCTTGACGGTTTTCTTCTTTTTTTTCTTCTTCGAGGGGCCCGCGGCGCGGCGGGCCTCGATGAGCTCGACGGCTTGCTGGATCGTCAGCTGCTCGGGGTGGCGGGCCCCCCGCCGCCCCACCG
>CAYMLL010000012.1:18654-27286 GCA_964390645.1 uncultured Planctomycetia bacterium | reverse complement strand
GCCGCCCGCGGGGTGGCTGGCGCGCCCGGGGGGGGGGGGCGCGGCCGCGCGCCCCCGAGGCGTTGGTCTCGCCGTCGGTGACGTAGGGACCGTAGCGGCCGGAGAGCAGCCGGATGGGGGTCTCGGAGCCCTCGGGCATGCCGAGATCCTTGAGGACCTTCGCCGTGGTCCGGCCGCGCCATCCACCCTTCTTTTCCTCCCGCAGCAGCGCCAGGGCGCGGTCGAGGTCGATCGTGAAGAGATCGTCGTCTTCCTTGAGACTGCGCGACTCGGATCCGCACTTGATGTACGGACCGTAGCGGCCGAGGTCGACCACGACCTCGCTGTCCTCCATGTCGGGATGGGTGCCGAGCGACCTCGGCAGCTCGAGGAGCTTCAGCGCGATCGCGAGCGTCACCTCGGGCACTTCCATGCCGTCGGGAAGCGATTTCATCTTGCGGTCGTCGTTCTCACCGACCTGCACGTACGGACCGTAGCGTCCGACCTTGACGTAGATGGGGTTTCCCGTCTGCGGGTCCTGTCCGATCTCGGTGTCGGTGGCGCCGGTGCGCAGGATCTCCTGCGCCTTCTCCATGGTCAGCTCGTCGGGAGCCGTGTCGTCCGGGATGCTGGCGCGATCCTCGCCACGCTCCAGATAGGGGCCGTAGCGACCGACACGAATGTTGATCTGGCGGCCCTCCTCGTCCTCGCCGAGTCCGAGCGTGCACGACTCGCGCGCATCGATCTCCTTCTTCAGGAGGTCGACGAGCCCGACGTCGCCGGCGGAGGCGGCGGAGACGGCGGGCGAGCCGTTGCTGTCTTCCGAGCCCCCGGCCGCGCCGAAGTAGAACTCTTCGAGGTAGGGGAGCCCGTCCCGCTCGCCAACGGAGATACGGTCGAGGTCCTGCTCCATCTTGGCGGTGAACTCGATGTCGACCAGGTGCTCGAAGAAGCGCTCCATCAGCTGTACGACCGCGAAGGCGGTGAACGTGGGCACCAGCGCGTTGCTGCGCTTGAAGACGTACTCACGGCGCTGGATCGTGTCGATGATCGTCGCGTAGGTGCTCGGACGTCCGACGCCGTTCGCCTCGAGCTCCTTGACGAGGCTCGCCTCGGTGAAGCGCGCAGGCGGCTGTGTCGTGTGGTCCTTCGATTCGAGGTCCTTGCACGAGAGCGAGTCGCCGACCTCGAGATCGGGCAGGATCGTCTCCTTGTCGGCGAGCTCGGCCTCGGGATCGTCGGCGCCCTCCACATAGGCGCGCAGGAATCCGGGAAAGTCGATCGTCTTGCCGCTGGTCTGAAAGATCGCGTCGCCGTCGGTCACCTGCAGGGTGATTCGGTGGCCGCGCGCTTCGCGCATCTGGCAGGCGACCGTGCGTTTCCAGACCAGCTCGTAGAGCCGTAGCTCATCACCCTTGACCTTGCCCGCGAGCTCCTCGGGGCGATGGAACTCCGTCGATGGGCGGATGGCCTCGTGCGCTTCCTGGGCGTTCTTGACCTTCGTCTTGTAGCGCTTCGCCTCGTCGGGCACGTATTCACTGCCGTAGAGATCGCCGACGAGCTCACGAACTCGAGAGATCGCTTGCTCTGCGAGCGTCACCGAGTCAGTACGCATGTACGTGATGTAGCCGTTCTCGTAGAGGCGCTGCGCCGCCTGCATCGTGCGTCGCGCCGTCATGCCAAGCTTGCGGTTCGCCTCCTGCTGGAGCGTGCTCGTCGTGAACGGTGGAGCCGGGCGCGTCGTGTACGGTCGGCGCTCGATCTTCTCGGCTCTCCACTGCGCTCTTGCAAGGCGTGCGCGTAAATCCGTCGCAGCGGCTTCGTCGAGCAGGACGATGTCCTTCGCGATGCCCGCCTTGAGCTGTCCGGTCTTCTCGTCGAAGTCCTTGCCGCTCGGGAGACGCTTGTCACCGAGGCGTGTCAGGGAGGCGCGGAACTCGGGGCCGCTGTGGGGCGTGAAGGTGGCGACCAGATCCCAGTAGGTCGCGGTGACGAAGCGTCGACGGTGTCGCTCCCGCTCGACGATGATGCGTACGGCGACACTCTGGACCCGCCCGGCGGAGAGGCCATGCTTGATCTTCTTCCACAGCACCGGCGAGACCCCGTAGCCGTAGAGGCGATCGAGGAGCCGGCGCGTCTCTTGCGCCTCGACGAGACGGTCGTCGATGTCGCGGAGATTGGAGAGCGCCTCGGTGATCGCCTCGCGCGTGATCTCGTGGAACACGAGCCGGCGTCTGGGAACCTTCGGCTTGAGCACTTCGCAGAGATGCCAGCTGATCGACTCGCCTTCGCGGTCCTCATCGGTCGCGAGGTAGATCTCGTCGACGTCCGCGAGCAGCGACTTCAGCTTCGAGACGTGCTTCTTCTTCTCGGGCGGCACGACGTAGAGGGGTTCGAAGTCGTTGTCGATGTCGATTCCCAGCCGCGCCCACTTCTCCTTCTTGAGCTTCGGCGGGATCTCCTTCGCGGACGACGGAAGATCGCGGATGTGACCGATGCTCGACTCGACGATGTAGTTCCGGTCGAGGAACTTCGAGATCGTGCGCGCCTTGGCCGGCGACTCGACGATGACGAGAGCCTTGCCCACTGGCGGTTCTCCTCCGAGCGCTGTACGGTTAGTGATCGATGGCCGGCACCACATCCGCAACCCGGACCGTCGGGAAGGCGGATGCGCTCGACCGGCGGTGCGTAGTATGAATCGGGCTCCGATCCGGTTCAACCTGAGTCCGAAGGGGAGTTTTCGTGAAGGATCCCCAAGTTATTGCTGCGAAGGAACTTGGGTAGCTTTCGGCGAATCTTTCCGGGTGGAGGCCGGCGCCCCTCCGGGTGCTCCGACGCCGGCGGGGGCCCAATAAAGTGGGAGGTAACGGTAGTAAACCTCAAGGGTTAGGGTGGCGAGCGCCGTGGACAGGACCCGTCCCCCGGACTCCGACCAGGGGCCGGTCGGATCCCAGCTCCCCGCCCGCGGTCCCCGGGGGCGCTGCCGGCGAACGAGGTGTTCGCGCACGCGGTCGTTCCAGTCCTCCCAGATCCAGCCCTGGTGCTGGAAGAGGGCCAGGTTGCCGTAATAGAGGAGGTAGAGGTTGTCGAAGTGGCGCCCGTTGCGGGTCTCGGTGGCGACGTAGCGCGCGGCCTCCTCGATTCTCGGGTCGCCCCGGGTGGCGCCGAGCACCTGGCGTGCGAAGAGTCCCTCGGCGACCATCGCCACACGGGGCTCGTCGCGGCGGCTGTAGCCGTAGATTCCGCCGCTGGTGCCGCCGCCGACCTCCTTGTCCAGCCAGTGGCGGCAGCGTTCGAAGGTCGACTCGGGGACGCTCAGGCCGCCGCCGCGCGCGCTCATCAGCGCCATCACCTGCCAGCCGGTGATCGACGTGTCGCCGCGCACCGGCGGCTTCGGCTGGTAGCGCCAGCCTCCGGTCGTCGGATTCTGCGCCCGCAGGATCAGGTCGACGGCGCGACGCAAGGGCGCGCGGTAGCGCTCCTCGCCCGTCATCAGGTAGGCCTCGCTGAGGGCGAGCGTCGCGATGCCGTGAGAGTACATCGTGTAGTTGCGATCGGTGCCGGCCAGGTTGCCGTTCTTCTCTTGCCGGGCGAGCAGCCAGTCGATCGCGCGTTCGGTGTTCTTCGCGAAGCGGCTGTCGCTCCCCGGCGTGTGGTTCTGGCCGAGGAAGCAGAGGATCGCGAGCCCGGTGATGGCGGCGTCGCACCGGGTGTGGTAGCCGGGGCTGCGACAGGAGCCGCATCGGGCGTCGAATCCGTCCACGTCCCAGTGGCCCGGCGGCGACTGGTGACGAGCGAGCCACTGGAGCGCGAGCTTCACGGCGGACTCGGACTCGTCGTTGCCGCCGCCCTCGGCGACCAGCGACTCCCGCATGCGGTCGGAGCGGACGACGCGCAGGTCCTTTCTTGCCGCGTCGGTGTACGGGGGCGCTTCCGGAAGGGGTCGGGCCCCGGGCGGAAGGCGGTCGATCGACCGGACGCTCGCCGTGGTGCTCGCGGGAGCGCGTGCGCCGGCGGCGGCCGGCGGGCCGGCGCGCTCCAGTGGCGAGTCGCGATTCGATTCACGAGGCTCGAGCGATCGTCTCGTGAGACGCTCCGGCGCCACGGCGAGGGCGCTCGACGTGGCGGGCGCCGGCGAAGGCACGAGGGAAGTCAGCTCCTTGCGTTGTCTCGTCGTCAACCGCGACGGCCGGTCGAGCGACGCCAGCGGTCGGTCGAGCTCGTCGCCGTCTGCGGGAGGACGCGGCAAATCTCCGGTCTTCTTCGCCGTGCCCTCGGGCAGGAGGGGATCCGGCACGGAACGCGTGTGCCCGGTTCGAGCGGCGAGCTTCAGCGTCGGCAGACCGGGGCGGGTTCTAGGCGCCAGACGCACAAGAGCGGCATCGCTGACGGACGCGGCGCGCTCGTCGGTGACGCTGATCGGTCCCGCCTCGGCGGCGGCGACCTCGGACGTCAGGGGAGCCGGGGCGGTCCTCGCCGGCGACTCCCGGCGCTCGCTGCGTTGCGGCCCGGACTCTGCCGGACCGGCTGCCTCCTGAATCGTGGTCCGCTCGCCCAGTGCGGCGTGCTCGGGGAGCCTGGCCCGAGCGCTGGCGATCCTGCTCGGCCGCCGCCGCGTCGGCAGTGGCGTCCTCGGGATGAGCTCCTCGGCCGGTCGATCCTCGCGCTCGCGTTCGAGGCCGATCGGCAGCGACTCCCAGCGACCCTGTGGGAGCTCGAGAGATGTCGGCTGGACCCTCGGAGGCGCGGTCTCGCCGCCGGTGGTGGAGCCGCCGGGTGAGGGGCCGGTCACCCTGGCCACGCGGGGCTCCTGCGAAGGATCCGCGTCAGCGATCTCGGGGCCCTGGTCGGGTACCGGGAGCTCCCGGACGCGAGGCGTCGGCTCGGGACTCGCCCGCGAGACCGGCGGCAGGATGTCGGTCTCGACGGGAGCCTGCACCGTCGTCGTGGCGAGCTCGGCCGTGCTGGAGCTGCCCGGATCGGCGGGGCTGTCCACGGTGACCTCGACGGTCGCGACCTTCGCGGTGTGCGACGAGACGGTCTCGCTGCGCTCGCTCGGGGCCCGCAGCTCGCTGGCGGCAAGCCGCGAATCCTCCGTCGGGGCCTCCTCGGCCGGCTGCGGCAGGGCCGGACGGTCGGGCTCGACCGACGGAGGCCGCGGCTCCGCTGCCGGCGGCGAGGGGCGTTCGTCCTGCGGAAGCGAGTCCCGCGCCGGCTCCACGGGCGATGCGTCCGCGATGTCCTCGTGAGACGCGGCCGGGGTCGTCGGCGCCGTCGGCTCGACGTCGGGTGCGGCCGCGGAGGACATGGTGTCGGTCTGGCGCGCGCTCGGCCGCGGCGTCGGCGGCACCGGCTCTGGGGTCGGCTTCGCGACGTGCATCACCTCCGTGCGGATCTTCGCGGCGATCGACTCCGCGAGGGTCACCTGCTCGTGATCGTCGACGTGTGCGTACGCGACGATGCGGGTCGACAGATCCCAGAAATAGAAGCCGACGAGCAGGCCGGAGTGGATCAGCAAGGCGACGACGAAACACGCCGTGAGCACGTTGACGGCCCACGAGCGACGGGTGCGATAGAGCAGGACGGCGGTGATCGCGAGGACGACTGACCCCGAGAGAAGAAGCAGCACACGTCCGAGGTTCTCGGCGAACGCGCGCAACGGGAGCGACGCGATCTGGATCTCTCTCTCCACCTCGCGCGAGACGCTGACGAGGAGTCCGGCGGGCGGCGACGTGGACTCCCGCTCCTGGAGAGTCCGCGGTCGTCGTATCAGGAGGCGAAAGCCGCCGTCGCGAAGGACCGGCGCCAGCTCTTCACCGCTCGTGTTGACCGGCTTGCCGAGGTTTTCCGGAGCTTCGAGGACCAGCCGCGGACTGCTGTCCTCGCCCTGCTTCCCGGCGTCCCGGGTGCCCGCGAGGAGATCGAGTCGCGCGCGCCAGATGTCCCGACCGCCGAGGCCTCCCGGGCGATCCGAGGCGAAGTAGAGGAAGTCGTCGCCGGGCGAGAAGGCGGGAGAAGACTCGTCGGCCGGTGAGTTGATCGCCTCGATCGAGACGGGCGTCGACCAGAGCCGAGCGCCTCGTGCGGTGCGCTCGCGGAAGACGTACGCGAGGTTGTCGTCAGCGGGGCGCCAGTGAGCGGTCGAGATGTCGTCCCAGTCGCTCGGCGCGGAGACGAGGAATCCGCGCGGACGATCGGTCGAGAAAACGAGGATGCTGGCGCGCTGCGCGAGGGTCGGGTCGCGGTCGTCGTAGGGGCTGTTGACGCGTGGACCGAGGTTGCGGGGCACGCTCCAGCCGTTCTCGTGACGATCCGAGATCCAGAGGTCGAGCCCGCCGAGACCGTCGTCGCGGTCGCTGGCGAAGAGCAGCACACGGCCGAGCGGTCCGACGAAGGGGCTGACCTCCCGGGCGGGGGAGTTGACGCCGACCTCGCCGTCCGCGAGCCCTGCCGTCTCTATACGCTCGGGAGCCGTCCAGCCGGCCGCGGTCGGCCGGCGTACGAAGAGGTCGGGGTCTCCGCGAGGTCCGGGCAACGAGACGACGATCGCGGCGCCGGTCGTCGGTGGAATCGCCTCTGCGGACAGCTCCGGGATCTGGCGGGGCTCGGTCCACAGAACCTCGCGTACGCGGACGGAGCCGCCCTCGATGCGCAGCGAGCCGCCGTCGCGGTAGACGGTCGTCACCCAGCCGGCGGCAGCCGCGATCCAGGCGAGCCCGAGCAGCGCGATGGCCAGGCCGACGACGACCGGCCAGCGGGCGCGGCCACGGCGGCGGGGCGGTCGGATGGAGTGAGCCACCATCGCGGTCTCAGCTCCCACTCGTGGCGTAGCTGATATTCGGTGTCTTGACACCGAGTCGGTGGCAGATCTCGGTGACCTCCTGCAGGTGGTACGCGTAGGCCTCGCGGTCGGTGCGCACGGTCACCTCGGCGTCGGGGTGATTCTCGCGCCAGCCTCGAAGGAACGCCTCGAGCTGCTCGAGCGTGCGCTCCTTTCCCTCGACCACCTTCTTGCCGTCCTTGTGGACATTGATGACGAGGTGGTTGCTGACTGTCGGAATCGCCATCGCCGACTTCGACTTCACCAGACGGATCGCCTCGTCTCGCTCGTCCGCCTGAAAGCGGCTCGTGGCCAGAAAGAAGATGATCAGGATGAACATCATGTCGAGGAGCGGCGTCATGTTCGGGCCGCCGTCGCCGTTCTCGTCCTCGCGTTCGATGCGCATCGTCAGCTCTTTGTCTCGAAGGCCCCGGACGTGGGTGCGGGCCGCGCGCGCTCCGTCGTCTCGCCGTCGGACCGATCCTCCTCGTCGTCACTCCAGTAATGATCGAGGAGCTCGGTCGCCCCCTCCTCGAGCTGGTCGACCGTGCGGTCGACGCGTCCGAGAAAGTAGTGGTAGAGGAGCAGCGCGGGGATGGCGACCGTGAGGCCGGTCGCGGTGGTCACGAGCGCGCCGTAGATGCCTTCGGCGAGCACCTGTGTTCGCTGGGCCGATTCGGCCGCATGGGCCTCGCTGAAGCACTCGATCATGCCGTAGATCGTCCCGAGGAGCCCCAGCAGCGGCGCGATGGAGGAGACGATCGAGAACGGGCGCAGGCTTCGCCTGAGCAGGTGGAGCTCCTTCGACACGGCTTCAGTGAGGTGCGCCTCGACGCGCCGGGCGTCGCGGTCGAGCTTGAGCACTCCGACGCGCAGCACGCGGGCCAGTGTCGACCCCTCTAGCGTCAGCAAATCCGTGCAGGTCTGGCGCTAGCCCCCGCCCGCTCGACGGCTCGGGACCTGGCGGAAGACCTCCTCGAGGATCCCGGTCGGGATCGTCCTGGCCTTGCTCATGGCGAACAGACGCTCGAAGGCGACCGTCAGCGCGACCAGCGAGCAGATGGCGATCGGCCACATCAGCCAGCCACCCTTCAGGATCAGGGAGAACATCGTCTCCTGGTCGGACTCGCTCGTCGCCGCGGCCTCCTCGGCGATCGCGGGTGCTGCGAAGACCAGCGTCAGGGCGCAGAGGAGCGGGCCGAGGCACGCGAGAGGGGAGGGTCGTGAGTACATGCGTGTGGTGTCCGGGACGGCGGTCGAGAATCGAGGCTGCCGGTCGGGGCGATCTGGACCCCCGTCGACCGGGTCTGTTCGTGAACGAGGCGACTCCTCGTCCGCCCGCTATCGGGGCAGCCGCGCGAGCTTCTCCTTCGCGAGACGGGCCTCGTCGCGGCCGTCGAACCTCTCGACGACCTCGCGGTAGTACTCGCGGGCCTTGTCGTACTTCTCCAGCAGCGTCAGGCAGCCGGCGACCTGCAGCAGGGCGCGCGAGCTCCACTGCGGGTAGTTGCCGAAGCGACCGGTGACGTGGAGGAACTCGATGATCGCGTCCTCGTGCTTCTTGCGCGCCACCTGGCACTGTCCGAGCTGGAACTGTGCGCGTGCGGCCGTGGGCGTACGGTCCTTCGCGGCGACTCGGTAGTGCTCCTGCGCGGCGTCGAGGCGAGCGAGGTTCTCGTTGGCCCAGCCGAGCGCGAAGCGAGCCCGGGTCGCGTAGCGGCTCTTCGGGTAGGCCTTGCGGAACGCATCGAGCTCGCGGATCGCGTCCTCGAACCGACGGGTCTCGTTCAGACACTCCGCGTGGCCGACCACCGCCTGCACGGCCTCCTGCGG
>CAYMLL010000012.1:15578-18644 GCA_964390645.1 uncultured Planctomycetia bacterium | reverse complement strand
CTCCGACTCGGTCCGGCTCCTGTTCACCTCCAGCACCAGCGTGTCCAGCGCCTGCTCGGCCTCCTGCGGGGGCGGATCGATGTCGAGAATGATCCGGAATCGCTCGGCGGCGTCGTCGAAGCGTCGCCGGTCCAGGAGCTTGCGCGCCGAGAGGAGCGCGATCTGGACGACGTGCTCGCTCGATGGATAGTCGGCGAGGAGCGACCCGAAGCTCGCCTCGAGATTCTTCTCGTCGTCGAGACGGTAGCTGCACCAGCAGAGCTGGTAGAGCGCCTGCTCCCGGACCGCGCTCTTCGCGGTGACCAGCGGTGTCAGCAGTCGCCGGGCCTCGTCGTAGTTCTCGCGGTCGAACTCGAGCTCCGCGAGCTCGAGAGTCGCCGTCGCGACCAGCTCGCCTCCGGCGCCGAGCGCGAGCAGCTTGCGGTAGGAGCCAATCGCGTCGTCGGGGCGATCCAGCCGTCGCAGCGTCCACGCTTTTTCGTACCAGGCGCGCACCGCGAGCTCTGCCGGGAGCTCTCCGACGCGGAGCTTCTCGAGCCGTGCGAGGGCCTCGGTGTCCTTGCCTTCTCTCGAGAACGCGATCGCCTCCTCCAGGAGGGCCTCCCGGATTCTCGGGTCGTCCGGGTGCTCGGTTCGCAGGCGGGCCAGAGCCTCCCTGGCGCGCGGGAAGTCGCCCTTGACACCGAGGCTGACCGAGAGGAGGTAGAGAGCCTCGCCGTGGACCGGGTGCTTTCCATCGCCGTCGACCACCTTCTGGAGCCAGACGATCGCCTGGTCGTGGCGATCCTCCTTCTGGCAGATGCAGCCGAGGAAGCGCATGGCGAAGGGCGCGAAGCGCGAGTCGGGATGGTTCACGACGAGCTCCTCGAACGCGGCCTGCGCCGGCGCGAAGTCGCCGGCCTCGAAGAACGTCTGACCGAGCTCGAAGCGGATCTGCTCGGCGTGGCGGGTCTGTGGGTCCTTCTCGAGGGCTTCGCGGTAGGCGGCGCGGGCCTTCCCGATGTTCCCCGCGAGCTGGTGGGCGTGCGCGAGCTTGAAACGCGCGTCGCTCCCGTAACGCTTCGGCGTCGCGGCGCTCCGGAGGTAGGCGTCGAGCTCGACGATGGCGCTCGCGTGGCGCCGCAGCTGGTAGAGCGACTCACCGAGCAGGTAGTGATAGCTCTCGTAGACCGGGTTCTCTCGCATCTCGGAGCGCAGGGGGGCGTCGAGCTTGCCGCCGGCGAGAGCCTCGAAGGCGCGTGCGGCCTCCTCGTAGCGCTTGCCGAAGAAGAGCGCCTCCGCTATGCGATAGCGCGGCAGGAGGCGGTCACCGCCCTCGCCGGCGGCGCTCTTCGATGCCAGCAGCTTCCGGTAGGCCTCGATCGAGTCGTCGAACCTGCCGAGCAGGAAGTGGTTCTCCGCGACCAGTCGACCGACATCGTCGACGAGAGAGCTTTCCGGGTGCTTCTGGAGAAAGCTCACGCAGGTCTTCGCGGACGCGTCGTAGTCCTTCGCGCGGTGCTGCGTGAACGCGCGCAGGTAGAGCGCGCGATCGGCAGACTCGCCGGCAGCGTCGATGCCGGCCAGCGCGGTCCGTGCCTGGTCGAACTCGCCCGCGGCGATGAGCTCGGTGGCGAGCTCGACCTCCAGGAGCTGACGGTGTCGTCCCTGCGGATGCCGGCGTATCGTTCGCCGGAGCACCTTGATGGCGCTGTCGTGCTTCTTCACCGAGGCGTAGGCGCGGGCGAGCCAGAGTCCGGCCTCCTCGCCGACCTCCCGGTTGTCGATCAGCGACAGCAGGATCTTCCCCGCCGAGCGCAGCTTCTCGAGCTCGAGCAGCGAGCGGGCGTGGTAAAGAGATGCGCTCGAAGCGTGGACGCTCTGCGGATGGAGCTCCAGAAAGGTCTCGAGCCGGTCTGCGGCAGCCGCGTGGTCGCCCCGCAGGAAGAGGACCGCGCCGAGTCCCCAGAGGCCGCCCTCCCGGCGCGTCGGGTCCTCGAGGGCCGACAGCCGGCGGTACTGCGTCTCGGCCGCGTCGAGTCGTCCGGTCTTCTGATTTGCCACGGCCGCCATGTGCAGCGCGTCGTCACCGATCTCACCTCGCTGCGACGAGAGGCCTTCGAACATCGGGATGGACCTGGCGATCTCCTCGCCGCCCTGCTGGTAGAGGGACATCGCGAGCTGGAACCCGGCGCGCCGACGCACCGCGGGGTCGACGCCTTCCGGGAGCCCTTCGATGGCCCGGGAGTAGGCCCCGGCGGCGTCCTCGTAGCGGCCACGGGCGTACTCGGTATCTGCGAGCCCGATCGACGCGAGCGCCCTCTCGGTGCCCTTGGCGTGCTCCAGGATCCAGCCGTACGCCTCCGCGGCTCCGTCGTGGTCGCCGACCGCGAGCAGCGACTGGGCGAGCAGGTCTCGCGCCTCGAGATGCTGTGCGGCCGGGAGCCCGGGCCCGGCGAGAGCGCTCTTCAGAGCGCGGACCGCCTTCTCGTGGTGGGCCCGCGCCGGGCCGGGCTCGGCGCCCGTCGCCGACTGTTTCGCCGCGAGGTGACTGTGGCAGAGCGCCAGCGCGTACTGCACCGTGGCGCGATCCTCGAATCGTGGGTGCTCTCTCAGCAGCTTCTCGTAGCGCGGGATGACGATCGAGTAGAGCCCCCGGTTGAAGCTGAAGTTGATCTTGAGGAACTCCTCACGGGCCGGGTTCGCGCTGTCGCGGGGTCCCTGGTCCTCGCGGGTCGCCTCGTCCTGGCCCTTCGCGGCAGGGCGGTCGAGGGGGGCGAAGACGACGGCGCAGACGCTGAGGAGGGCCCCGAGATGGAGGCTTCTGATCCGCGGGTTGCGGCGACACTGTATTCGCATGTTCCGGCGACGCTGGCGGGCTGAGTTTGAGCGTTGCGAGGGGTGGGGGGACATCCCCGGCCGGTCGGGAGACGGACGCCGTTCGCGAGCGGAGGAGGCGTCCGGGACCGGTGCCCGGCTCACGAGGCGCTCACGTCGTTCGCTGGAAGAACCCCGGGGAACTCCCGTGCCGGAAGCCTCCCGGCACGAGAGCTAGCGAGTATAAGCGTCCTGAATCCCGGTCTGAAG
>CAYMLL010000012.1:6146-15568 GCA_964390645.1 uncultured Planctomycetia bacterium | reverse complement strand
CCGCAGGGACACCCGTCGCGGCGGCCGGAACTGTACCGGAGGTGGACAGCGGTCCCTCGCGGCAACCTTGCCGGGAGGCTGTGGACTCGCGTCGCACGGGACGGATCGAACCGGGGCGAGGCCGGCTCAGAGGATACGGTCGCCCGCGGTCCGGTCGCGATCTTCTGGAGCGCGTGGGCGTCGCGCGGCGACTCGTGGAGCTCCGCCGTAGCGGCGATTTGAGATCGACCGTCGCATCGGCTATCATGCCCGGTTCGTCTCGAGATCGAGTATTTCTTACGGGAGAGAGTGACCGTCATGGGAAAGAGCCTCCTGCAAAAGGTGTGGGAGACGCACGCGGTGAGAGAGCTGCCTACCGGGCAGACGCAGCTCTTCATCGGCCTCCACCTGATTCACGAGGTCACCAGTCCGCAGGCTTTCGAGGCGCTGCGTCGGCGCGGGGTCGGCGTGCGCCATCCTGAGCGCACCTTCGCGACGGTCGACCACATCGTGCCGACCCACTCGCAGGCCCGTCCCTTTGCTGACAGCCTGGCGGAGGAGATGATGACGGCGATCGAGAAGAGCTGCGCCGAGTTCTCGGTGCCCCTCTTCGGGCTCGGGGACGCACGACAGGGCATCGTTCACGTCGTCGGCCCCGAGCTCGGCCTGACACAGCCCGGGATGACGATCGCCTGCGGCGACAGCCACACGTCGACCCATGGCGCGTTCGGCGCCGTCGCCTTCGGGGTCGGCACCAGCCAGGTGCGCGATGTGCTCGCGAGTCAGTGTCTCGCGATGGACCCGTTGAAGGTCCGGCGCATCCGAGTCGACGGTACGCTCCGCGGCGGCGCCTACGCCAAGGACGTCGTCCTCGCGATCATTCGCCGGCTCGGGGTCAAGGGAGGAGTCGGCTTCGCTTACGAGTACGCCGGGGAGGCGATCGAGGCGATGACGATGGACGAGCGTATGACCGTTTGCAACATGTCGATCGAGGGTGGTGCCCGCGTCGGATACGTCAATCCGGACGACACGACCTTCGACTACATCCGGGGACGGGCTCACGCGCCTTCCGAAGAGCACTGGGACGATGCAGTCGAATGGTGGCGTTCGCGCGCTTCGGACGCCGACGCGAGATTCGACGACGAGGTCACGCTCGATGCCGGCGCTGTACGTCCGCACGTGACGTGGGGCATCAACCCGGGCCAGAGCGTGCAGGTCGACGAGCTTCTTCCCACCGCGGAGCAGGTTCACGACGAGGAGCGCGCCTCGGTCGCCGAGGCCCTCGAATTCATGGGGCTCGAGGCCGGGGCTCCGATCGCGGGCACTCCGGTCGATGTCGCCTTCGTCGGCTCGTGCACGAACGGTCGGCTCAGTGACCTGCGTGAGGCGGCACGGGTCGCGCGCGGTCGCAAGGTCTCCTCGCGAGTCAAGGCGCTCGTGGTGCCCGGCTCGGTCGAGGTGCGTCGTCAGGCGCAGAAGGAGGGCCTCGACGAGGTCTTCCGGGAGGCCGGTTTCCAGTGGCGCGAGGCGGGCTGCTCGATGTGCCTGGCGATGAACCCGGACAAGCTCGAGGGACGCGAGCTCTGCGCGTCGTCCTCCAATCGCAACTTCAAGGGCCGGCAGGGCAGCCCGACCGGACGCACACTCTTGATGAGTCCCGCGATGGTCGTCGCTGCGGCGATCGCGGGCGAGGTCGTGGACGTGCGTGAGCTGCTCGAGGAGCCTCAGGCGGTATGACGGCAAGCTGCACCCGGATTCTGCGGGTCGAGGGACGAGCGATCTCCGTCCGCGGCGACGACATCGACACCGATCGGATCATCCCGGCGCGCTTCCTGCGCTGCGTTACCTTCGAGGGACTCGGCGAGCATGCTTTCGAGGACGATCGCAGGCAGCTCGACGGCGCACACCCCTTCGACCTCGAGGAGCTCCGGGGCGCGAAGATCCTCGTCGTGGGCGCGAATTTCGGCTGCGGCTCGTCGCGAGAGCACGCACCGCAGAGTCTTCAGCGCTGGGGCATCGACGGCCTCGTCGGAGAGTCCTTCGGAGAGATCTTCTTCGGGAACTGCGTGGCGCTCGGTGTCCCCTGCTTCACCCTGGGGGCGCGGGATGTCGAGCGTGTGCGGGACGTGGTCGAGGCTGATCCGACGACTAACGTGACGATGGACGTCGCCGCGCGTCGGCTCGATGTCGGCGGGCTGATCCTCGAGGCGGGGCTGCCCGACGGCGTTCGCGAGGCCCTCTCGAGCGGTCGCTGGGATTCGCTCTCGCTTCTTCTGGATCAGCCGGAGCAGATCGAGGAGGTCGTCGAGGCGCTTCCGTACGTTTCTCGCTGGCCGTTTCGATGGACGGGTCGATAAGATCGAGCCCGGCGGATTTGCGGTGATCCTCTCGTCCTCCGACGGGCCGGGCAGGATGTTCCTGGCTCCCGGCGAGGCTTGCGGATAATGGCAAGACTCGAGGTGACGGCCTGTTGAGAGAGTGCTCCGCGTACGGCAGCGTGTCACCGGGCTGCGATCGAGATGCCGGAGTGCGGGTGATCGAGTGGTTCTTCGGGCTCCGGCGACGAGGACACCGGGCACGATGGCCGCTCTCGCGTCGAATCGGCTTCTCCGAGGCTGATAAGGTACCGTCAGGGGTGCCCGCGTCGAGGTCGAGCTTCAGCTTGTTCGTATCGTGTGCCGATGCTCCGTTATTGGGTCTCGAGAAACTTGCGTAGCCTGTTCCGCGGCCCGGAAGTCTTCCTCTGGAGTCTCACGTGGCAACTCGAATCTGGATGGTCGCTGCCCTGGCCACCCTGGCTCTCGTGATCAGCGTGCTGATCTCGGTGATCGGCGGCGTAGGTGTCGACGTCGGACGTGACGATGTGAGCGCCACCGGCGCGCCAGGTAGCCCGGCAGTGCTACCGGGGCCGCGCGATGGTGACTCCGGGCTGGCGGCCGTCGTCGACCCTGCGACATCGAGGCCGGTGCCACGTGCGGATGCGCTGGACAAGGACCCGCTCGAGGAGCGTGAGCTGGCATCGGGCAGCGCCGACATCGTGGTTCTCGCACTCGACGACGGGGGCCGACAGATCCCGGAGGTCGACGTCACCCTGCGAGCCGAGAGCGGCAAGGTGGAGATGCGCGGCTCGCGACAGGTCACGACCGACGCACGGGGTGAAGCGGTCTTCGAGGGCATCCTTCCCGGCTCGTACTCGATTGGCGTCGTCGATCCGGGCCTGCGGGAGCTCACGTCGGCTCGGCAGCTGACCGTGGGGTCGGGTGAGCGCAAGCTGGTCGAGCTGCGCGTCGGCGACTTCGATCTGTCGATCGCCGGGCGTGTCATCGACATCGACGGCGAACCGCTCGTCGGGCTCGTCGTTCAGGCTCGTGCCTACGCCACCGGAAGCTCGACGTTGCGTCTGGTCCCCGCGAGTCGCGATGCACTCGCCGGTCGCACCGACGACGAAGGTCGCTACGAGATCGACGGCCTGGACGAGGGTGAGTACGAGGTGGTGACCACGAGGACGAAGGACTATCCGTCCGTTCGCCAGGTGGTGCGCTCTGGCCTGCAGTCCGCGGACTTCGTCATCGCGCCGGAGGGTCTGATCCCCGTTCACGGGGTCGTCGTGGACGAACGCAGCGGGGAGCCGCTCGAGGGGGTTCGCGTGGTCCCGCTCGGCTCCCGCGCGGAGGAGGTCAAGACGCGCGAGAACGGCAGCTTCGATCTCCATGTCTCGTTGCGGTCGAACCAGCTGATCTACACCGTCGAGTTCGTCCTCGACGGCTACTCGACGGATCGACGATCGCTGCGGATTGAAGAGCTGCGCCAGCTCGAGGCGTGGCAGATCGACATCGGTTTGACCCCGAGCGACACCTCGACGTTCTTGACCGGGTTTCTCGTCGGGCCGGACGGTTCCGTCCTGAGCGGTGAGACGGTTCATGTACACTCCGCGAGTCAACGTGTTCGCGGTCACGGCGTCAGCGACGAACAGGGGCGCTTCGAGATTTCCGGCGTGCAACCCGCGAGCGACTATCGCGTCTGGGTCTATCCCAGCGGGTCCTGGCGCGACCTCATCCGGGAGAATCTGGTCGTTCCCGAGGATGGGCTCTACGTCGATCTGGAGCTCCAGCCGCTGGGAGAAGGCACGCTGAGCGGCCGCCTCGTCGACGTCGAGGGGAACCCGGTCCCGCACTTCAGCCTCTGGGTCAACAGTGTATCCGCGCTCAACAAGCCGCGACATCTCTCCAGCGGACCGGAGGGGGAGTACTTCGTCGAGGGGGTTCCGACGGGCAATCTCATCTTTCAGACGCGGTCCGCGCCCCGCTTCACGCTGCGCGGTTTGCGCCTGGAGGAGGGCCAGGACGTGGAGATGGACCTGGTTCTCGACTGGGGCACTCAGCAGCTCGGCTCGCGCGTCGTCGACCCGGACGGTAAGCCCGTCGCCGTCGCGAGGGTCGATCTCTACTGGGAGCGATCCTGGGGTAGCGGTCGTGCGACGTCCTATCGCAACGCCCGTACGGATCGTGATGGTTTCTTCCACTTCACTCAGGTGGGGCCGGGGAAGCACCGGTTGAGCATCACGGCGAAGGGCTTCGTCAGCCGGCGGATCGAAATCGACGTCGGTGTGGACGATGCGCCACAGGAAATTCAGCTGGAAAGATGATCGCGATGGCCGGCGGAGGGAAAGCGGACGATCTCTGACGGTCGCAAGGTTCCATGCCCGTTCTGTCTTCCGTTCCGTGGGAACGAGGGGAACCCTTGAAACCCATGCCGGTTGGGTGTTGAGTGTGCCTGAGCTGTGGACCGCTCGACGCGTCGATGGAACTTCCGAACCTTGTCTTCGACAATGCGCCGATAGCGATGTTGATCGATCAATGCCTCCTCGTCGGCATCATCTTCTGCGGCGCTGTGCTGTATCTGGGGCAGTGGCTGCCGATCGAGACGACGTCTATCGTCCTGCTCGCCGCTCTCGCCTCGACCGGAATCCTCCTGCCGGAAGCGGTCTTCAGCGGCTTCTCGAACAAGGCGACGATCACCGTCGCCGCGATGTTCGTCCTGTCGAGCGCCCTGGCGCGTACCGGCGCGCTGGATGTGCTCGCGCGCTGGATCGCCGCGCTGTCCCGCGGCAGCCCGCTGCGATTGCTCGTCGTGCTCGCCTGCGTCATCCCTGCGGCGAGCGCCTTCGTCAATAACACTCCCATCGTCATCATGATGGTCCCGGTGCTGCTCTCCCTGTGCCGGAAGCTCGACATCAAGCCGTCGAAGGTGATGATCCCGTTGAGCTTCTTCTCGATCCTCGGCGGCGCGTGCACGCTGTTCGGTACGAGTACCAATATCATCGTCGACGGACTCTACCGGCGTTACTCCGAGGAGTCCGGGGCCGACTGGAGCGGGCCACAGCAGCTTCGCGACGGATTCGGGGTCTTCGACTTCTCGCCGGTCGGTCTGAGCTGCTTTGCCGTGGGGACCGCGTTCCTGCTGCTCTTCTCGCGGCGTCTACTTCCTGAACGCTCGTCGCTGTCGGGGATGATCCAGCTCCAGCGCCAGGCGCTCTTCGTCACCGAGGTCGTCGTGCGGGGAGAGCCGCTCGTCGGCAGGAAGGCGGCTGACGTCTTCGAGTCGACGAAGCTGCGGCTGCTGGAGCTGGTGCGCAGCGAGGAAATCGTGCTCGGTCGCGATGCCGAGGATCTGACTCTGGAGCCCGAGGACGCGCTGATCATCGAGGGCAAGGCGCAGGACATCAACACCTTCGTGGATCAGCCCAGCGCTGACCTCGCGTCGGTCGTGGAAGATGATGTGCGGGTCCCGATGCGGACGATCGAGCTCAAGCTCGCGGAGGTGGTCGTCCTTCCGGACTCTCCCTGGGAGACGCGCACGGTCAGCGGATTGCGGCTCAACGCGCGCTACGGGGTCAAGGTCATGGCGGTGCAGCGCCACGGGAAGCAGCATCGCTATCGCATACGCGGCATGCGCGTTCACGCTGGTGACGTCCTTCTGGTACAGGGAGACAACGCCGCGCTGAACGCTCTGAGAGAGAGTGAGGCAGCACTGGTCGTCGAGGGCGTCGATCGAACGCTGGTCTCCACGCGCAAGGCGCCGCTCGCGGTCGTGACGCTTGGAGCGGTGGTTTTTCTGTCCGCCGCCACGCAGCTCGAACTGGTGCACACGGCGATTGTCGGCGTCGCTTTGCTGCTCGTCACTCGCTGCATCCGCGTCGATGAGGCCATGCGCTCTCTCGACACTTCGGTTCTCCTGCTTCTCGCGGCTGCGATTCCGCTCGGCGTCGCAGTGGAGGACACCGGGCTCGCCTTCGTCGTTGTCGACGCGGCCGTCGGCTTCTTTCGCGACGCGCCGCCGGAGGTCTTCCTGTCGGCGTTTTACCTGCTGACTTCGGTGCTGACGACATTCCTGTCGAACAACGCTGTCGCCGTGCTTCTCTTTCCGATCGCCATGGCGCTCGCCGAGCGCCTCGGCATGAATCACGAACCGCTCTTGATGGCGCTCTGCCTCGGCGCGAGCGCGAGCTTTGCGACGCCGATCGGCTATCAGACGAACACCATCGTCATGGGGCCGGGGGGCTACGGTTTCCGCGATTTTCTCCGGATCGGGCTGCCACTGAACATCCTGATGTGGATCACGGCATCGGTCGCGATCCCGTGGGTGTGGCCGCTGCGCTAGCCCGCATGTGTCACGGCTCTCTCGTGCTCCGTCACCGCATCTCCGCTCGGGACCGGTGTTCCTGCGGCCGCCGCGACCCTCAACGCGCCAGAAGCACGCCTGCGTTCGCAACACCGTTCTCTTCGTGCCAGGTCCGGAGTGGCGGCGTCTCGCGAGGCGCGACCCCGAACAGGGCGGACCGGATCGGAACTTCTGCCGGTCTCCGGCGGGTCCTCGCCTCGGACGATCGCTGACTCCCGCTTACCCGCAGTTCACGGGGGGCTGAGTGCAGTTCCCGAGCGCGTCGTCGGTGGAGTCCTCGCCGCACTCGAGCATGCCCGGGGCCGGAAGCGGCACCTGGCCCTGGAACAGGGCGTTGAGGAGGCGGATGCCGTCCGTCAGCACGAGCTGACCGTCGTCGTCGGTGTCCGCCGCGTCCGGGCAGTCGGGAGCGGGACCTCCCTGGACCAGATGAGCCAGGATGTAGACCGCGTCGGTGAGGACGACGTTGCCGTCGTTGTCCGAGTCGCCGCGCCGGAAGCTCGTCGCCGGCAGCGGCGGCGGCTCATCGCTGCTGATCACGGCGCAGATCGTCGGAATGAACGACAGGTCGGAGCTCCCCAGGTTGACGTTGTGAACGCTGATGGCGAAAACGTTGTCGCCTTCGACGAGCTCGTCGGTCGGGATTACGAACTCGATCGGCGGCGGACTGTCCGCCTGGTCGCCGTCGGGGTTCGCGGTGGTGGCGGCGGTATCGTTGGGGACGGGATCTCCGACGATACCGGGCATGTTGTAACGAGCGATCTCCGCACCGTTGACGTGGACGACGCAACCATCGTCGATGAGGACGCTGACACGAACCTCGCGGATGTCGTCCAGCCCCTCGATCTCGACGATCTTGCGCGCATAGACGATCAGGTACGAGTTCTGCATGTCGTCGACCAGCGTGGCGTCGTCGTTGTCGCCGTAGCCGATACCGGTGGCGCCCGTCTCCCACTCGGAGTCGTCGAAGTCCTCCTCGACCCACTCGGGGTCCGGACCCGGCTCGACACCGCGCAGGAAGTTCCACTCGTCTCCCGGCGAGACCAGGGTGTCGCAACGGACGATATCCAGGCTGCACTCCATCGGTGTGCACTCGTCGCATTCGGAGTTGCTGTCGAAGGCCTTGACACCGTAGCTGATGGAACCCACGGGCGGCTCGGAATCGATGTACGTCGTCTGGGCTCCCCCGATGTCGTCCTCGAGAGTCTCGAACTCACCTTCCCCGAGGCGGCGCAGGATCTGGATCTGATCGTAGGCGGCGATCTCGTTCTGCCAGGTCAAGGAAACTTCTCCCGTTGACGCATCCCAAAGGCAGGACAGGCCCGTGGGGCAGGTATCAGGGTCGGCGACGAGCTCGGCGATCCAGACGAGGTCGCTCGAGTTGAGAGTCGTGTTGTGAATGGTGACGGCGAAAACGTTCTCGTCGTCGAGCATGCTGACATCCGTGAGCATGATGGTTTCGAGGTTTCCGGTCGACTCGTGGCTGCCACCGAGCTCATCGAATGGCGGGGGCTCGCCATCGAGTCCTCGTCGCGCGACCTCCACACCGTTGATGTACGCGACGAAGGAGTCGTCGTAGTCGAGGCGCAGCGCCATGGTGCTGATGCTCTGCGGATCCGCGAGCTCGAAGCGAAATCGCAGGTACAGGCTCGGGTAGCTGTCCCGCATGTCGTCGAGCACGGTGCCCATCTGGTCCAGTCGGTCGCCGTAGCCGAAGCCGGCCGGGCCGAAGTCCCACTCGTCTTCTTCGAATTCGGGATCGGCCCAGTCGAGTGTTGGCAGACCGAGGTCGTCGGGGGAGGGCTCCTCCGTACCGCGCAGGTACGCGTACTCCGCGTCGAACGGCACGAGAACCCGGCTGCACTCCTGACTTTTCAGGCTCGATGCGCTGACTACGACAACGATAGCCGTGAAGCACGCCGCGAAACCGAAATCTGTACCGCGAGCACGAACTTGAACGGACGATTTCATCGTCAAACACCAGCTTTCAGCGAATCTCGACGCCAGTAAGAACACCGTCCGACGGGATTGCGACAACGAGACTCGATTCGTGTCGCCGCCGGCGGAATCACTCGACGCGACGACGATTTCTGTAACCCATTGAATTGAATACGGAGAACGACGTCTCCGGGCTCGTCAGCTAGACACTTTTGACGAGAAGCCGCCGACCGGGTCCCGATTACGCCGGTCGATCGAGCCGTCGGGGCCGACTGTTAGCCTACCGCAGTCCTCGACGGGGCGCAAGAAACTGGCTTCGACGGCGTCTCGACCTCGCCGTCGGTTCGGCGATCGGAAGTGGACCTGCTCGGCACCCGTCCGTCCCTTCGTCCGGCTGTTGTTCGCCCGGGCAGGCCAGCGGGTGGAGGACCTTCGGGAGCCTCGAGCTCCCCGGCGCGGTGGTGGCGTTCGGGGGGCTTGTCGGCGTGACCGGCCGTCGTCGTCGGGACCGCCGCAGACCCGCCGATCCGGGCAGGTGCGGTGCGCGGGACGTGCCGGCGGACGGAGTCGTGGTTCTCTTCGAGATCGAGGGGAGCCGGCTGCGCCGGTTTCAGGTCTGACCGCGCCGGTTCGAGTTTTTCTGTCGTTCGAGGCCGCGCCTGGCAGATCGCGTCACTGGCCGTCGACGCTCCAGGTCGGAGCTCCCGGGCCTTCGGCGGCCTTGTCGACGTCGAAGTGGATCTTGGCGAGCCGGGGATCGTCGCCGTCTGCGTGGCGGGGGGGGCGGGGGCCGCCCCCCGCGGGGGACAAAAAAAACCCCCCCC
>CAYMLL010000012.1:0-6136 GCA_964390645.1 uncultured Planctomycetia bacterium | reverse complement strand
GGTGGGGGGGGGGCGGGCCGGGCCAGGCCTGCGGAGAAACGGAAGACTCGCGACCGACGGCCCGTTGAAGCCGTCGACTCGGCGCCAACGCGGCTGTTTCTCCCGAGCTCCTCGTTGCCAGAACTCGACGATGCCCCCCATCGTCCGAGCTCCACGGTCTCGGAGTTGGACGAGATGACTCGCTCTCGCATCCGAGGCGCCGCTTCAACCGGCGGTCAGAAGCCGAGCCAGCGAGCCTGGAGATCGGCGAGACGCGAGCGCGTGTCGGCGTCGTCGGGGGCCACCTGCGCCAGCTGTCTCAGCGTTCTCAGGAGGTCGAAGACGACGGCGGGCGAGGTCTGCAGCCGTGCCAGCGCGCGAAGCGCCTCGACCGAGCGTGGATCCAGGACGAGAGCCCACCGCAGCTGCGTCGCGCTTTCTGCACGGCGGCCGACCTTGCGGTACGCGTGCGCCAGCTCGAGGCGCGGCGCGGCCGAGCTCTTCCAGCCGGTGCTCGCGACCTCCTTCTCGAGCGCGAGCACCGTCGATTCGCGCCCGGCGAGTGTTGCCACGGCCTCGCGGACGCTCGCGAGCTCATCGCTTCGCTCCGCGAGCCGCTCGAGCACGGCGAGTCGCGCCCGCATCTCCTCCGGCGTGCCTCGCAGGGAAGCCGGCGTCGTCTCGAGCGTCTGCAGCGCGTGCGTCGCGTCCGGGGTCGCCTCCGCCTGCGCTCGCGCCAGCCACGCGCTCATCTGCCACCGGTCCCAGCGCTTGTCGCCGCGGCTGATCGAGTCGAGGAGCTGCAGCGCCTTCTTCGGCTCCGCGAGTGCGATTCGCGCCTGTGCCAGAACGAGCGAGATCTCACGATCCCCCGCGCTCCTGCGGGAGGGCGTCAGCACGTCGACGGCGTGCGCCGGTCGCCCGAGCGCGATCAGCGCACGCGCGAGCTGCAGTCGCCAGATCGTCCGGGTCCCGGGCTCGCGGCAGAGGGCCTCGAGCCGGCGAACGGCGCTCTCTCGGTGGCCCGCGGCCCAGTCGGCCCTGGCGAGGTTGCCGGCGACCTCGGGGTGTTCCGGACCGAGTATGCCCCGGACCTGGCGCAGTGTCGCGCGCGCGCCGTCGATGCGCAGCCAGCGCAGGTAGAGCTCGGAGAGCGCCAGCAGCGCGCCGGGCTCGTTCCTCAATCGAGGCTCGCGCAGCGCAGCCTCCGCCTCGACGAGCTGCTCGCGTTGGGAATACCCGCGCGCTCTCGCCACGGCGGCGTCGACCTGCTTGCCGACACCGTCAAGTTCGCGCGCTCGGCGTATCTCCCGGTCGCCGTCCGCCAGCTCGCGTGAGCGCCCGAACATCAGCTCGGCGTCCGCGGAGCGCCCGAGCCGGCTCAGCGACAGCCCGAGCTGGTAGTAGCACTTGACGAACCACGGGTCCTTCTCGAGCAGGCCGGCGAACTGTCTCGCTGCCTCCCGGTGCTTGCGCTGTTTCGCCAGTGAGATGCCGAGCCGGAAGCCGAGCTCGCGGGCGTTGTTCGGGTCGGCGAGCGCCTGCCTGAGCAGAGGCTCGGCACCGGCGGCGTCCCCGAGCTCGAGGCGTGCGACGGCCTCCGCTCCGAGGGCTTCGAGGGAGTCCGGCACCTTCGAGCGATAGAACCCTGCCACGTCGACGAGCCGCTCGTACTGCTGGAAGCGGTGCAGGACCCGGAGCGCCGTACCGAGCGCGTGCGACCTGCGTCCGCCCTCGCCGTCCCAGCACGACGGATCGGGAAAGCCGATGAGCTCCAGACAGCGCTCGGCTGCGGCGACACCGACGGTCTGATCGGCGCGCTCGAAGGCGATCGACGCCGCGAGCGCGTGTCCCTCGACGTCCTGTGGCTCGAGCGTGAGGTAGCGCTCGAGAGCCGTGGCGGCACGCTCCCACTGTCGCAGCTTCTCGGCGCAGATGGCGAGCAGCTTGAGGATCTGCGCGTCGTGAGAGCGGGTCCGGAGGATCTTGTCGCATACGACCGATGCGGGCGTCCAGCGCTTCGCGAGCCAGCGGTTCTCCGCCAGAAGGCGCAGAGCGTAGATATCGTCGGGAAAGCTCGTCAGCCACAGGCCCAGGCGCTTCTGCACCTCGGTGACGTCACCGGCCTCCAGAGGCGCGCGGAGCGTCTCGTCGTGGAGCGCGCGCAGCTCGGGCACGACGGCGCCCACGCTGCCGAGGAGCTCCAGTCCCGAGAGCATCTTCCGATCGCCCTCGGTGCGCTCGCGGGCCGCGTAGTGCTCACCGGCCGCGAGGACGAGGCGCTTTCCCTGCTCCAGGACCGCGCGCTTCCCGGGAGGAGCGTCCAGTCGTGAGAGAAACGCCTGCGGTGGTGTGAAGGTGGGTGCGGGAACAGGCGGGTCCCGTGGCGGGCGCGAGGGCTCGGACGGGGCGTCTTTCGAGGAGTCTGCAGACGGTCGCTGCGTCGTCGGGGACCTCTCTGTCGGACGCAGGATCGCGAGCGTGATGAGTGCCGTGCCGACGCCGACGAAGAGGATTCCCGCGAGGACCGGAAGCGACCTGCGGAGTCGTGAACGCGACGGCGGCGGGTGTCGGCTCTGGTTCTTCGATCCCATGCGTGCCACGTCACTCGGAGAGCTCGTGCTGGACGTTGACGTCGAGGTTCTCGTAGATCTTCGTCTCGCCACCCGGCCAGCGCACCTCGATCGAGTCGATCGACTTCGCGTCGCCGAGGCCGAAGAAGAGCCGCAGATCGCTCTGCGAACAGTAGCTTCCGCCGCTGCGGACCTCGCCCGTCTGCGTCGCCCCTCCGGCGGTGATCGCGACGCGTGCGCCGATCGCGAAGCGATTCGTTCGGCCGACGAGCTTCAGCCGCACCCACGAGTTCTTGTTCGCGCGGTCGTTGATCAGCAGCGACGCGTTGGCGCGTGAGTTGCAGACGACGATGTCGACGTCGCCGTCGTTATCGATGTCACCGAAGGCCGCTCCGCGGCTGGAGAGCTTCTCCCCGAAGCCATCACCGGCCTGCTCCGTGACCTCGACGAACTTGCCCAGGACGTTGTGGAAGAGCTGATTTCGCTGCTTGTACTCCGACGAGTCGTCGTACTCGTGGATGCGGTCCTCGAGGTGGCCGTTGGCGATGAAGAGATCGAGCCAGCCGTCCGCGTCGGCATCAAAGAGCCTCGTGCCCCAGCTGACCTTCGGGAGCGTGGACTCGCCGAGGCCCTTGCCGAGCGCCTGGTCAGCGAAGCCGGCCTCCCCTTCGTGGTGGTAGAGCGCGTTGAGCTGTTTGTGGTAGTTCGTCACCAGGAGGTCGAAGCCGCCGTCCCGGTCGAAGTCACCGGCGGTGACGCCCATGCTGCCTTGCTCGGTGCCGTCGGTGCTGACCGCCGCGCCGAGCTCGAGGGCGACGTGCTCGAAGGCGCCAGTGCCGGTGTTTCGCAGCAGGAAGTTGTCGCTGACGTCGTTGGCCACGTAGATGTCCGGCCAGCCGTCGCCCTCGAAGTCGCAGGCTACGACTCCCATTCCCCACTTGGGGCCGGGGCCGTGCCCGGGGTCTGTCACCGGTGCGTTCGGGTTGGTGACGATCCCGGTCTCCTCGCTCACATCGCTGAAGCGACCACCGCCGTTGTTGCGGAAGAAGGAGTCGTGCACCGGCCGGTACTGACCGGGCGCGCAGTATCCGGGGACCGTTCCGTTGAGGCACGGCTTCGACGACGCGAAGTCGACCTCGCAGTAGTTGGACACGTAGAGGTCGAGGTCGCCGTCGCCGTCGTGATCGACGAAGGCACAGCCGGCGCTGAAGCGAGTGTCGTCGACCCCCGCTTCGGCCGTCGTGTCGGTGAACCTGTAGTTCTGCGAGGCTCCCTCGTTCCGGTAGAGGACGTTGTGTCCGAAACCGGTAACGTAGAGGTCGAGGTCGCCGTCGCCGTCGTAATCGCCGACGCAGCAGCCGACCGAGAAGCCGACACCCGGAACTCCCTTGCTCCCGGTGACGTCGGAGAAGCGGCCCCGGCCGTCGTTCTCGTAGAGAGCGTTTCGCGAAGCCGTGTTGCCGGTTGCGTCGGGCGGCAAGGCACGTCCGTTGAGGAGGTAGAGATCGAGGTCTCCGTCGTTGTCGTAGTCGAAGAGGCCGACTCCCGAGGCGAGAGTCTCGACGATGTAGTACTGTCCGGAGCTGCCGTCGGTATGGAGAAAGGAGATCCCCCTCTCGGCGGCGCATTCCGTGAACGCGAAGTCGAGGCCAGCCGTGCCAGCGCCGTCGACCGGTGTCGAGTCGTCGTCGCATCCGGTCCAGCCGGCGAGCCCGGCGGCGAGCGTCAGCGAGGTGACGAGACTGTGTGCCTGTCGTCTCATGGCTACGGCCTTTCGCCAGGGAACCTCTTCTCGAGCTGCTTGACCCGTTGCCGGAGGTGAGCACGCTGATCGGGCGGCACCCGCTCGATGCCCTCCGAGAGCACCCTGAACGCGTCCTGCCGTCCCTGCAGCGTGCCGCTGTGAACGTGGGCGCCGGCGAGCACGTCGTAAAGGCTCGCACTCGGCTTCAATGTAGCGAGAGCCTGTCTTGCAAGTCGGATCGCGGTCGTGGCCAGAGGGCGATCGTCGCGTGTGAAGTGCTTGACGTAGATCTCGGCGAGCATGCCGCACGCGACGCCGTGCCGGGGAGCTTTCTCGACGGCTCTCTCCAGCAGTCCACGGGCCTCGACGACTTCGTGAAACGCTGCCTTCTGGTCGCTCCGGCTGAACACGAGGGCTCGCTCGAGATGGTCTCCCGCGACCCGGATCGTCAGATCGACGTCGTCCGGCCGCGCGGCCGCGGCGTTGATGCGCGCGGCGTGAAGCTCGTCGGCCGACCCGGTCTTCGCGATGATATCGAGCTGGAGCGTCAGGGCACCGCCGTGGGTCGGGTCGAACTCGAGAGCCTTCTCGATCGCCGCGACGCACTGGCGACGGTATTCGACCGCGCGGCGGCCGTCATCTTCGTCGCCCGAAGTCGCCAGGCGGTTGTGCTCCCGGATGAATACGCCGGCCGTGTCGTACCAGGTTTCCGCGGTCAAGCGACGTTGTGATGCCGCGTCGGACTTGGCGGCCTTCTGCTCCCGTTCGTGGCGGTCGTGCGCCTTCTTGAGCTCGAGCCAGCGTGCGAGGATCGGCTTCGCCTCAGCAGCCTTGCCGCTGAGACGCAGCGCCTCGGCCAGCCCGTGGAGTGCCTCGCGCATGTTCTTCTCGAGATCGAGCGCCTTGCGGTAAGCCGCGGCCGCCGCGTCCCAGTTCTCGAGCGACTTGTGCGCCAGACCGATGTTGTAGTACGTCAACGGGCTCGCCGTGTTGCGGCGAACCTCGGTCTCGAGCGTCTCCAGCGCCTCCTCGATCTCTCCGAGGTGGATCAGCACGAGCGCGATCTGTGTCCAGAGGCCGGCCGGATCCGGGTCGTGGCGTAGCGCCCGCTGGTAGGCCTGGATCGCCTGCTCGCTGCGTCCGGTCAACGAGTAGAAGCGGCCCATCGCCTTGTAGGCGGCGGCGTTCGCGGGATCGAGCTCCAGGCCCTTCCGGAACAGGGGCAGCGCGGTCTTCTCGTGACCGAATCGCTCGTGAGCTCTGGCCAGCCCGAAGATGGCGTCGGCGCGGTCCGTGGGGACCATGGCGCGCGTGCGCTCCGCGACGGCGACACTGTACGCGTAGAGGTCGGCCGTCAGCGGTGGCGGATCGATGTTCGGACGCGATGCGTCCGAGCATCCGGAGATCCCCGCGACCGCGATGACGACCAGGGTCGGGAGGGGCACGTATCGGGGTCGGGAGAGAGTCGGGCGGCGGAACGGAGCGCTCATGGGTGTATCGTGCCGCGTCGAGGGCCGGTGTTCGGGCGAGCTGGCGTCATGGGCGATTGTGTGTGGAGTTCCGGTTCTCCAGGAGGCGTCAGGCCGGCATCCCGTCGGGGGTGGGGGTCGCGTCCTCGGCAGTGGGTTCGAGGTCGGCCCGCGAGCTCATCGGACGTAGCTTACGGAAGAAGAAGAAGCTGGCGATGCAGGTGACGATGAAGACCGCCGCTCCTACCGGGAAGAAGACGTCGAATCCGAAGGCGATGGGCAGGAAGAACGCGATCATCGAGCCGAGCGCCGCGCCGACGGCGTCCATCGCGAATACGGCGAGCGGGTTGTGCGACGCGAGCTCGAAGAGG
>CAYMLL010000011.1:13664-57863 GCA_964390645.1 uncultured Planctomycetia bacterium | reverse complement strand
CACCGACGACTACAGCATCACCGACAAGGAGCGCCAGACGCTGAAGGACGTGCTGATGAAGGTCCGCGATCGCAAGGTCCTCAAGCGACCGCTGAGCTCCGCGCTCGCGACCGTCGAGAGGATGATCCTCGAGGTCGATCAGAGCGCGACGCTGAACCTCTTCCGCGGAATCGAGCCGCGCTACACGCTTTCGATGCCGATCCGCGGACGGCTCAGGTCGACGCCGGCGACGACCGCCGCGGTCGCCACTGCCCACCCCGTCTGGAAGAGCGCCGGGCGCGACGTGCGCGTCAAGGCGAACTTCATGCTCTCGTACGCGAGCGAGTTCGCGAAGTTCCTCGAGCCCTTCGATGTGCTGCACGCGAAGAGGTCTTCCTCGACCAGCTTCGTCGCGCCGCCGAGCATCGAGAAGCCGCCGGATATCCGGCTCACACCGGAGCTGCTCTCGGCGTTCCCGGACCGGAATAGCGGCAAGTGGGTCGCCGTCGATGGCTTCTTCGACGGCTACGAGGAGAAGCTCGGCAAGGAGCCGGCGGGCAGGCTGACGATCCGTGGCGAGATCGATCACAACGTGAACTTTTTCGTCTGGCTGCCGACCGCGAAAGGACACATCCACTTCCTCGGCAAGAGCGGCTGGGGAGCGTCGGTCTCCAGCCTGTCGCGCGCGTACCCGTTCGACGTGCGGACGAAGATCGGGTCGATTCCGGCGGGACACCGCGTGAGAATCGTGGGCCGCTTCCTGCGCAATCGCCTCGGCCATCCGCGCAACTGGTTCGAGGTCTGGGACGTCGATGTCGGCTTCAGTCCGAGCCAGGAGGCGGCGTACCGCGCGCTGTCCGAGCGCGTCGAGATCTCTCTTCCGTCGCTCGCCGTCGAGCAGATCGGCAGCCTCCTGCGCTGGTTCGACGTACGCGTGTCGGTGAAGGGCGTCCGGCGAGGTACGACTCTCCGGTGTCGAGCGGAGGGCTGCTCGGTCGCCGAGCTGATCGACGCGATGGCGCGAGAGTTGAGATCGGGATGGCGCTACGAGGGTCGGCACGTCGTGATAGAGCGCAACGCCGCAACGTCGAGCGACCTCGTCGCGGTCATCGAGAAACTGCGGCGCGAGAGCGGCGGCACGGTGAAGGTCGGGAGAGGTGACGGCGGATCGTCCGGGAGCGTCGCGCCGCAAATCACGCGTCGTTCGCGCGACCTTCCGGACGACGCGGTGTCATTGGAGCGGATGGCGACGGCGGCGACGCGTGACATGGACTTCGCTTTTGCCTCGGCCGCGTTGAAGAAGCTCGAGTCGCTCCCCGGAGGCGGGAATCGCAAGGCGGAGATTCGCAAGGAGCGCTACCGCGTCGGGCTCTTCGACGCGCTGACGTCGGCAACACCCGTCAGCCATCTCGCGACCTCGCCGGACGTCACGAGAGTCGTCCTCCGCAGCTCGAAAGACGGCACGTTCGAGCGAAGCGTCCACGTGCTGCGCCGCGATGCCAGCCATGTATGGGTGCAGCCGAGCTACGGAGGCGAGGCGCGCGTGCGCGCGAGTCTTCTCGTGAAAGAGACGACGTTGAGCGCGGCGCAGTGGCGCGCTGCAAAGCGCAAGGAGCTGGGAGACCGGCGCGAGGGGATCGCGTCTGTCCGCCCGCGCAGCAAGGCCGCGTCGCTGTTCTCTCTGGCCCTTTTCGCGAAGACGAATCGTGTCGAGAACATGGGCACCGCGTTCCTCGATGAGGCGATCCGGCTCGACGAGTTCGAGTGGGTCCTCGAGACCTACTTCGCCGACGATGCGACCCGCCTCCTGCGTTTCTGGAAACGCGCGAGCGGCCGCGACGACCCGCTCGGTCGCGTTGCGAAGAAGCCGAGCGGGACGAAGCGCAGCGGTGTGAAGGCCCGTTCGACCGGCGCCGACGACGTCATCAAGCTGCCGCCGGTTGCCGAAATTTCGACGAAGGAGTCGATCCCGTCGAGCACGAAGGACCTTCTCGCGTTCGCGCTCAAGCACTACTCGAAGGGACGCGAGCATGTCCGTCGATCGCTCCCCGGCTCCGATGGCGCGTCGCGACATCGACGGCGCGCCATGGACCACTTCGGGCTCGCCAGCCAGGGGGCCTCGAAGCTCGTGACCGTCGAGCCGGGCAACCAGGCCGCGAAGAGTCTTGCGCGGGACTCTCGCATCATGGTGCAAACCTGCGCCAAGGACATGGGGTTTTTCGACTGACGGGCATCGACCTCTCGACACTCCCGAAGGGGCAAGCCTAGCGGCTGATGATCCAGACGATCGTGCCTCGTCCGGTCGCGTGCGTCCTCCCGGACAGTGGCGTCAAAGAGGGCGATGGAGGGAGCGATCGCAGACTCGACCTCGCGCCGTCTCGTACTTCAACGGTGTCACGGTACTTCAGTACATCGATCGTCCGTCGGTCTCGCCGAAGCGCGTCGAGTCAGAGTATTCGAACGCTTGCAACGGGACCAGGTTGCGTGTCATCGCGGGTCACCGTCCATCGCCTTGAATCCGCGTCTCCGTGGCGCGGATACTGCCCTCGGAACGAGCGCTGAACTCCTATGTCGAGCACCTCCACGGAGAGAGCAATTACCAGGGCAAGGACAACGTGATGCTCTTTTCTGCGCGAGAACCCGACGCCGGAAACGGATCGATTCGCTCTGGTGAGCGGCTCCGTGGACACCTGAAGTTCTACCGTCGGGAGGCCGCATGAGTTTCTTGACCACACGGGGTCACGACAGAGCAGTCGGTCCGTTCCGGGAGAGCAGTTGCAATACCTCGACACGTCTGCGATTCTTCCCGGCATCTCGAACTTTGTCCCTGTCGCGTTCTGCCCTCTCTTGTCCCGATACGGAGCCTGTTTCATGGGCGAAGTGACCCCCGAACCGACCGCCGGCTCATTCGAAGCGCCACACCCCGGTTCGCCGGAGATGCCGCGGTGGAACACCGGCGAGCTGATCAAGGCACCGGTCTTCACGTCGAGGAACTGGTTCGCGCTTCTCGGCCCGGGCCTGATCATGGGCGGGTCGGCGATTGGTGGCGGCGAGTGGCTGATGGGACCGAAGGTCACTGCCGTCTATGGCGGTGCCCTGCTGTGGCTGGCCACGCTCAGCGTGCTCGGACAGGTGATCTACAACATCGAGATCAGCCGCTACACGCTCTACACCGGCGAACCGATCTTCACCGGCAAGTTCCGTACGATGCCCGGACCTCGTTTCTGGATCGTCGCCTACCTGCTGCTTGATTTTGGCTCGGTCTTTCCCTACCTCGCCGCCAACGCCGCCACGCCCGTGGCGACGCTCCTGAAGGGAGGGGTGATTCCCGACCCCGTGAATGTGACGGGTGATTTCTGGCTGATGAAGGGACTGGCGTACGCCATTTTCATCGGGGCGCTGATCCCGCTCCTGTTCGGGGGCAAGATTTACCGATCGCTGAAGGCCGTGATGACCTTCAAGCTGGTCGTCGTCTTCGGGTTCCTGTTGTTCCTGGCCCTCATGTATTCGAAGTGGGACACATGGGTCGAGATCACGACCGGTTTCTTCAAGATCGGGACCGTCCCCATCAAGCCCGCGGCCGATGCCACCGAGGTGATCCGGGGTGAAAACGTGCAGAACATCTTCACCTCGCTTCTCGGTGGCCAGGGATTTCCTGACATCGACTTCACGATGATCGCCTTCATCGCGGCCCTGGCGGCAATTGCCGGGTCGGGAGGTCTCTCGAACACACCGGTCAGCAACTACACCCGCGATCAGGGTTGGGGCATGGGACACCACGTCGGCGCAATTCCCAGCGCGATCGGCGGCCACGACATCGAACTGTCTCACGTCGGGACAGTCTTCGAGGTG
The DNA here is from genome assembly GCA_964390645.1 of uncultured Planctomycetia bacterium. Classification (GTDB taxonomy): domain Bacteria; phylum Planctomycetota; class UBA8108; order UBA8108; family UBA8108; genus CAYMLL01. Next base: position 54,032 of record CAYMLL010000011.1, on the reverse strand, counting down.
AACGACGAATCGCTACCTCGCTGGCGGGCATGGTACAAGCACGTTACCCGCGATCAGCTGGCGGTCTGGTTGCCGACCTGTTTCATCGGGCTGGCGCTGCCCGCGATGCTTTCGATCCAGTTCCTCCAGCCTGCCGACACGCAGGTGGACAACAACTGGACGATGGCCGTGATGACTGCCGAGGGCGTCCAGGACACCGTGTCGGCCCAGTCGGGTGTGGGGCTCGGTCAGTTCTGCTGGTTCATGACGATTTTCTGTGGGTTTCTGGTTCTGGCTCCCACGATGTCCGCGTCGGCGGACGGCATCATCCGTCGCTGGGTCGATGTCTTCTGGACCAGCAGCGCCAGGTTGAGGCAGATGGATCCCAGGCAGATCAAGAAAGTCTATCTCCGCGTGCTGCTCGGGTACTCGGTCTTCGGCATCATCATGCTGTCCCTGGACCCGGGTTCCCTGATCACGTACGCGACGATGTTCTTCAACATCGCTCTCGGTGTCAGCTGCTGGCACACGCTGAGGATCAACACGACGCTGCTGCCTCCTGCGCTGAGGCCGCACTTCCTGATTCGTCTGGCACTCGTCTTCGCCGGTCTGTTCTACTTCTCGCTGGGCACGATGTCGGTCCTGCAGACGACGGGACTGCTGGAGAAGATCACCGGCTGATTTCCCTTCGATGACGGACGGCTCGTTCCGTGACCCCGTATGGTGCATCGATTCGACCGGTGTCCAGACCCCCGCGCAAGGAACCTCGGCGTGCCCTTGACGCGGCGGAGGTCTCCGACGAGGTGTCGCTGCAGCGAGTGCTGAACTCTTACGTGGGGAATCTTCACCGCAAGCGGGACCGTCGAGGGAAAGACAACGTGCTGCTCTTTCCTGCTCGAGAGTCCGAGACCGGCAGCGGGCCGATTCGCTGCAGCAAGCGGCTCGGTGGAATCCCGGGGCTCGATCACCGGGAGGCAGTAAGAGTTTCTTGACCCTACGGGCTGGTACGCCGAGCGGAACTGACACTTCAGCACGGGCTGTCACTTGTTGCCGATCGGACCGTCGGCGCTCACCCTGGTCCGCGTCACCACTTCCGGGACTCTTCCGCCGGGAACACCGTCGCCCACGCTGCGGGATCGCCGTCGTGTTCGATCCCGACTCCGGTGCGTGGAACCCAGAGTGCGGGAGGCGGCGTCGCGCGACCGTGACAACGCTTGCACTGTCACTGCGGGCTCCGGGAGCCGGGTCCACCGGGGCGGCGGCTGGAGTGACAACGCCGGGGACTGTCGCCGGGCCTACCGCGACTTCAACCACCCGTCGTTCCGCGGCGACCACCTCGGGTTTCGCCCCGTCAGGCTGCTACCCTGGTTCTTCTTACCCTCTCGGCCCATCGGCCCGGGCTCACAACTGAACGAGAATCGAGTAGGATGGGTGTGTCCCCGGCGATCGCCCAACAACGCCTCCAGGACCCCTTACGCGTTCGTTGGCTTTTCTCTGCCGGGCCGGTGGAATACTGCCAGGAAAGGAAAGCGCAGCAGTGTCAACGATCGTCGCCGCCATCTGCCTGCTCGCCCAGCCAGGCCCCGAAGACGCCGACCGTATCGACTTCTTCGAGAAGAAGATCCGGCCTGTTCTCGTCCGCCGTTGTTACAAGTGTCACTCCTCGGCCTCGACGGGAGTCAAGGGCGGTCTCCTTCTCGACAGTCGGAACCGGATCCGGCAGGGCGGTGACACGGGGCCGGCGGTCGTTCCCGGCGACGTCGGGGCGAGTCTCATCGTCGAGGCGATCAAGTACGCGTCGCTCGAGATGCCGCCCGACAAGAAACTTCCGGACGAGGTCGTTCGCGACTTCGTCCGGTGGATCGAGCTCGGTGCTCCGGACCCGCGGGACAGACCGCCGAAGCCGGGCACGGTTGCCACGATGCGGTGGGAGACGATCTTCGAGGAGCGGCGGAGGTGGTGGAGCTTCCAGCCGGTGGTCGACCCGCGGATACCGGACGTCAAGGGCGCTGGCTGGTCCGATCAACCGATCGACCGGTTCGTTCTGTCACGGCTCGAGGAGAACGGCCTGGCGCCGGCCGAAGAGGCCGATCGCGTGACGCTCATGCGCAGGCTGTCGTTTGCGCTCACGGGTTTGCCGCCTCGGCCGAGCGAAGTGGATGCGTTCCGTGCAGACGCGTCGCCCTCGGCGTGGGAGCGGCTTGTGGATCGCATGCTCCGTTCGGCGCACTTCGGCGAGCGCTGGGCGCGGCACTGGATGGACGTCGTGCGTTACACCGACACTTACGGGTACGAGTGGGACATCCCCGCGAAGGGAGCGTGGCGCTATCGAGACTATCTGATCCGTGCGTTCAATCGCGACGTGCCCTTCGATCAGCTCCTCCGCGAGCAGATTGCCGGTGATCTCCTCGAGCGTCCGCGAGTCCATCCCACCGAGCACATAAACGAGTCCCGGATCGGCACACTGTTTTATCAGCTCGGAGAGAAGCGCCACGGCGACAGTGCCGAGTTCGAGGGTGTCCACCAGGAGATGCTCGACAACAAGATCGACGCGTTCTCGAGTGCGTTTCAGGCGTTGACCGTTTCTTGCGCCCGATGCCACCATCACAAGTTCGACCCGATTACACAGAGCGAGTACTACGCTCTCGCCGGGGTGTTCATGAGCTCGCGCTGGGTGAGTAACACCGTCGATCTGCCGGAGCGAAATGCGGCCGTTCTGGCGAGGCTGAAGAGCCTGAAAACGCAGCTGCGCCCGATCCTCGGAGCGCTCTGGCAGGCGGACGCGAGGCGGTTCCTGCCGGAGATGCTCGAGGTGACGGAAGCCCTGAAGCTGACAGAAGCTCCGGCCGCGCAAGAGAACGCCGCCCCGGTGACAGCCTCAGGGGCCACAGCGCGTAGTCGCTGGAAGGACTTGCTCGCGGTGCGCTTCGAGAATGAACCCGCCCTCGAGGACCCACTGCACGCGTGGATCAAGGTCGCTTCCGCCGTCCGCAACGGTGGCTCGGTCGCCGAGACCTGGCGACGCGTCGCGTCCACTTACACGGAAGAGGCACGCAAGCGCACCACCGACAACGCTGCTCACTTTGACATGGCCATCGACTTTCGCGATGGTATTCCCGACGGTTGGTTCGTGGGGGGCGTCGGTCTGCGCGAGACCGTCGACTGCGGCGATTTCACGGTCGCCCTCGATGGAGACGCGGTGGTCGGTCGTCTTCTCCCTGGCGGGCTCTTTACAGACGCTCTCTCACCGCGGCTGAACGGCGTCGTACGCACGCCCATTCTCACGGGCTTCAAGAAAGGGGCGATCAGCTTCGAGCACAGTGGCGGAGATTTCGCCGCTTACCGCACCGTCGTCGACAACGCGTTCCTCACCGAGCGTCAGCGGTATCTGGCGCGCGAGGATCAGGGCTGGACGCGGCTTTCGACGCTGCCGGAGGAGAAGGGCCGTCATGTCTACATCGAGTTCGCGACGAAGTCGAGCAACCCGAACTTCCCGCCGCGTGTCGGCCTCGGAGGCGAGTGCAGCGACGAGCAGATCGCCGATCCCAGGAGCTGGTTCGGTCTGACCCGGGTGGCGTTGCACGAGGCTCCGTTCACGCCGAAGGACGAGCTGGCACGCTTCTCGCGGCTTTTCGAGGGGGCTGCTCCAGCCACGCTCGAGGAAGCTGCGGGAAGGTACTCGCGTTGGTTCCAGACTGCCCTGCAAGCCTGGGCCACGGACAGGTCGACGCAAGACGACGTACGGCTGATCAACTGGATGACCCGGGGGGGAGTGCTCACGAACCGCCGGGACGCTGCTCTAGAGCCGAGAATCACCGCGCTGGTGGATCGCTATCGAAGGGTCGAGAAAGAGCTGGCGGCTCCCTGGACCGTCAACGGCATGGTGGACATCGACCCGGGCCACGACTATCGACTCAATATTCGCGGCGAGTACCGTGAGCTGGGTGATCCCGTTCCCCGCGGTTACCTCCGAGCGTTGACCGGATCCCGGGACGGGGTGAGAGTCCATGGTAGCGGTCGACGAGAGCTGGCGGAGTTCGTCGCCGATCCCGAGAACCCACTCACGGCTCGCGTGTTCGTCAACCGTATCTGGCACTGGCTCTTCGGAACGGGGCTCGTCTCGACGCCGAATAACTTCGGCCGCCTCGGTGATCGTCCCGCGCATCACGAGCTCCTCGACTATCTGGCGACTCGTTTCATGGAGGAAGGCTGGTCGGTCAAGAGTCTCGTCCGCAAACTCGTGCTCACGAAGACGTGGCGGCAATCGAACCGGACAACAGAGGGAGCGCGCACGGTCGACCCGGACAATCGCCTGCTCCACCACTATCCGCTGCGGCGCCTCGAGGCAGAGGCGATTCGGGACGCCATGCTCGCGACATCGGGGCGCCTCGACGCCCGGCTTTACGGGGCGCCGGTCAACCCGTACCGCCGGAACGAAGACCCCCAGAAGCGACTCTTTGCCGGGCCGCTCGACGGCAACGGCCGACGATCGATTTACACCAGGATCACGATCATGGAGCCGCCGCGTTTTCTCGCGACGTTCAACCAGCCCGAGCCGAAGATTCCCACCGGCAAGCGGGACGTCACGAGCACCGTTGCCCAGTCGCTTGCACTGCTGAACAATCCTTTTGTGAGCGGTCAGGCCGAACGCTGGTCACGGAGCTTGATCGCCGGGGGCGGCGCCGATCGTGTCGAGCGAGTGACGCTCATGTTCCGCGCTGCTTTCGCCAGAGAGCCGACGGCGAGCGAGGTGAAGTGGTGGTGTGCGGCGATTGCTGATTTCGCGATGGCCCGTGAGGTCGCCGAAGAGGCTCTGATGGACAGCGTCGCCGTCTGGAAAGACGTCGCCCACGCGGTCTACAATACGAAGCAGTTCATTTACACGGAGTAATTCACGCGCCGTGACACGACCAGGTCGCCCTTCCCGTTGCCACGGATTCCGGCCGCCCGTGAGAACGCGCCGCGAGTTTCTCGCCAGCGCCTCGAACGGCTTCGGCCTGATGGCTCTCGCCGGCCTCATGGCAGATCGCGCCTACGCGGGCCCGGATAAGCCGCTTCAGAAACCGCATCATCAGTCGCGCGCGAAGCACGTCATCTTCTGCTTCATGGATGGCGGTCCGAGCCACGTCGATTCGTTCGACTACAAACCGATGCTGGCGAAACACGAGGGCAAGCCGATCGGGGAAGGCGCGGTGTCGACGTTGTCGCAGAGTTCCGCCAATCGCGTGTGGCTCGGCAGCCCCTGGGGGTTCGAACGCCGCGGGCAGAGCGGGCTCTGGGTGAGCGATCTGTTTCCTCATTTTGCGGGACTGGCCGACGACCTTTGCGTCGCTCGTTCCCTGGTCGGGAAGCAACCGCTTCACGGCCAGCAGAATCTGCTCCTCCACACCGGAAGAGAGACTGGCCGCGCGCCCAGCGTCGGTTCCTGGATCTCGTACGGTCTCGGAACCGAGAGCGCGAACCTGCCCGGCTACGTCCTGCTCAACAATGACTGGATTCCGAACGGAGGTTTCGAGAACTTCGCGAGCTCCTTCCTTCCGGCGACGTACGGCGCGATGAAACTCAGGGCGCGTGGAGATCCCGTCGACAACATCATTCCGGGTGACACGAAAGCGATCCAGCGCCGGAAGCTGGAGCTCCTGCGCCGGCAGGACGGCGAGTTCGCTCGAAAGAACGATTCCAGCGGCCTGATCGAGTCGGCGATAAGCAACTACGAAACCGCCTTCCGTTTGCAGACGGCCGTGCCGGAAGTCGGCAGTATTGACGGCGAACCGGCGAGCATCCGGAAGCTCTATGGAGTCGACAGCGAGAACGACTTCAAACGTTACTATTCGCTCCAGTGCTTGCGGGCGCGTCGTCTCATCGAGAGGGGTGTCCGTTTCGTCGAGATCACCTGTCCGCTGACACACTCCAACAACTCGCCGTGGGACCAGCACAGCAAGTTGAAGGCACGTCACGCCGAGAACGCCATGATCACAGAGCAGGCAGTCGCCGCTCTGATCATCGATCTGAAACAGCGTGGTCTGCTCGACGAGACGATCGTCCTGTGGGCGGGAGAGATGGGCCGCACTCCGCACACGCCGAGAATCACCAAGGACGTCGGTCGAGATCACCATGTCAACGGCTACAGCGTGTTCCTCGCAGGAGGAGGCTTTCGTGGCGGCAGCGCCTTCGGAGCGACCGATGAGTTCGGCAACGCCGTTGTCGAGAACCCGCTGACCGTCCATGACATCCACGCGACGATCCTCCATCAGCTCGGGCTCGATCACCGTCGACTGACCTTCCGTTTCGGCGGGCGGGATGTTCGCCTGACGGATGTCCACGGAAGGGTGGTGCGCGAGCTGCTCCTTTGAGGAGCTCCGGCAGCCCCGCGCAGGCGTCCCGACCGCATAGCTCGCCGGGCTACCGTCCCCCGGCGCCGGGGACGACCCTGAGCCGTCCACCAGTCAGCGCTTCGCGCCGACTCGCGAGCATCTCGACGCTGGAATTCGACCAGCGACCGAATCAGAAAGTGGTATCGTTCTGGGGAGGAGGTCAAGACGACATGTCACGTTCATCGAAAAAACTCACACGGCGCCAGGTCTTGAAGGGCGCGACTGCGGCACTGGCCGTGCCGTACTTCGTCCCGGGATCGGCACTCGGCAAGGGCGGCACGGTGGCGCCGAGCGAGCGCATCGTCCTGGGCGCGCTCGGCAACGGCCGGCGCGGCCAGCGTGTTCTGGGAGACTTCCTGAACAACAAGGAGGTACAGCTCGTGGCGATCTGCGATGTTCGCAAGGAGCGTCGCGAGGCGGTCAAGGCCAGAGCGGACGAGCACCATGGCACGAAGGACTGCGCCATGTATGCGGACCTTTTCGAGTTCCTGGAGAGACCGGACCTCGACGCGGTGCTCATCGCCACTGGCGACCGCTGGCACACCATGGCCTCCATCCTGACCGCGAAGGCGGGAAAGGACATGTACTGCGAGAAGCCGTGCTCGATGACGATCGCCGAGAGTCGTGCTCTCTCCGACACGATTCGGCGGGAAGGCCGCGTCTACCAGGCCGGTACACAGAGGCGGAACGTCGCGAACTTCGTCTTCGCTGTCGAGCTGGCTCACAGCGGCAAGCTGGGAAAGATCCACACGGTCCACGCCAACACGCTCAACCCGCCGACGTCGCAGGACTGGTTGCCGGCGGAGCCGCAACCTGCGAAGGATGTCGTGGACTGGGACCGCTGGCTCGGACCGTGCCCGTGGCGGCCGTATAACTCGCGCTATGTGCGCGGCGGCTGGCGCGGCTTCTTCGACTTCCACGGCGGCGGTATCCTGGAGTGGGGCTCCCACACAGTGGACCTCTGCCAGTGGGCTGCGAAGGCCGACGACGCTGCGCCGGTCGAGTATGAGCCGGCCGGGGATGGCGTCAACGCACGCTACGCCGATGGCATCAAGCTGGTCATGCGGACAAAGGGCTGGCTTGGTCTCGGGACGTGCAGCGTACGCTTCGAGGGCGACGAGGGCTGGGTCGAGGCCGGTGACAGCGGCCGGCTGAAGCTTCACCCGGCGTCGCTGCGCGCGGCAGCGCCGCCGATCGCCGACAGGGGTACTGACCCGAAGCGTCACGTGCGCGACTTCCTCGACTGCCTCAAGACGCGCGCCAAGCCCAGGGGCTACGCGAGCGTCGCTGCGCAGTCGCACGTTGCCTGTCACGCGGCCTACATCGCCTGGCAGCTCGGCCGCAAGCTGAAGTTCGACCCGGCGAAAGATGAGTTCATCGGCGACGCGGAAGCCAATCGCATGCGACGCCGCGCCAAGCGAGAGCCCTGGCGTATCTGATCGGGACGCGTCCACGGTAGCGCGAAAAACGAAGGAGCAGCACCATGTATCGCCAGGAGCGCGCGAGCAGGGCCGTCGCCGTCGCGTCTTGTGTCCTGTGTGCATTGTTCGTCCCGTCACTCGGACTGGTGAGCGCCCAGGAGAAGCTCGCGCGGAGCGAGGACGAACTCGTCGCCGTGTTGAACTCCGGCGCACCTGTCTTCGAGAGGGCGAAGGCGTGTCAGCGGCTGGCGGTGGTCGGCACCGCGAACGCCGTCCCCGCGCTGGCGAAGCTACTGGGTAGTGCGGAGCTTGCCCACTACGCCCGCTTCGGTCTCGAGCCCATACCCCACCCGTCCGTCGACACTGCGCTTCGCGACGCGATGACGAAGCTCGATGGGCGGCTGCTGATCGGCGTGATCAACTCGATCGGCGTGCGCCGCGATGCCAGAGCGCTGAATCGCTTGACGGGTTTCCTGCGAGGTCGCGATGCCGACGTGGCGGCGGCCGCTGTCGTTGCCGTGGGGCGCATCGCCACAGCCGAGGCGGCTGGGGTCCTGAAGGAAGCGCTGAAGAGCGACAACGAGAAGCTTCGCCGTGCAGCGGGAGATGCTTCCTTGCAGTGTGCAGAGCGCCTCGTGGCCGAGGGTGAGCGCGGCGACGCTGTCTCCCTCCATGACGCAGTGCGCCGCGCCAAGCTGCCGAAGCACACGCGCATGGCCGGCCTTCGAGGCGCGATCCTTGCGCGTGGAGCCGAGGGCACGCCTATTCTCGTCCGCAAGCTACTGGGGAAGAACCCCACATCCTTCTCGCTCGCCCTTCTGGTCTCGCGAGAGCTGCCGGGAAGCGATGCGACCTCGGCCATCGTCCGCGCACTCGAGAAGTTACCTGCCGAAAGGAAGGCGCTCGTGATTCGCGCGCTGGGCGACCGTCGAGATTCGGCCGCGCTTCCCGCGGTGCTCGAAGCGGTCGGTGGGCCGGAAGATGTCCGCATGGCGGCGGTCGTCGCGCTGCGTCAACTGGGAGACGCGAGAGCGGTGCCGGTCCTGCTCGGCATCGCGGCGACGGGCAACGGTGGCGCCGGAGAGGCCGCGCTGGTGACGCTGTCGAGGCTCGTCGGAGACGGTGTGGATCGTGCCATCGTCGCGGAGCTTGACGCCGGCGACGCCGGCAAGCGCGCGGTCCTCATCGACATCGTCGGTCGCCGGCGCGTCCGTTCGGCGACTCCAGCGTTGCGCCGGTCGGCAGAAGGGAGTGATCCTCGCGTTCGCAGAGCGGCCATCGAGGCTCTCGGCAAGACCGCGGGACTCGGAGATCTGTCGTTCCTGATCAAGCGGTTCGTCGCGGCTGCATCGGACGAGGATGCGGAGGCGTGTCTCGCCGCGCTCCACACGGCGTGCGCAACGGTGCCGGATGCGGACGCCTGTGCGGCGGTTCTCGTCGAGGCAACGCGCGAAACCGATGCCGAGGAGACCTGTCAGCTCGTGGGAGTCTTCAACGCGGTCGGCGGCGCCAAGGCGCTTGCGGCGGTCGCGGCGCGCGCCGGCGAGCGGGACGCAACGGTGCGCGAGTGCGCCACGAAAACCCTTGGAGAGTGGCGAACGCCCGACGCCGTGCGGGTCCTGCTCGACCTTGCGCGCAAGGCCCCGAACGCTGCCGAGCGCGCCAGCGCGCTGCGAGCCGCGAGCCACCTCATCCGCCGGCTCGGCTTCCCCAAGGGGGAGCGGCTGGCCCGTTGCGGGGAAGCGATGGAGATCGCGAAGAGTGCCGAGGAGCGCAAGGTCGTGCTTCATGCTTACGCTGGCATCCCTGCACCGGAGACGCTGGCGATCCTCGAGCGCCACTTTTCCGACCCGGAGCTTCGCGAGGCCGCCTGCGTTGCCTCGGTGACCATCGCGGAGCGCCTGGTGCGGTCGCGGCGGAGCGACGCCGCACGCGCCATGAAGGCCGTGCTCGAGACCACGAAGGATGAGCAGCTTGCAAGGAAGGCGAGGAGGCTCTACCGAACGGCCGGCGGGAAGCGCTGAGACGGCAGCCTCTCGTTCACGAGTCCTCGCCGACGCGTGCCGGCTTGCTGCTCGCGCGTTTTCAGTGACGAATCGCCGAGCTGTCGATCACGACACCCGGGACTTTTCCGACGGAAATTCGCCGCCGAGACCGGAGCGGGAGTCATTATCCGGCGGTCGTTGAGCGCTGTTGTCTCCTGCCCCTCGGCCCCGGCCGCCGCCCGCGTGCTTCTGCCGCGAGGGTGCGGGCTGCGGTAGGAGCGATTCCGTATCGCGCATCGATTCGACCGGCGTCCAGACCCCGGCGGTAGGGGGACTTCGCCGGCCGCCGACGCGGTGGAAGTCCCCGACGATTCGTCGCGTCAGGCACTCTGTCCACGCTCGTTCCGATGGGTCGGCGGTCAGGCAGGGTCGCTCGCCCTCGAGCTGAGAACGGAGAGGGCGATTCTCTTCGAGCAGGTAGTCGATGTGCTTCTGTCGGCGATGGTTCAGCCAGCCCGCGAGGGTCACAACCAGGAGCTGCAACGGGGGATCGTCTTCATGCGGTCGGATGGTATCGGGCTCGACCGTCGTCCTGCGATCACGAGTGGGCGGCAGGTTCACGATTCGTCGGGGTTCCTGGACACGACGGGATAGCCCGGCATGCGCTCCGGGACTCAGGCGATCAGCTCGTGGAGAGCTCTGCCGTGAACGTTTGTCAGTCGGCGCTGGATGCCGTTGTGATAGAAGGTCAGGCGTTCGTGATCGAGGCCGAGCAAGTGCAGCACGGTGGCGTGAAAGTCGTGCCAGGTCACGGGGTTCTTGGCGACCTTCCAACCGATCTCGTCGGTGCGACCGTAGGTGAATCCTGGTTTGAGTCCGGCGCCGGCCATCCAGGAGGAGAAGCCGTAGCGGTTGTGATCGCGTCCGGAGCCGACCTTGCCGGCGTCGGCCTGGCTGAAGGGAGTGCGGCCGAACTCGGTCGTGAACAGGACGAGTGTGTCGTCGAGCATACCGCGTTGTTTCAGATCGCGCACGAGTGCGGCGACCGGTTTGTCGATCGCACGGGCGTTGTTGCCGTGGTTCTTCACGAGGTCGCCGTGGGCATCCCAGTGGATGAGGCTCCCGGCGTAGATTTGCACGAAGCGAACGCCTTGCTCCAAGAGTCGTCGTGCGAGAATGCAGCGTCGGGCGAACTCCTCCGTCGATTTTTCGTGGAGTCCGTAAGCGTCCGTTACCGACTCGGGCTCGTTTTCGAGCTTCGAGACCTCGGGAACCGCGAGCTGCATGCGCGCCGCGAGTTCGTAGCTACGCATGCGATCGGTGAGGAGGTCGTCGCCACCCACGCGAGCGTGGTGCTTCGTGTTGACTTCGCGAAGAAACTCGCGAACACCGGCGTCGGCGCTTCTCGAAACGTCGGCTGGTGGATGGAGATCCCGAACCGGCTTGTCGCCATGGCGAAACTCGACGCCTTGGTGAAGCGCCGGCAAGAACGCGCTCGACCAGTTCGCGGCTCCTCCGGAAGGGCGGCCTGATCTGTCGGGGAGCACGACGTAGGTCGGCAAGTCGTCCGATTCGTTTCCGAGCCCGTAGGACACCCAGCTCCCGAGCGAGGGATAGCCGTTGAACTCGAAACCCGTGTTGACGAAGAAGCACGCCGGAGTGTGATTCGCTGAATTCGTGACGAGCGACCGGATGACTGTCAGCTCGTCGGCGATCGAGGCGAGATGGGGAAAGAGATCGGAGACTTCGATTCCGCTCCGTCCACGCGGCTTGAAGCCCCAGTCGGCTTTTCGAAAGAGCCCGACCTTCCCGAAGAAGATGTCGGGTTTCTCCTCGGAGGAGAACTTCTTGCCGTGGAGCTTCTCGAGCTCGGGCTTGGGGTCGAACGAGTCGAGGTGACTCAATCCTCCGGGCAGCGAAATCTGCACGACACGTCGAGCGTGCGGCGCGAACTGCGGGAGGGTTTGACCCGGAAGAGATCCTTGAAGGAGACTCAGTGCCGCGGTCGCGCCAACGCCCTGGGCGCCCCAGTCGAGAAACCGACGGCGATCGATCAAGGAGCTTGGTGGGTTCGTGGGCATGGGGGATCGCTTACTCGACATAGACCCATTCGTTACTGTTCCACAGAGCGCGGCAGAGGGACTCGAACCCGTGTGCCTCCGCGAGTTTGCGAGAGGCTCGTTCCTCTTCGGCGTCCGGAAGGCGGAAGAAAGCCAGCTCCCAGGCGCGTCGGATCTGCGCCTCCAGCTCGTTGCCTGCCTCCGCTTGGAGTCGTTTGGCGAAGTGGCCGGCCATGCGAAGAACGAACGGGTTGTTCATCAGGCTGAGAGCTTGCAGGGGTGTCGTCGTGACGCCGCGCGTGGGTGCCGCAGCTGCCGGATCCGGGCAATCGAATGTGTCGAGCACGGCGCTGCGCTCACCACGCGGATTGAAGCGGTACACCGTGCGCCGGTTGAAGGCAGCGTCTTCGCGATCGATCGGGAAGTAGAACGCCGTGCCTGACTCTTTGACCGTGAAGTCCTTGAAGCCCGGACCGCCTGCTCTTCGATCGAGTACGCCAGCGACGCTGAGAATCGAGTCGCGCAGGACCTCGGCTTCGACACGGCGAGGTGAGTGGCGCCACAGCCAACGGTTGTGAGCGTCTTTCGCGAAGGCCGCTGCGTCTTTGCGGGACGATTGGCGATAGGTCGCCGAGAGCACGATCATGCGGTGGAGAGCCTTCAGTCGGAAGCCGCTGTCGCGAAACTTCACGGAGAGCCAATCGAGCAACTCGGGATGACTCGGCTGCCCGCCGTTCCAGCCGAGATCGCTCGGCGTCTTCACCAGGCCCCGACCGAAGTGATAGTGCCAGACGCGATTGACCATGACGCGTGCGAGGAGCGGATTGTTCGGCGAGCCGATCCACTCGGCAAGCTTGATTCGACGCTCTCGATCCGGCGCGTTCTTCGCCAAGGAGAACTCGGCGTTGACTCCGGGGACTGCCTGGATTCCGCCAGGTGTGACCTCTTCACCGTAGTCCTTCACGCTTCCGCGAACATGGACGCGCATCACGCCAGGTGCGCCAGGAGACACCGTGTAGATCTTTCGCTTCTGACCCGACGCGATCTTCTGTCGGCGATCTCGGCTCGTCCTGATCTCCTCCTGTAGATTCGCACGGCGTTCCTTCTCCTCGGGTTTCAGGGATGCGAGAAGGTCGGCCTCCGATACGAAGTCGCTCTCGACCCCGGCGAGGGCGGCGACTTCGTCCGGCAGCAAGGCGCGATCGAAGAGGCGGGATTCGAGCACCTTGCCCGTGAGGAACTGGTTCCCGCCCGCAGGCTCGTGGCGAAGTCCGAAGATGACGTGTGCGTCTCCCGCTTTGAACTGGCGCAGGCCGGTCTTGTAGGGCTTGCCGTGGGGCTGTCCGTTGCGATAGCCGGTGATCGTGCCATCCTTCGCGTACGTGATGGCGATCTGGACGGGCTCCTTGTCCGCGACCGTCTCCTCGGCGCCACCGAACGGCTTCGTTCGCCGGAACCCTTCGCTTCCTGCCATCCAGCGCTTCGGATCTCGCTCGCCGAAAACGATCGAGTCGAATCCGTCCTTCCCCGCGACGGTGATGACCCCGCCGCCGCGTTGACCGAGATTGTCGAGGACCACCGTCGCGACCAGCGTCTTCTCGCCGAGGTCCTGTTTCAGCGGGACGGACTTCACGAATGACTTTCCATCGAGTACCAGGGCGCCGTTTTCAAGACGCGGACGTCCCGAGGGCGAGCTCTCGATCGAGCCCTTCGCATCGCGGTAGTCTCGATCGAAGGCCCAGACGGCCAGGGCTTCGGGAAGGGCCTGTTGCGTCGGCTCGGGCTCCGACTCTCTCTTCGCCCGGATCGAGTCCACCGCGGCCCGGTCCAGAGTCGCCAACGAATCGCCCAGGTCCGAAATCCGAGCGTCCAGCTCGGCGATCTCCTTCGCACGATCCTCGACCAGGACCTCACGATTTCCATGGCGCACGCCATCGATCGCGGAGATGAGTCGGTAGTAGTCCTTCGTCGGAATCGGATCGTACTTGTGGTCGTGACAACGCGCGCAGTTGACGGTGAGACCGAGGAAGGTCTGACCGATCGCGCCGGCGATCTCCTCGAGCTCGTCCTGGCGCGCAAGCAGCTTCATTTCCTGACTCGATCCGACGACGGTGTTGTGGACACCCGCGACGAGAAAGCCGACCGCGGCGGTTCCCCCTGCCCCCGGATGCGTGAGGTCGCCCGAGATCTGTTTGCGCACGAACTCGTCGTAGGGCATGTCGCGATTCAGCGCACGGATCACCCAGTCGCGATAGTGCCAGGCGTTCCCGCGCAGTCGATTGCGCTCGAAGCCATCGCTCTCGCCGTAGCGAACGACATCGAGCCAGTGACGCGCCCAGCGCTCACCGTGGTGGGGCGACGTGAGCAAATCGTCGACGAGCTCCTCGTAGGCCGCGCGGGACGGCTCCTTCTCGAAGGCTCGAACTTGCTCCGGGTCGGGTGGTAGGCCGAGCAGATCGACGAACAACCGTCGCACGAGCGTGCGCGGTTCGGCAGCGGGGGACGGTTCGAGTCCTCGCTCGGAGAGGCGACGTCGAACGAACGAGTCGATCTCGTTGCGAGCCCATCGTTGTGCCTCGGAACCTGATACCTGAGGCACGCCGATCGATTCGTTGAGCGGTTGTAGCGACCACCAGCTCTCGTTCGCTCGCTCCGACGCTTCTGCGCGGTTCGACGTCGGCGTCACGGAAGCACTGACAACTGAGATGGCCAGAAGGCCGAGTCGGCTTGAAGGCATGCGTGTGATGACGGGCTGCGAGTCGATCCGTATCGGTCAACGTCCTCAAAAAGGAAACGGATCTTTCGAGCGCCCATTTCAACCCGTCGAGATAGTCACGGTCAAGGAGCGCAAGCACGACCCGCTTCTCGCGATTCAACGGACAGACGTGGGATCGAGCGTATTGATCCCGTTGCCCCGATCGCCGAAAATCTCGGGATGATCCGAAGAACCCCGAGGGAATGGTCGATGCTTCGTACGGCCGCCTCGATTCCGTCCGTTTCCGCGTGTCTCGTGATTCTCTGGCTCGGAGTGTCACGTGAGTTCTTCGGCTCCGACGAATCCGCCCTTCGATTCGATCGCGACATCCGGCCGATCCTGTCGGACAGGTGCTTTCAGTGCCACGGCCCTGACCGGAAGAATCGAGAGAGCGAATTGCGATTGGATCAGGAGGACGTCGCGAAGAAGGTCGCCATCGTTCCTGGCGAGGCGCGGAAGAGTGAGCTCGTCGCGCGCATCACGAGCGAGGACGCGACCGATCGTATGCCGCCCCCGGATTCCAACAAGGAGCTCACGGCGGAGGAGATCGCGACGCTGACGCGTTGGATCGAGCAGGGGGCGCAGTGGTCTCGTCACTGGTCGTTTCTTCCCCCGAAGGCCGATCCTCTTCCCGCCGACGCGAACAAGACGTGGCCGCGAAACGTGATCGATCGATTCGTTCTCGCATCACTCGATCGTCGAGGGCTCGCCCCTTCGCTCGAGGCGGATCGGACGACTCTGATACGTCGTGTGACTCTCGACCTGACCGGTCTCCCGCCGACTCTCGAAGAGGTCGATGCGTTTCTCGGCGATACTTCGCCGCGTGCGTTCGAGAGAGTCGTCGATCGATTGCTCACATCTCCTCGCTATGGCGAGCGTATGGCGGTGATGTGGCTCGATCTCGCACGCTACGGAGACACCAGTGTCTGTCACACCGACGGCAACCGCGATATGTGGGCGTGGCGGGATGGAGTGATCGCTGCCTACAACGCGAACAAGCCCTTCGACGAGTTTTCGATCGAGCAGATCGCGGGAGACTTGATTCACGATGCGACGCTGGCTCAGAAGGTCGCTTCGGGCTTCAACCGTAACAACGGAACGACTGATGAAGGCGGGGTGATCGACGAGGAGTACCGCGTCGAGTACGCCGTCGATCGGGTCAAGACGACCTCGATGGTGTGGCTGGGCCTCACGGTCGAGTGCGCGCAGTGTCACGACCACAAGTACGACCCGATCTCGCAGGAGGACTACTACCGCTTCTTTGCCTTCTTCAATATCAGCGCCGACCGTGGTCGACAGTCGGGCGCACGGAACGCTCCGCCGCTCGTCGAAATTCCCGACGAGACAAGGGCCAGGAAGCTCCCCGGCGTTCTCGCGAAGCGGGCCGAGGTGACGGCGCTGATCGACGCTCGCCCGAAGCGGGTCGAGCCGGCATTGAGACGATGGGTTGCGGAGATCGGCGAGAGGATCTCGGATCCGGCAGGCAAGTTCGATCCTCGTGACGTCAGCTTGCACTTGCCGCTCGACGAGACGGAGGGGTCGTTTGCAGAGGATCGCGCGCAGAGTTCAGGAAAATCGTCACGCGGATCTCTTGTGGCGGGCAAGGCTCGGTGGGAGCCCGCGAAGAGCTTCGGTGGGCTGCGATTCGTCGACGGGGGAGACACGTTCATCGACGCGGGCGACGCCGGCGCCTTCGAGCGAGATGAGCCGTTTACGCTGAGCCTCTGGTTGCGCCCGCGAAAGGACGCGAAGGGAAAGGATTCGCAAGGGAGCCTGATCGGGCGCGTCGAAGACGAGGACACTCTGCGTGGCTACGAACTCTACTACCTTACGAATCAGCGGCTCTACTTTCAGCTCGTTCACGACACGAAATCGAGTGCGATCCGTGTTCGATCCGACCCCGAGATTCACTGGGACCGGTGGCAGCACATCTGTGTCACGTATGACGGATCGTCGAGCGCGTCCGGTGTTCGGCTCCTCGTCGACGGCAAGTCCTGGGGGCTCCACGTCGAGCAGAACAACCTCGCGGCGTCGATTCGCACCGACAAGCCGCTCAGAGTCGGCAGTCGTCCGGGGGGCTTTCGCCCGATCGGAACGATCGACGAGGTGAGGGTGTTCCCACGTGTTCTCGACGGCGACGAGGCTCGATCTCTCTTCCTTCGCGACACCGTCGCGTCCGTTCTCGCGAAGCCCTCTGCCGACTCGGCGGACAGCGCTGAGCCGTGGAAGGCGCTCACTGCGTACTACGTCTCTCACGTCGACGACGAGTACCCGAAGTTGATCGCCCGCGAGCGAAAGCTCGAGGAGGAGGAGAAGGAGCTTCGCAGGCCGCTGACGACCGTCATGGTGATGGGCGACCAGAGCCGTCCGAGGACGACCTACATCCTGCGTCGTGGCAAGTACGACGATCGCACGGATCATGCGGTGACGCCCGGTTTGCCCGTGAGCCTTCCACAGCTGGCCCCGGACGCGCCGCGCAATCGGCTCGGCCTCGCGAGGTGGCTGTTTCGATCGGACAATCCGCTGACCGCCAGGGTCGCCGTCAATCGCTACTGGCAGATGCTCTTCGGTGCCGGGCTCGTCTCGACGCCCGGTGACTTCGGCTCGCAAGGGGAGTATCCGAGTCATCCCGATCTCCTCGACTGGCTCGCCGCAGACTTTCGGGATCACGGCTGGGACGTGAAGCGTACACTCCGATCGATCGTCACCTCCGCGACCTATCGCCAGTCATCGTCGGCCTCTCGCGAGCTGTACACCCGCGATCCACGGAACCGAAGCTTGGCGCGCGGCTCGCGTTTTCGGCTCCAGGCGGAGTTTCTGCGCGACAGCGCGCTCGCGGTCGGTGGGCTTCTCGTCGATACGATGGGCGGTCCGGGAGTGAAGCCGTACCAGCCGCCGAAGCTCTGGAACGAGATCTTGCAGGGCGGCGATCCTCTCTTCGTGCAAGACCACGACCACAAGCTCTACCGCCGGAGCGTCTATACCTACTGGCGACGGACCTGCCCGCCACCGAACATGCAGATCTTCGACGCGCCGACGCGAGAGAAGTGTGTCGTTCGCCGATCGCGTACGAACACGCCGCTCCAGGCTCTCGTGACCTTGAACGATGTCCAGTTCGTCGAGGCTGCACGGAGCTTCGCCAAGAGGATTCTCCGCGACGGCGGGGCGACAGGGAAGGATCGCATCGCTTACGGATTCCGACTCGCGACGTCACGAGAGATCCGCGAGACGGAGATGGCGGTTTTCTACGGCGTTTACTCTCACAGCCGAGAGCGATACCGTTCGGACGAGGAGGCAGCGATCAAGCTGATCTCTACCGGCGAGTCGAAGCGAGACGAGTCGCTCGATTCCATCGATCACGCCGCGATGACGATCGTCGCGAGCATGATTCTCAACATCGATGAGACGCTGACGAGAGAATGAGTGAGATGAGTTGCCAGGTCGTTCGTCCATCCACACGACGAAAGTTCCTCGCCCGCTATTCCCTCGCGCTGGGAACCGCTGCGTTCGCCAAGCTTCTGGAGGGCGAGACGCCCTCGGCGCAGGCGGCTGCCCGGGCGGAGTTCGCCGATCCGAAGCGATCAGGCGGACTCCCCGGATTGCCACACTTCGCTCCCCGTGCGAAGCGGGTGATTTACCTCTTCATGGCGGGTGGGCCGAGTCACATCGATCTCTTCGACTACAAGCCCGTGCTGCGGAAGATCGACGGCCAGCCGCTTCCGGACGGCGTTCGGGGCGAGCAACGACTCACGACGATGACGAGTCGCCAGGGCAAGTTTCTCTGCGTCGCGCCGAAGTTCAGCTTCGAGCGTCGCGGAGAGCGGGGGACCTGGATCAACACCGATCTGCTCCCGTACATGTCGACGATCGTGGACGACCTGACGATTATCCGATCGATGCACACCGAGGCGATCAATCATGACCCCGCGATCACGTACATCAACACGGGCATTCAGCAGCACGGACGACCGAGCTTCGGGTCGTGGGTGAGTTACGGGCTCGGAAGCGCGAATCGCGATTTTCCGGCGTACGTCGTGATGACGTCGGTCGGCTGGGCGCCGGGCCAGGCGCTGTACACGCGACTGTGGGGGAGTGGCTGCTTGCCGTCGAGACATCAAGGCGTGCAGTTTCGGAACATCGGAGATCCGGTGCTCTATCTTTCGAACCCGGACGGTCTCGATCGGCGCCTGCGTCGTCGAATGCTCGACGGAATCGCTTCTCTCAACGAGGAGAAGTTCTCACGTACCGGAGACCCGGAGATCGAGGCGCGCATCGCGCAGTACGAGATGGCGTTTCGCATGCAGATGTCCGTGCCGGAGCTGATGGATCCGAGCGACGAGCCCGAGTCGACCTTCGAGATGTACGGACCGGACGCGAAGAAGAAGGGATCGTTCGCCGCGAACTGCATCCTCGCACGTCGGCTCGCCGAGCGGGGCGTTCCCTTCGTCCAGCTCTTTCACCGCGGTTGGGATCAGCACGGGACTCTGCCGAAGGATATCCGGATCAACACCCGAGGCGTTGACCAGCCCACGACGGCTTTGATCAAGGATCTCAAGCAGCGAGGTCTATTCGAAGATACCATCGTTATCTTCGGTGGTGAGTTCGGCCGGACGATTTACGGGCAGGGCGACATCACGCAGGATCAATACGGTCGCGATCACCACGGTCGTTGCTTCACTACCTGCGTCGCAGGTGGTGGATTCAAGCCGGGAATCGACTACGGTCAGACCGATGACCACTGCTATAATGTCGCGTCGAATCCGGTCCATATCAACGATCTCAACGCGAGCGTTCTTCATTGCCTCGGAATCGACCACGAGCGTTTCTCCGTCAAGCACCAGGGCCTCGACTTGCGGCTCACGGGTGTCGAAGGTGCCAGGGTGATTCCGGGACTTCTGTCGTGACCATGTTGACGAACTGCTTCCGCCTACCGTTCCAGATGGCCACCCGGACTCCCAGCTTCTTCTTCTGCCTCCTGCTTCTTTCGTTCCCGGCTCGAGCTCAGGAGTCGACGGCGCTCACTGATGATCGATCGAGCTCGTTCACGATCGCCGTGCCCGGATTGAAGTCCGTGGTGATCGATAGCGATGAGCGCGAATCGTTTCTCGGTCTGCAGCTCGATAGCGCGGGGCGCTTGTTCGCCGGCTGCCGGGAAGCGCTGTTCGTGTACGAGCCGAAGGCGGGAGGGCTCTATCAGCCGCGCCAGTTGCTCTTTCGTTTCCCGAAGGACGCGTGGGTCTACGACATCGTCATTCGCGGCGATGATCTGTACGTCTCCACACACACGGCGATCTACCTCCTGGAGGACGCGGTCAAGAAACGCAAGGGCGTCGTCGCGAAGCGCCTCGTCTGGGGACTGCCGCAGATGAAGGGCTGGGACATGCACCAGGGGATTCATGCTCTGGTGGTCGGCCCGGGCGGCGATCTCTATTTCTCGAACGGCGATCAGATCCTGTCGTACGGGATTGCGTCGAGCGGTACTTGGGACCACTGGATGCACTGGACCTATCACCACGGAACCAAGGGGACGAAGGTCACCGGTGTCGGCGGTGTGTTTCGCATCAGCCCGGACGGAGAGGAGTTCAGCGTTATCGCGGTCGGGACTCGCAACAGCTGCGGCATCGCCTTCGATCGGGCGTGGAATCTCTTCACCACCGACAACGATCATGAATCGCGACCCAAGGACTTTATCCCGGGTCGAGTCCTCCACGCCACGCGAGGCGCGTATTGGTCCTGGCCGCGCGGATGGTCGCCGGAGAAGACGCCTTGGCGTGCCGATTTGCTCGACACCATGCATCCCGACGTCGGTCGTTACGTACCGACGGGCATGGCGTATTATGACGATACGTTTCTTCCCGAAGCCTGCCGCCACAGCCTTTACGTCGCGGAGTGGGGCAGGGGAAAGCTCGAGCGATATCCGCTTCGTCCACACGGTGCGTCGTTCAAGGTCGAGCTGGAGGAGTTTCTTGACGGCCCGCCGACCGCGCGCCCGGTAGGGGTGACCGTGGGGCGAGGTGGCCGCATCTTCACGAGCATCTGCTACATGAAGGGCAACGAAGCGTCGCCGATGTATCGCAGTGACATCGTGATGATCACTCGTGCCGACGACGCCGCTCACGCGCCTTTCGATGCCTACGAGGAGACCACCGCGACGCTGGGGAAGCTCTTCTCGGAGCTGGCAGACGAGTCGTGGAGTCGACGTTATCGCGCTCATATCGAGCTCACGCGGCGTGGGAAGGTCGCGACCCGGGAAGCGGCCAGGCGAATCCGAGATGTGGCTGTCGACGGGGCGATGCACCCTCACTTGCTCTGGCTGGCCTCCGCGGCAGGCTCCGACGCCGACGAGCTCGAGGTCATCGAAGGGCTGGCTTCTTCGGCGAACGCCGGGACGCGGCTTCAGGCGCTGCGCGCCCTGGCGAAGTTCGCGGCTTCGCCGAAGAGCTCGATCTTCGAGAAGGCTCTTCACGACTCGAATCCGCAGGTCCTTCACGCCGCTCTGGTGGCTTTGAAGGAGCGATTCGGCAAGACGGGGTCGATTCCGCGGGTGATGGAACTCGCCCGGAGTGACGACCGTCTTCTTCGACAGGCCGCCGTGCAGCTTCTCGCCGCGAGGCTGACCGTGTCGCAGATCCAGAAGCTCTGCGAGTCCGGTGTTTCGGCCGATCGACTCATCGGCATTCTCGTGATCGGAGAGCGACTGACCGTCCCGCCGTTCTCGGGCCCCGTTCCCGAAGACTGGCCACTCAGTCCGATGGTCAGCGTCACGGCGCTCGTCGGCGAGACCTTGGCGATCAGGTCCGGGAACTTCACCATGGCCGAAGCCTGGGCGAAAGCGGTCAAGTCCCCGGAGGACGAGAAGCTCTTTGCTTTGCTCGAGCGTCGTCTCGACGACCCGATCAGGAATCACGCGAAGCAAGCCGCGTTCTTTATCAAGCAGCTCGAGGAGCCGAGCACGAAAGCTCGTTACGCCACGGTGCTCGGTCTGCGCGTGGACGACGGGGCGAACCGCAAGCCGCTCGAGGGAGCCACGAGCACCGGCATCACCGAGCTTCCCCCGGCGTTCGCCAAGCTCGATTGGAGGAAGGAAGTCACCAGGGGCGACGCAGAGCGAGGTGCGAGCCTTTTCACCGAGCGTGGCTGCGCCGTCTGCCACGCGGCGAACGCGGGCGACAGTGGTGGCGGTGGCCCGGCGCTCATCGAGGTGGGAAGCCGCTTCAAAGTACCGTACCTCGTCGAAGCGGTCATCACGCCGAACAAGACCGTCTCGCCCATCTTCAAGTGGACGATGGTGGTGAAGAAGGACGGCGAGGCCACGGCTGGACTCGTGATCGGCGAGACGGGGGCCCAGATCGAGCTTCTGCTTCCCGCTGCCGTTCGGCGAACCATCAAGAAGGACAGCATCCTCTCGCGCGAGATCCAGAATCGCTCGCCGATGCCCGAAGGGCTGATCAAGACCCCAGCCGAGCTGCGCGACTTGCTCGCGTATCTGACCGGGCTGAAGGACGGCAAGTGAAGGAATGAAGGCGCCGTGCGCCCACCGATCGTTGCTCGTCGCCTCTCTGCTCGCTTTCAGCGTCCTCGGCCACGCGGAGGACGTGGGATCGTCGGATCCGAGTCCGGCGCAACTGAAGTCTCAGTTCCAGAAAACCGTGCAGCCTGTCTTGAAGGCGTACTGCTACGGCTGCCACGGCGCCAAGAAGAAGAAGTCAGGAGTGCGAGTCGATATTCTCGACGGCTCGCTGGAAGACAAGCAGCTGTTCCTCCTCAAGCACGTCGTCAAGCAATTGAAGGACGAGACGATGCCGCCCGAGGACGAGCTTCAGCCCGAGGCGAAGGAACGACAAGCCGTCACGCGGTGGATCGCTGAATCCTTGCGGGCAGACGAACGCAGGGTGCGCGCTCGCAACGGATCCGTGCGACGGCTCACGGTCGCGCAGTACCACAACACCTTGCGAGATCTCCTGGGCGTCGAAGATCGGCTCGCGGACATTCTTCCCGCCGATGGGATCTCGAAGGAGGGCTTCAAGAACAACGAGAATACGCTGCTCCTGACGCCGCAGATGATCGAGGCCTGTTTCGAGATCGCCGAGAAGGCGCTCGATCTCTGCCTTGTCGACGAGACGACCAGGCCGCGTATCCAGTGTTTTCGGGTCGAGCTCGGATCGGGGATCAACAAGGCGCCCGTTCCCGAGCACATCGAGCTCGAGGGGCCGCGACTCCTGGCGAAGAAGGACCTCGTCGTGCGCGAGGTCCTTCCTGAAAAGCCCTTCGATTTCGAGCCTCACGCGATGCAGAGGAGATTCCGCTTTGTGGAAGGCTACAAGGGAAACGCGACCGTTCGCGGCTGGAAGGAGTTTCACGGTCTCTACCACTCGGTCTTCGCCGCGATCATCGGAAAGCACACTCGGGGAGGAATCAACTACGGAAGATCCTACGTTCTCGTTCCCGAGGGGCTCTTGCTGCGGCCCCGAACGCCCGAGACCGAGAACGGTTCGCGGGCCGTTCGCGGGCCGGCTCCGACGCTCTCGATGCCGATGCGAGAGCTGCCTGATTCCGGAGTCCTGCAAGTCACCGTGGAGGCTGCTCGCTACGACGATGGTGTTCAACCGAACACGCCTGCACCGGAATCACCTGACCGGATCGAGATCGACGTGAACGCCGGGAAGGACGCGACTCTCGAGATCTCGACCGCCGGAGTCTATCAGCTTGATGTCGTGCTCGAAGGTCCGCCCCGAGACGACGTGATGATCGCGGACATCGGGCCGCGTACCTTTTCGAAGAGACTCAGGGGACCTTTCCCGCCGGACGCCGATGGAGAGGTCATCATCCCGCTCCTGGTCGCCCGATTCGCGAAGGGGGGATTCGCGATGAAGGTCAAGAACGCCGACGGCAAGAATCTGCGGCTGTCCTGGATCACGCCGGTCGAGGCCGAAAGCGAAACGGGGCGACGATTCGCCGCGTTCGAGAGGCGAGTTCCGCACGTCAGTGTGCACATGGGGTTGAGGACGGACGTCGGAGCGCGACTCTCGCTCTTCGATCAGCCCAGGCCGATTCCTTCCTCCAAGGTCGCGCGCTACATTTTCCGCGCTCCGATCAGCAGCTTTGCCTCGCCGGTGATCGAGAAGAACAACGTCAACTACCTCGCCGGATTGCGCGAGATCGCGATTCGGAGCGAACCGACGGACGATCGCCAGATCCCGCGTGTTCTCGTGCATGCGATCGAGTTCGAGGGACCGTTCTACGAGAGCTGGCCGCCGAGGGGCCATCGCGAGATCTTCATCTCCTCGAAGCGGAAGGACGATCCGCCAGCCTATGCCCGAGAGGTGATCGAACGCTTTGGCGCGCGTGCGTTCCGTCGACCACTCGCGGAGAAGGAGCTTGCCTCCTTTCTCGATGCGTGGCGTGCGAGCTATGCCGAGACTCGGAACTTCCAGGAGAGTATCAAGGATGCGCTGCTCGTGATCCTCACCTCGCCTCAGTTCCTGTTCTTGATCGAGGAGAGTGCCGGTCCCGATCCAGAGCCGCTCTCGCCGCACGAGCTCGCGGCGAAGATGTCGTACTTTCTCTGGAACACGACGCCGGACGCGAAGCTCAGGTCACTCGCGGCGACGGAAAAGCTGCGGGAGTCCGTGGCGTCAGAAGTCGATCGTCTCGTGGCCGACGAGCGGTTCGCGCAGTTCACCGGCGAGTTCGTTTCCCAGTGGTTGAGTCTCGACAAGTTCGACGTCGTCAGCGTCGATCGTGGGAGGTTTCCCCGGCTCATTCCAGAGGTCCGGAGGGAGCTGCGGAAGGAGCCGATCCACTTCGTGACGCGCCTCATCCGAGAGAACCTTCCCCTGCGTCACCTGATCGATGTTGACTTCAGTGTCGTGAACGATGTCGTCGCGGGTTACTACGGGATCGGAGGCAAGGCGGAGCACGGATACGCGTTCGCTCCGGTGCGTCACGAGAGTGAAACTCTCGGCGGGGTGCTGACCCAGGTGGCGCTCCTCTCCGGGCTCTCCGACGGGCACGATTCGAATCCGGTGAAGCGTGGAGCCTGGCTCGCGCGCAAGATCATCGCGGAGCCGCCGGATCCTCCTCCACCGAATGTGCCCGCGCTTCCGGACGAGAAGAAGGCGAAGACCCTGCGCGAGCGATTGGAGCAGCATCGCGATCAGGAAGGCTGCACGGAGTGCCATCAGAAGATTGATCCGTGGGGACTTCCGCTCGAAGAGTTCGACGCCGGCGGGCTCTTGAAGAAGGAGAAGGTCGACGCGAGCTCGACTCTCCCGGACGGAACCGAGGTCTCCGGTGTGAACGCGCTCAAGCGGTACCTTGCCGACGATCGCATCGATCAAGTCGCGTTCAGCTTCCTCAAGCATCTCGCGAGCTACGCGACGGGGCGGAGTCTTGCCTTCAACGAGATCGAATACCTGAAGCGAGAAGGTCGCAAGGCGCTGGGTTCGGGGGGATATCCGATGAAGGACTGTGTCCGTTTCGTTATCGAGAGCCCGCTCTTCCTCGAGAAATGAGGGAATGCACCTCTTGCGATTCCGTCGATTCTGATAAACTGAATCTGACATGATGAGGTCATTCCAAATCGATCGCCGTGCTGTGCTCAAGGGACTCGCCGGAGTCGTTCTGCCTTTGCCGCTCCTCGACGCGATGGGAGAGAAGGTCGCCGAGGAGACGCCTCGGCGCTTCTGCGCGATTTACAGCGCAAACGGCATGGCTCTTCCCGAGAAGAAGCACGGTATCGACGAATGGAGCTGGTTTCCGCGGGCCGAAAAGGACGGAAAGTTCGTTTTCGGAAACTCGACCGAGCCGCTCAGTCCCTATCGAGGGAAGTTGAGTTTCCTCGGTGGGCTGCAGCATGCGAACGGGACGAAGAACGACCCTCACGTCTGTTCGGACATGTGGCTGACGGGCGCTCCGCTCCATGACCCGAAGCCCGGGACATTCAACACCGTCGCGCTCGACCAGGTGGTCGCTCGTCACACGCGGGAGTACTGTCGACGGCCCTCGCTCGTTCTCTCGATCGATGCCGGCAGCGGCTACACGTCGCGTACAGCGACCATTTCGTACGATCGCGAGGGGAAGCCCATCCCGGCCGAGAACGATCCGCGTCGAATCTTCGAGAGTCTCTTCAAGGGGAACAAGGAGTCCCTGAAGGCTCAGCGTGCGACCATGCGACGACGGCGGAGGCTCGTCGACGCTGTCTCCGAGAACGCCAAGGCCCTCGACAAGAGACTCGGGCGTGCCGACCGCGACAAGATGGAGCAGTACCTGACGTCGCTCAACGAGTTCGAAATGCGTCTCGATGCCGCGGAGAAGTGGATCGACATCCCGCTCAAGCCTCAGGACTACTCGAAGCTGGATTTCGACGTCTCGCCCGAGACCGATCCCGCATCGTACTACCGCACGATGTTCGATCTCATCGCGCTCGCCTTCGACGCAGACATCACTCGCAGCATCACCTTCATGATGAACCGCGAGGACGGAATGGGCCTCAGCGACACGTTCCCGCTCAAGATCGGCATGAGCCACACACACCACAACCTCTCCCACAAGAGCGACAAGGCGGGCCAGATCGAGTGGGGGAAGTACGACCGATTCCTGAGCGAGCAGGTCGCCCACTTCCTGGGACGCATGAACGAGTTCCAGGACAAGAGCGGCAGCGTGCTCGACAACAGCATCGTCCTCTTCGGCAGCGGCGCGAGCACGACCCACCGAAACGTCAACCTGCCGACGCTTGTTGCGGGTGGCGCCAACATGGGCCTCCAGCACGGTCAGTACTCGACGCGTGGCGGTCGCATGACCAACATGTACCTGAGCATCCTGCACTCGCTCGGCATCGAGGAAGAGTCGTTCAGTGACAGCGGGGGGACGATGAGCGGTTCGATCTTTTCGGTCTGAGCCGCTGAGTCACGTCAGGTCCTCGAGTCAGCCGTGCAGGAGATCCCGACTTGAGCTTTCCGTGCTCGAAGGCGCGATCTAGTTCACTCGTCGGATGACGATCGCGACGCCGCCGCCGGGCTGAAGGCTCTCCTCGATCGCCGTCTCGGCCGTCACGTCCTGGTGAAAGATCTCGAGCTCCTTCCCTTTCGCGTCGCGGTACATCGTGGCCCGGTACTTCGCGCCAGTGTCCAGGAAGTCCAGCGGCAGCTCCAGGGTGCGCGCGGAGTCGCTCGTGATTCCGCCGATGAACCAGTCGGGGCCCTTTCGCCGGGCGACCGTGTAGTGCTCGCCGATTTCGCCGGAGAGCACGCGCGTGTCGTCCCAGGTCGTCGGGAGGATCTCGAACCACTCTCTGCCGAGGGACTCGAGGTGGTCGCGTGGACGCCCGTACCAGTAGACGAACTGGAGCGGACTGAAGACGATCACGGAGAGCGCGAGCTGGTGGCAGTCTGTTCCCTTCGTTCGTCCCACGCGGTAGCAGATCGTGTAGTCTGCGGCGCCGGCGACGAAGCGCGTGAAGGGCATCGTCGTGTTGTGGCGCGTCGTCGGCATCCATTCGTTGCCGCGAATTCCCTCCTGCGTCAGCAGGTTCGGGAGGCGTTGTGTGATGCCGGTCGGACGATAGTTGTCGTGGATGTCGACGATCATCTCGTATCGCATCGCCGCTTCGACCCAACGGTGTGTGTCCGCGATGCCACGCCGAGTGCGACCGTCGACAAAGCCGAATTTCAGCCCTCGGATGCCCCAGCGTGAGTAGGTCGGCAGCATTCGATCGAGTTGCGATCTCAGGTGGACTCGGTTGACGTAGACGATGACCCCTACGCGTTTGGAGCGGCCGTACTCGCAGACGGCGGCCACGTCGAGCCCGGGAATGGCCGTGCACGCATCGGCCTTCGGGTCGTCCTGGTTTCCGTACCAGCCGGCATCGAACTCGATGTACTCGATACCGCTCGTTGCCGCGAAATCGATGACCTCGATCGCGCCCTGCGTCTTCAGATCCAGGACGCGCATCACCTTGCCGGGAACGATCCACGCAGGCTCCGGCATCCGATCGTCGACGAGTGCGTCGCGGATGTAGTTCTGCTCGATGAGCTTTCCCGCGGTGTCGGCCGTCGACACGACCACCCAGGGCGCGGCGAACGCGGGTCTCACGGCGACCTTGTCTTCGAGCGTGAAGCCGAGAACCCCACCTGATCGGGTCGTACGAAGAAACCTGCGGGAGTAGTCCCAGGCGTCGGCCTGCTGGATCACGTGAAAGAGCCCATTCCCCTTGTCACGAACGAGCAGAGGGAGCTCGCAGCCCTTCCGAACCTTATCGATGGGCCGTTCGTTGTAGGAGCCTTCGTGTCCGTATTCGGTGTAGGCCGTCGTGTCGGGAGGAAGCCGCAATTCCGTCGTCTCGCCCGTGATGACGAACTCCTCGATGAATCTTCGCTTCGCCGGAATCACGTAGCGAAACGCGATCGCTTGATCGAAGACGCGGAAATCGAGGCGCAAGAGGCGCTGCGTCGTCTCTTGCTCGAGCACCAGCGTCAGCTCGTTCCATGCGAACTCGACGGACGCGCGTTCCGCGAGTCGACTCTCGATCTTGCCTCGCCGGGAGTGTCGTGACTCCTCCTTGACGACGAAGTGTCTGTCCAGTGACGACGTCGACTCGAGCTCGAGCCCGAGTCGTGATGGGCGAAGGACGGTCTTCCCGCGTAACGTCGCGCTGTAGGACACGCGACCGTGCTTGTCGAACTCGACGTGGAGGCGGTGTTCCTTGCCGGGGGACTCGATCCCGTACTTCTCGGCGCCGACCAGGCGACTGCCGCTAGTCACCCCGACGGCGAGGATCATGACCGCGACGGAACTGCGTAGTCCTGTACGGCAGGCAGCTGGTCGATACACTTGTCTCGTCTCCTCGATGACCCGTGGATCGGGTCGATTCAGGCGTGCTTGTACAAATCGGATTCGGTGCGTTCTTCCTCGTGATCGCTCGCCGTCATGTATTTCGGGCGCACCGGACTGGACGTGCGTGCGGCCATCGAATGAGGTCCTCGAGAATCGCCGTTCGATCGACAGTGTCGATGAGCCCTTGTTCGCTGGCAAGAGCTATTCATGCGCCGATGCCGGGCAGGGGAGCGATGCATGCCAGAAGGGGGAGCAGGCGAAGGGCCTTGAGTTTCATCGTCGCTTCTCGTTCCTTGGAGAGCTGGAAGCGTGGGTTATCACTCGGAGTCCGTCGGACAGGGAAGCAGAATCGCCACGCGCGGCTCGACGTCTTCGCGAGCCGGCGCTTCGAAGGAGATACGAGAATCATGCTGGACAGACGTAGCTTCCTCAAGGCAGCCGGGGCGATCGCCGCGCCCACCATCATCGCGGCCAGGGTGATCGGAAACGACGACAGGCCGGCCGCGAGCGAGCGGGTCACGATCGGTCTGATCGGCGCGGGGGGCAAGGGGCTGGACCTGATGGGCGACTTTTCGCGGCAGTGCAAGGAAGTCCAGTTCGTCGCCGTCGCCGATCCTGACGGAGTCCATGCGGACAAGGGGAAGGCGCTCGCCGAGAAGCTCTACGGGAAGGGCTGCGACACCTACAAGGACTTCCGCCACTTGTGCGCTCGCAAGGACATCGACGCCGTCGTCGTCGCGACTCCTGACCACTGGCACGCCCTTGCGGGACTCGAGGCGATTCGCAGCGGCAAGGATGTCTATGGCGAGAAGCCGATCACTCATCTCTTCCGCGAGGGTCAGGTGCTCTACCGTGAGGTCGAGAAGCACAAGCGGATCTTTCAGGTCGGCTCCCAGCAGCGGTCCAATCCGTTCTTCCGGAAGGCGGTCGAGGTGGTGATGAACGGGCTGATCGGCAAGGTGAAGGAGGTCCACGTCGGACTGCCCACGGGCGAGTCGTCGGACGAGGAGGGGGAAGTTGCGAAAGCAGCTCCCGCGCACCTCGATTACGACTTCTGGTGCGGGCCGAGCCGCAAGCTCCCGTTTCATCCCGATCGGCTCCACTTCAATTGGCGCTGGGCGCTCGATTACGGCGGCGGCAACCTCATGGACTGGATCGGGCATCACAACGACATCGCTCACTGGGCGCTCGGTGTCGACAGGAGCGGCCCGACCAAGGTCGAAGCGCAGAAGTTTCGCTACCCCGAGAAGGGAATCTACGACAGCCCGATCGACTACACCGTGCGCTCGGAGTACGCAGGTGGGACCACGATCGTGATCTCCAACAAGGTCGGGCGGGGAGTTCGATTCTTCGGAGAAGACGGCTGGGTCTACGCGGACCGCCGGGTCCTCCAGGCTTCGAGCCAGGAGTGGATTCGCGAAGGAGCCGATCCTGGGAAGATCAAGGCGTACAGGTCGCCCGATCACCGGCGCAACTTCGTCGACGGGGTTCTGACGCGGAAGGAGTGCGTCTGCCCGGCGGAGACGGGGCATCGCTCGATCACGCCGGGACACCTCGGATACGTTTCCGACGCCTTGAAGCGACCCCTCGAATGGGACGCAAGGAACGAGAAGGTCGTCGGCGATCCGGAGGCCGACAGGCTCCTCAAGAAGATCGACTACCGTGGCGACTGGTCTCTTGGAGCCTAGAAGCGGTTCCAGCATGCTCAGCCTCCGCACCGTCTGCCTCCTGTTCTCTTCCTCGCTGGCCGCGGCCCTGGAGCGTGACGACGAGGCGAAGCGCTTCGCGCAGTACGCCGCTGAGATTCGCACCGCGATCCGGAAGCATCTCTGGAACAAGGACAAGCAAGCGTTCGTCGACGGACTTCGTTCCGATGGCCGTCAGAGCGAACGAACCTCGCAGCAGGCGAACATGATTCCGCTCGTCTTGGGGTTCACGGAAGGCGAGGAGACGCGAGGTGCGCTTGCGGCGGTCAAGCGGGCTGGCTACTCCACTGCTCCGATGATCGTGCGGTTTCTCGTTCAGGCTTACGGCGAGCTCGATGAAGACGAAGCGCTGATGGAGTTCCTGCTCGACCCGAAAGGTCGCAACCGGGCGTACATCGTCGCCGACGGCGGCTCGTTCACGTACGAGAACTGGCTCGGGCGGAATCGGAAGGATCCCGGCGCAAGAAGCGAGTCACATCCGGTCGGCGCCTACGGCGGTGTGATCGCCGTGCAGAGCTACGTGCTCGGCGTGCAGCCACTCGAGCCGCAGTATGCCCGCGTCAAGATCCGGCCGCATCAGGGCGAGCTCGAGTTCGCGAAGGGGACGATTCCGACGCAGCGAGGGCCGATTCGCGTGTCGTGGGAGAACGATGCGAAAGCGGGCGAGTTCTCGATGAAGGTCACGTTGCCGTGCAACGTTCGAGTCGACGTTTACATTCCGAAAGGTCGCGCTGGGGGTACGACCGTGAAGGTCGACGGCTCACCGCGACAAGGCGAGAACGCTGGAAAGTACGTCCTGGTCAGGGACGTCGGCTCGGGAGATCATCTCTTCGTCTCGGGTTGATCGCTCGATCACTTCGGGTCGCGGCCGGCCGCCCAGTAGAGACCGCGCCGAACGATCTCCTGAAAGCTCTCGCTCTTCCACGCATTCCCGTCGTGCCCCAGGGTCGTGTTGAACACCCGACCTTTGCCGTATTCCTGCACCCAGCCCATCGATTGCTGCTCCTCGCCCCGATCCATCCGGAACAGGCTGTGGAGCTCGAAGTCGGGATGGTACTCGTTTCGGTAGGTTTCATCGTGGATCTGAAAGTCTTCGAACGGAGCGGTCACGGGGTGCTTCTTGTCCATGATTCGAATCGTGAACCGGCCACCACGGTGGGTGATGAAGCGGCCGCCCAGCAGTCGCCAGTACACGTCGGATTTCTTGAAGGCGTCGGTGGCGTGTACACCGGCGAGTCCTCCGCCGTTCTTGACGAAGTCGTGTAGTCCCTGCTCCTGGGCCGGGTCGGTGAAATCGCCGCCTGGACCATAGAACAGCACGAGGTCGTAGTTCGAGATGTACGGGGCCTTGAGAGCGTCGATCTCGAGTGCGAGATCGAGGACGAAGTCGCCTGCCTTCTCGAGCAGTGGGGCGAGGACGTCGTAGAACCCGGCCCAGTCGTGTGAGCCGCGGCCACCGACCAGCAGCACCTTGATCTTGCCCGGTGCTTTGATGGGAGGCACGCCGAGGCAGGTGAGCAGCGTCGTCGTGGTCACCTCGGCGCAGCCTTCGGCTCCCGGGTGAATGCCGTCGGGGACGAATCGATGAAAGACATGGCGGTTGTGCTCGAGGACTCGCTCCCAGTGCACCGCGTGATCGACGAGCTTGAGTCCTCGCTCCTTCGCCACTTGCCGGTACATCTCGTGGTACTTCTTGATCTCCGGGCGCGCCTTGAGGTGGTTGCCGATCGGCGGGTTCATCGTCATCAAGACGATCTCGGTCTCCGCCTCGCCAGCTAGCACCCGTTGGATCATGTTCTCGAGATTGGCGCGAGCTTCGAAAACCGAGGTCTTGTAGTCGAGATAGGCGTCGTTGATCCCGAACTCGATGAGCAGCGTATCGGGCTTCTTCTCGATGACGCGAGCGTCCAGATTTTCGACGCCCCAGGCCGACCACATTCCGCCGGCGCCGCTGTTCACGACGGTGACCTGACCGGGCCATCGTGCTTCGAGCGCAGCGTCGAGTTGTCTCACCCAGGCTCCGCCCGAGGTCAGGCTCGTGCCGTAGGTGACTACGGTCTGGGCCTTGCCGGCTTCGAGATTCCTGACCAGCTGACTTTCGCCGTTCGCAGGAGCTTTGTGCGCGGCCTCGAGTTTCCCGCCCGGCACGCCGAGGGCTTGCAGCGTCGCGGCAGCCATGAGCGTGTCGCCCAGCGGTCTCATGTGGACGCCGTCGCCGGTCAGCCAGCCGCGGTTTCGGACCTCGGCTTGCGTCTCGAGGGCGGCGAGGAAGAGACCGTGCAGGTCGACGAGCTGGCACTTCTTCTCGGCTGCGACCTCCTTTTCGGCAGCGACGTACTTCGCCAGTCGTCGGTTGCCTTCGGAATTCGAGTCTTCCTGGATCAACGTGGGCGTGAGCAGAATCACCCGGATGCCGGCCTTCTGCGCGGCGGCGACCATCGCGGCGATGTTTGTCTTGTAGGCTGCCAGAATGTTCTCGTTGTGTGGCCCGTTCAGGCGGTGCCAGACGTCGTTGATCCCGATGCTGATGGTCACGACGGCCGGCTTCAGCTGGACCACGTCACGGTCGAACCGGCGGAGCAGGTCCTCCGCCTTCTGGCCACCGATGCCCTTGTTGATGACCTCGGGGATCGCGAGCTCCGGGTATTGCCGCGCGAGCACTCCGTTGATGAGGCGAAGATACCCGCCGGCGGCGGTGATCGAATCGCCGATGGCCACGATCTTCTCGCCGCGTCCGATCCGGAGCCCCCTCGGCGAGTCAGTGGGCGACGAGCTCGCGAGCGATCGAACGAGTGCGAAGAGCCGGAGCTTCTCCAGGCGCACGATTTCGCGCTCGGCCTGGCTCGCGGATGCGATGTCGACCGCGATCGACGGTTCCGCCAGCACGGCGGCAGAGATGCAACCGGGCACGTGCTCGCCCCACTTCGACTTGCAGATCAGGCGGACGGTCAAGGGCGCGTTGGCGGGCGCTGGGTGGCTCAGGGCCAGGAGCAGTGTTCGTGGGTCATGCCGGTGTGCGTCCGCGTTCCAGCAGTTGTCCGCGCTGTCGCTGATCGCGTCGACCGTCTGCCACGCGTAGCAGGGAGCTTCGGCTGCACTGGCCCAGGCAGCTACGGCGTGCTTTCCTTCGATCTCCACCTCGGAGACGGCGAAGTTCCCGTTCCCGGTGCGGCCCGGACCGCGCCCGGGCAAGCTGTCATCGAGAGGAAAGTCGATCCGCAGGACTCTTCCAGCGTGCTTCGGCTCGAGGGTGAGCGTGATCTTCTCGTGTTCGGGATTCGGTCCGCCAGCGACGAAGCAGCCATCCGCGCGTCGCTTGAAAACCGAGCCGCCAGTACAGGAGATCGCTGTGATCTCGTTCGTCGGCAGCTGGCCACTATCGATGGAGAGTTTGCGCAAGCGTTGAAGCGCCTGCTCGGTCCGGGTCTTGGCTTCGCCGATCCATCGATCGTATTTCGAGGTGGGATCGATCGATGCTGGCTGCGGGGTTGCATCCGCGCAAAGCGCAGTGAATCGCGTGCAGCACGCTGCGACCACGGCGAGGAAGATGGTTCGTTTCGACATCGTCACGTTCGTGGAGGGTCCCGATCCTCGCGGCTCGTCCTTCGGAGCTCGGAGGAATTGTCTTCGAAAGCAGGCGAGAGATCCACGGGATTGGGGAGTGGAACGTGCTCGCGCGCGCCGAGATCCGCCGCCGAACCTCCCCTACCGCTCCGTCAGGCTCCGAACTCCTGATGCGAAGCCCGAACCCGTTCGTGGCGGCCGTCGTCCACGGGAACTCGATGCCGATTCGCTGCGCCATCGACGGCGAAACCTGTGCGGTCCTTCAAGGTACTGACCGTTTCCGTTCGTTGGACACGCCGGGGACGTGGGGCACAAACGACAACGATCAGCCTGGTCACGAGCCACTTGAGTTTCTGGTCACCATGGCCGACGATCCTGGCGCTGACAGTGGCTCTCGCGGTAGATTCTGACCGATGATCCACGACTTACGCCGGACAGCGGACGCGAGGCCGCAGCGTAGGACGTGAATCCCGACCGAGAGAAACGACGCATGCCCGTGCCAGCGGACTACGAAGCTCGACTGCAGGCGATTGTCGATACGGCCGTCTGCGGCGTGATCACCATCGACACGTCGGGGATCATTGAGACCGTGAATCCGGCGTGCGAGGACCTGTTCGGCTACCGACACGGCGAGCTCGTCGGGCAGAATGTCACGATCCTGATGCAGTCGCCCGACCGAGGCAAGCACGGCTCTTACATCAAGCGTTACCTCGACACGGGCGACAGGAAGATCATCGGGATTGGTCGAGAGGTTGTCGCTTGTCGCAAGGACGGAAGCTCCTTCCCGGCTCTCCTGTCGGTCAGCGAGTTCCGTGTCGATGGCAAGAGGATGTTTACCGGCATCCTCGACGACGTTACCGATCTCAAGAGAGCGGAGGGCGAGCTGGAGAATCGAGTTCGCCAGCAGGAGGTGGTCGCGGAGCTCGGAGTTCTTGCCCTTGCCGGCGCCGATATGGACGAGTTAATGGGTGAGGCCGTTTTACGCGTCGCCAAGACGCTCCGCGTCGACTACGTGAAGATCCTCGAACTTTCTCCGGACGGAGGCGACCTGCTCCTGCGGGCCGGCACCGGCTGGCGTGAGGGGCTCGTCGGCGAAGCCATCATCGACGCAAGCCGAGAGTCGCAGGCGGGATTCACGCTCGCGAACGAGGGAGCGGTGATCGTGGGTGATCTGAGCAGGGAGTCGCGATTCTCGGCTCCACCGCTCCTGACGGAGCACGGAATCGTCAGCAGTATGAGCGTCGTGGTTCTTGGAGAGCACCGACCGTTCGGGGTCTTTGGTGCTCACAGCGCCGCGTACCGCGCCTTTCGAGACGTCGACGCTCATTTTCTCCAGAGCGTCGCAAACGTCGTCGCCGAGGCGATCCGTCGAAAGTCCGCGGAGCAGCAGCTCATCGAGCAAGAGAACCTCGTGCAGCTCGGCGAGATGGCCGGGGTGGTCGCTCACGAGGTCAAGAACACGCAGGCCGGTGTTTCCGGGGCGCTCCGGATCATCCGTGCTCGGCTTCCTGAGGAGAGCGGAGATCGGGAGGTCATCAGCGACATGCTCAAGAGGCTCGAGAGTCTCAATCAGTTCATGGGCGACGTCTTGACCTTCGCGCGCCCTCGTATGACGGCTTTCTCGGCGCTCCCGGTGAAACTCCTCCTCGAGGACACAGTTTCCGTCGTATCGGAGAATCCGCGCTTTCGAGACATCGGGATCATGATCGGAGCGGACGATCTGACGATTTCCCTCGACCCCCAGGTGCTCCGCCCCGTCCTCGTGAATCTCCTCGTCAACGCTGCCGAGTCGATCGACGGCCAGGGGAGCGTCTCGATCGAGGCCCGCGAATATCACGAACCGAGCTGCCCGGGCTGCTGCCGAATCTCTGTCACCGACACCGGCCAAGGGATGTTGGACCACGTGCGCGAACGCGCCTTCGAGCCATTCTTTTCAACCAAGCACCGCGGCTCCGGTCTCGGGCTGTCGATCGCCAAGCGTGTCGTCGAGCTGCACGGGGGCCGCGTCGCGATCGTCTGTCCCGAGGAAGGGGGCACTCGCGTCGTTTTGGATCTTCCACTAACGACGGACGCCTGAGCCGGGCGACTCCGCGTTTCTCTCCGGTCGTCGGCTGCGGGGTTTTCCTGCGATCCGCGGGAAGTCTCTCGCGGTTTCCGGGGAGATTCTCGCGCGAGTTGTAGTCGTCCGAGGTTTCCGAGCGCCGCGGCGTCCTCGTCAGCGGCTTGGGAACCAGAGTTGCGAAAGGCGGGGTTTCGTCCCGACCGCAGACGAAGGCGCGACGCGGTGGATCAAGAGCGTTGAAGCCGGGGTGCAAACCCCATGTCGATCCTTGCGACGGAAGCTTCGGCGACTCGAAATCTCGCGGCTGTGGGAGAGTTCGCGCGGAACGCGAGACCCTCGGCGCAGCAACTACTCGCCGTCGCTCTGCTCGTCCGGGTCTCGATGCAAGTTGAGCCCGAATTTCTCGACGCGATAGCGGATCTGGTCCCGGTTCAGTCCCAGGTATTTCCCCGCCCGCGTCTGATTGCCGTGGGTGAGGTCGAGGGCCTGCTGCACGAGGTTGCGCTCGAGTGTCTCGAGGTGGATGCCTTTTCGATCGAGGGTGAGCATTCTGTTCGTATCTGGCGTCAGCCGCACGGGCTCGTCGAGGAGGTCGATCGGCAGGTCGTCCGCGTCGATCTCGTCGCCCACGCCGAGGATCATCGCGCGTTCGATCGTATTCTTGAGCTCGCGGATGTTGCCGGGCCAGTGGTATTCCTCGAGCCGCTTGAGCAGAGACGCCGTGACCCCTCGGACGTTCTTGCGGAGGTCGCGATTGAAGGCCTGGACGAAGTGCTCGACCAGCTTGGGAATGTCCTCCTTGCGGTCCCTGAGTGGCGGGATGTGGATCGGGATCACCTTGAGGCGGAAGTAGAGGTCCTCGCGAAACATCTTCTCCTTCACGAGCGATTTCAGGTCCTTGTTCGTCGCGGCGATCACACGCACGTCGACGTGGATGTCCTTGCTGCCGCCGACACGACGAAACGTCTTCTCCTCGAGGAAGCGCAGGAGCTTGCTCTGGAGGTGCAGGCTCATGTCGCCGATCTCGTCGAGAAAGACCGAGCCGCCCTCGGCCAGCTCCACCAGGCCCTTCTTCAGCGTTCGAGCGTCGGTGAACGCGCCCTTCTCGTGGCCGAAGAGCTCCGACTCGAGGAGGTCCTCCGGGAGCGCCGTGCATGTGATGTTGAGGAACGCTCCGGCGGAGCGACGGCCCTCGAAGTGGAGAGCCTTCGCGAGCACGTCCTTTCCCGTGCCGCTTTCGCCCTGGATCAAAATCGTCGCATCAGCGGTGTTCGACTGCAGCACTCGCTCGACGATTCTCAGCACCTTCTCGAACGCGTCGGACTTGCCGACGACGTTCTTCAGCCCGAACCGGCGTGTCTCGTCCTGATGGAGTCGATCTACGCGGGAGCGCAGTCGATTCGTCTCGAGCACACGCTCGACGCGCAAAAGAATGTCCTCGTTGCGGAAGGGCTTTGCGACGTAGTCGACGGCTCCCGCGCGCATGGCGTCGACCGCGTGATCGACACTCGAGTGCGAGGTGATCATGACGACCGCGGTGTCGGGAAAGTCGCGACGGAAGCGCTCGAGGAGCTCGAGGCCGTTCGTGTCCGGGAGCTTGTAGTCGAGCAGGACGAGGTCGTGGCTGTCATTTTCGAGAAAGAGGGTCGCCTCCCGGCCTGTCTCGACCGCGGTGACGTCGTAGCCGTCGCCCTTGAGGCACTCGCTGAGCGACCAGCGGATGAGCTTCTCGTCGTCCACCAACAGGATGTTCGCCTTCGCCATCGGGAGTCTCCAGATTGCGGCGATTTTACCCGTCGAAGGGAAATATTCCGCGTCGAAACGGCCCAGACCGTGCTCTGCCGCGGGCGTTCACCGACATTCCATGCCGAAGCAATCCCCGCGCCACGGGTGCCGCCGAGCGCCGATAATTCGGGGCGTCGTCGCGATGGAACGCGGTTTGAATGTACGTCGAGCCGAGCGGCCGCCCGCGGTGGCTGAGAAAGGCGCTCTGGAATCGCGACGGGGAGTTATCGAGCCACTCAAGGAGGCGATATGACACTTTACGTTGACGACATCCTTCATCGCAGCCCTCCGAAGACGATTCTGTGGGACGCGTCGGTCGCGAAGCTCAACCGCTTCCTGACGGAGCATGAGATCTCGGGCGCGCCCGTTGTGGATTATAGCGATCGCGTCGTCGGAGTCGTGTCTCAGACCGACATCGTCCGTCTGATTAGCCGGGACGTTTCCCCGGACATGTCGTTCTACAACTGCCCGTTCAACGATCTCGGGCAGTGCGCGGAGATCAGCGGCGATATCTGCGATCGACCCGTTCGAGACATCATGGAGCGTCGGGTCCACTCGGTCACGCCTCGGCACGACCTGTCGATCGCGGCCCGCATGATGCGGAATCTGCACATCCACCGCTTGATCGTTCTGGAGGCCAATCGACCCATCGGAATTCTCAGTGGGCTCGATTTGCTGAAGGTGCTTGAGAGCCCGGAGCTGCTGGCGCGGTATTATCCTCTAGCGTCGAGCAGCTGAGCCAAGGCTCGCGTCACGCGTTGGAGCGAATCGTCAGCACCGAGTACGGTGCGGTGCGGACGACTCGTTCCGCCACGCTTCCGAGTAGCGCGTGGCTGAGCCCGGTTCTGCCGTGCGTCGACATGACGATGAGGTCCGCTCCTGCCGCAGACGCATTCGACACGATTCCTCCGGCGGGAGCGCCGATTGCGGGCTCGTCCTTCGCGTCAAGGTTTTCGAGCTCGGACTCGATCAGCTCTCCGAGGTCTTTCTTGACGCAAGACTCGGCCTCTTGCCAGTGCTGCGGCGAAGCTCCGGGGGCAGCAACCGCGGAGGGAAGGTCAGCCATCGCGCTCGCTGGCGCGAAAGCATGCTTGGAGCATTCCGAGAAGTCGGTCGTCAGGAGGATCTTGTTCACGTTCATGATGGAGCCTCTTTCGGTCGGTGGGTCGAGGGAGACGCTCGACTATCGAGTTCCCGCGCCGACTGGCGTGGATCTCGACGCTGGGATTCGACCAGTGACTGAACCAAGAAGTGGTACCGTTCTTGGGGGGAGGTCAACGACTGATCGACGTCCGAGAGCCGCAAGAGCCCCTTTATCGACGGGCTGCCAAGCCGGGCACTGCGATCATGGCCGCGTTACGCGAGTACGGTCTGATCACGAAGACGCGGTTCGATGAGGCGATCGAGTGGACCTGGTTCTACCTCTGGCATCGCGAGGGTCGACGTGTCCGTCACAGCGCGTCGATGACGGCGCCGGACTACGCGCACTGGCACGCCATGTACGAGGTCGCGGAGCGCTTCTACATGGAGCTGATTCCGCACGAGTGGGAGATCACGCGCCATGCTGAAAAAATCGGGAAGAGCGACGCCGCGAAGGCGGTCGACGTCGAGATCGACGAGCTTCTGGCGCGACTGGAGCACGCGTGGCAAGGCAAGGGCGCGAGGTGAAGGAGCGCACGCCCTTTCGTCGACATCACCCGCGGCCGAGAAATGTGACGATGTCGAGCGTCGAGACCACGCAGACCGGCTTCTCGTCCTCGACGACGAAGACGCGGTGAATCCGCTCGGTGCCCATCAGTTGGCAGACTTCGGACAGGGACGCGTCGGAGGACACGTGGATCACCTTTGGCGTCATCCAATCGGCGACGTTCTCTCGTCCGAGGAGCTCGGGCGTGTAGTCCTCGCGCGCGAACGGGCTCTCGTCAAGAACCTAGGCGAAAGCGTTGTCGCCCCAGAACGGGTCGTAGGAGTAGAACTCGGCGGCGGGCCGGCCGATGCGCTCTTCCTGTATGTGCTCGGACGTGGTGATGTCCGACGCGGACAGGACGCCGACGGGCTTCCCGGACTCGTCGACCACAGGTGCGCCGTTGATCTTGTACTCCTCGAACGCCTCCACGGCTTCACGGATGGGAGTCGCGACGTGCAGGGAATGGAACGACAGAAGGGGCACTCCCCTCTCGACACGAACGCGAGCTTCTTCCTGCGGTCGAGGGGTTCTTCGGGACGCGGTCGATCGTCGTGGGGAAAGCGCTCGCTTCGATTCGCCGTCTCCGCCGGGATCCAAGTGTCGCCGCGCTGAGCGAGGCCGCGTCATCGGGATGGGGCGGCCGGTTCGGGATCGATCCACGACATTTCGACGACGTGTGACTTCGATCACTGCGCGCCGATCGCGGACTCGCAGAATGAGGAGCGGACCCGAGGATTGACAAGCGATCCGGACGACATGCTCACGATCATGACCGAAATGCGCGCGCGGGGATGCGACGGGAAGCCGTACAAGTACCAGTACGATGACGCGCTGACGGTCAACGGGCAGCTCCTTCTCGCGCGGTGCCTCGTCGAGGCCGGGGTGCGGTGCGTGACGCTGTCGTTCGGGCGCTGGGACAGTCACGGCCAGAACTTCGACCTCGTGCGCGATCACGGCTCGAAGCTCGATCAGTGCCTGAGCGCGCTGATCGAGGACCTCGACGACCGCGGCATGCTCGACGACGTGACCGTCATCGCGTGGGGCGAGTTCGGTCGCACGCCGAAGATCAATGCTCGCAACAGCCGGGATCACTGGCCACGAGCCAACGCCGCGCTGATCTTTGGAGCCCCACCGTGATCCACCAAAAGGCCAGTGGA
>CAYMLL010000011.1:0-13654 GCA_964390645.1 uncultured Planctomycetia bacterium | reverse complement strand
GGCGAGTTCGGTCGCACGCCGAAGATCAACAAGAACGCGGGCCGCGACCACTGGCCGAAGGTGAGCTGCGCGCTGCTGGCTGGCGGCAGCATGCGGTGCGGCCAGGTCATCGGATTCACGAACCGCCTCGGCGAAGCGGCGGACCACCGTCCCGTTCACTTCCAGGAGGTCGTGGCGACGCTCTATCACAACCTCGGGATCGACCCGGCGTCGAAGCCCATCGTCGACCAGGCAGGCCGGCCGCAACGTCTCGTGCAGGAGGACCCGCTGCCCGAGCTCGTAGGTTGAGCTCCGGCAATTCGGATGAGTCCCTCGAACCTCAGAGAGTCGAACGCTTCATGACCCGCCGCTGCCGTCACTCCTTTGTCGCCGTTCTCACGATCTTGCTCGCTGCGCCCCTGTCGGCACAGGTCGAGTTCGAGGGGCCGCCGATCGACTACCTGAGCGCGCCGACTGAGGATCCGGTGGCGCGACTCCAGCAAAAGATCGACGCGTCGCAGATCGAGCTCCGCCACGATCGCCGGCGCGGTTATCTCGAGTCCGTGCTATGCCATCTCCGTGTACCCGCGTCGTCGCAGGTGCTGGTGTTCTCGAAGACGAGCTTTCAACTGAAGCGGATCTCGCCGCGCTCGCCGCGTGCGGTCTACTTCGGCGACGACGTCTACATCGGCTGGGTGCTCGGCGGCGATGTGCTCGAGCTCTCGGCGGTCGACCCGAAGCAGGGCGC
Organism: uncultured Planctomycetia bacterium; assembly: GCA_964390645.1. GTDB lineage: Bacteria > Planctomycetota > UBA8108 > UBA8108 > UBA8108 > CAYMLL01. The sequence continues at coordinate 12,927 of CAYMLL010000011.1, read as the reverse complement.
CGTGTTCTACACCCTCGACCAGAGCCGGTCTCCTCGCCCGAAGTTCATCCGTCAGACTCACAACTGCCTGTCGTGTCACGGTTCCACGCTGAGCTCGGGCGTGCCCGGACACATCGTCCGATCGGTCTACACGGCGCCGGACGGAAACCCGATCCTGCGCGAGGGCACGTTTCGCACGGACCACACGAGCCCGATCGAGGAGCGGTGGGGCGGCTGGTACGTCACGGGTCGACATGGTGGTCAGCGTCACCTCGGCAACCTCGTCGTGCGCGCCGCGGACCACGTGCGCGAGCTCGACACGGACGAGAGCGCCAACGTCGAAGACCTGAGCCCATGGTTCGAGACCGGATCCTACCTCAGCGGGCACAGCGACATCGTCGCGTTGATGGTCCTCGAGCATCAGGCGAAAGCGCAGAATCTCATCACGCGTGCCGGGTTTCTGACTCGGATCGCTCTTCACGACGCGAAGATCATGAACGAGATGCTCAAGCGGCCGGCGGAATTCCAGTCCGAGTCGACCAAGAGCCGTATCCGATCCGCCGCCGAGCCGCTGGTCGAGTATTTGCTCTTCTCGGAGGAGGCAGAGCTGAGCGGCCGCATCGAGGGCGGATCCGGATTCGCACGCGACTTCGTGGCGCGTGGATCTCGCGACAGGCGCCGACGCTCGCTCCGTGATCTCGACTTCGAGTCTCGCCTCTTCAAGTATCCGTTGAGCTACCTGATTTACTCGCGTTCCTTCGACCGTCTCCCCGGCCCGGTCAAGGATCGCGTCTACAGGCGGCTGTGGGAGGTACTGACCGGGAAGGACGAGAGCGAGAAGTTCCGGCGTCTCTCGAAAAAGGACCGTCGGAACGTCCTGGAGATCTTGTGGGACACCAAGAGGGGACTGCCGGAGTACTGGCGTCCCGCTGACGACGGAGACTCGTGAAAGCATGATCAACCACCGCCTTCAGCTCGCCGCGTCCGGTGTCTTCGCCGTCGTGATGCTCGCCTTCGTGACGGCGAGAGCCGACGAGAGCCGGATCGACTTCGGCCGCCAGATACGGCCGCTTCTCGGCGAGAAGTGCGTCCCGTGCCACGGACCGGATGAGAAGAGTCGCAAGGGCGACTTGCGGCTCGATGTCGAGGAGAGCGCGTTCGCGCCCTTGGAGTCCGATGAAGGCTTCGCGTTCGTGCGCGGCGACCCGGAGCGCAGCGTCGCGTACCGACTTCTCGTGACCGACAAGGTGAGCGAGCGCATGCCGCCGCGGAAATCGAAAAAGACGCTGTCGAAAGAGGAAATCGCTCTCGTGCGCCGCTGGATCGATGAGGGCGCTCCGTGGAGGAAGCACTGGTCGCTCGTCAAGCCGAGCCGCGTGGCGCTACCCGATGCCGGCGGCTCTCGTTGGCCGCGTGGCGCCATCGATAGCTTCATCCTCGCGCGATTACGTGCGGCCGGGCTTCGGCCGTCGCCCGAGGCGGAGCGGACCACGTTGATCCGTAGAGTGACGTTCGACCTCACCGGCTTGCCCCCGACGCTCGAGGAGATCGACGACTTCCTCCTCGACAGCTCCGACGACGCGTACGAGAGGGTCGTCGATCGCCTGCTCGACTCCCCTCACTACGGCGAGCACTCGGCGCGGTACTGGCTCGACGCCGCCCGCTACGGTGACACGCACGGTCTCCACCTCGACAACCGGCGGCAGATGTGGCCGTACCGAGACTGGGTGATCCGTGCGTTCAACGACAACAAGCCGTTCGACGAGTTCACGATCGATCAGCTTGCCGGCGACCTGCTGCCCGAAGCCACGGTCGAGCAGCGGATCGCGACCGGGTTCAACCGCTGCAACGTGACGACGAATGAGGGCGGCGTGATTCTCGCGGAGTACGACGTCCACTACACGAACGATCGCGTCGCGACGATGTCCACGGTCTGGATGGGAATCTCTATGGGCTGCGTGACCTGCCACGAGCACAAGTTCGACCCCTTCGACATGAAGGACTTCTATCAGCTCGCGGCGTTCTTCAACAGCCTCGACGGTCCGGTGATGGACGGAAACAAGCCGCTGCCGGACCCCGTTCTCAGGGCCCCGTCGCGAGAGAACCGCGCGTTGATCGCGGCGCTCTCTCCCGAGATCGAGGCGGCGCGCGACAGCCTCGAGAAGCGGGCAGCGGAGACCGAGTCTGAGTACGTCGCGTGGGAGAAGGCGGAGCGCGTCCGAGAGCCGCGCGCCGTGGAGGTCGCCGCCGTCGGGCTCGTCGGCCACTGGGATTTTGACGACCCCGAAGGCGATCTCCGTTCCGTGAAGCGAGTCGACGGCAAGCAGGGGCTCGCCTGCGAGGTCGGTCCGGACGACTTCGTCGATCTCGGCGACCTGGGGAACTTCGAGCGCAGCGACGCTTTCTCCTTCGGTGCCTGGGTGTGGCTCGAGCCCGGCAATCAGGGCGGCGCCGTCATCGCGCGCATGGACGACGGGAACGCCCACCGCGGCTGGGACCTCTACGTGTCCGGAGGCCGCGTCGCGGCCCACTTCATCCACGAGTGGCCGAAGAACGCGCTCAAGGTCGAGACGACGGCGAAGCTGAAGGCACGCGAGTGGCAGCACGTCTTCGTCACGTACGACGGCACCGGAAAGCCGGCCGGCGTGAAGATTCATGTCGATGGGAAGGCGAGCCCGATCGAGGTCCGGACGGACAGTTTGCGTGACACGATTCGTGGGGGAGCGACGCTGCGAGTGGGGCGCCGCTCCCCTGGTTCCCCGCTCCGGGCGCTCGTGGACGATGTGCGAATCTACGATCGGGTGCTGTCCGCCGCCGAGGTGTCGACACTCGCGGGAGCCGACGGCATTCGCGAGGCGCTGGCCCTCGCCCCCGCGGCCAGATCGCCCGCGCAAACCCGATTGCTGAAGACGCACTATCTCTCGAGTCATGACGCGAAGTACCGCGAGCTGCGGGTGGAGCTCACGCGGCTGGAGGAACGGAGGCGACGGCTCGAGACCGAAGGGGGAATCGCTACGCTCGTCTGGAGGGACCGGGCGGAGCGCCGACCCGCGCACGTCTTGATCCGCGGCGCGTACGACAAGATAGGAGAGCGCGTGTATGCAAACACGCCCGCCGTGCTGCCGCCGCTTCCAGCCCATGCGGATCGTCCGGAGGGCTGGCAGCCGACCCGTCTCGAACTGGCGCGATGGCTCGTGTCGCCGGAACACCCGCTCACAAGCCGGGTGACCGTGAATCGCATCTGGCAGCAGCTCTTTGGCGTCGGTCTCGTCGAAACATCGGAGGACTTCGGCTCGCAGGGAAAGCCGCCGAGCCATCCCGCGCTTCTCGACTGGCTCGCCGTTGACTTCCGCGAGAGTGGCTGGAACGTGAAGCGCTTGTACAAGCTGATCGCGTTGTCCGCGGTCTACCAGCAGTCCTCGCGTATGACGCGGGAGATTCACAAACGCGACCCCGAGAACCGGCTGCTCGCGCGCGGGCCGAGGTTCCGGCTCGATGCCGAGGCTGTCCGAGACAACGCCCTCGCCACGAGCGGCTTGCTCGTGCGCAAGATCGGCGGGCCGAGCGTGAATCCGTACCAGCCGATCGGAATCTGGAAGGCCGTGGGCTACACGGACAGCAACACCGCCAATTTCAAGCGAGACTCCGGCGATGCTCTCTACCGACGCAGCGTCTACACGTTCTGGAAGCGGACGGCGCCGCCGCCGTCGCTCGTCGCGTTCGACGCGCCGTCACGAGAGACATGCACGGTCCGCAGGTCGCGGACCAACACACCGCTCGCGGCGTTGGCGTTGATGAACGACGAGCAGTTTGTCGAGGCGTCGCGTCAGCTGGCAGTGCGGTTGATGACCGAGGGCGGTGAGACGGAAAGGGCGCGAGCCGCGCGCGGATTCCGCATGGTTACCGCGAGAAATCCGGAGCAGGGTGCGCTCGACACGCTGCTGCGAGTTTTCCGTTCCACTCTCGCGACGTACCGCGCCGATCCCGACAGCGCTCGGCGGCTGATCGGGGTCGGCGATTCAAAGGCCCAGGCGGATCTCGACGTGTGCGAGCTCGCCGCCTGGACCATGGTCGGGAACCTGCTGCTCAACCTCGACGAGACGATCACGAAGGAGTGACCATGGAGCTTTCCACCGGAGCTTTGCTCGCCATGACGCGCCGCCAGCTCTTCTCTCGCGGCATCAACGCCGCTGGAGTCGCGGCGCTGGCGACGTTGACGGGCAAGTCGGCGACGTTTTGCGCTGACACGCCGGTGAAGGACGCTGTCCCGAAACGAGTGGGCGGCCTGCCCGGCTTGCCGCATCACGCGCCGACCGCGAAGCGGTTCATCTACCTCTTCCTCGGCGGCGCTCCGTCGCAGATAGACCTTTGGGATCACAAGCCGAAGCTCGGGGAGCTCTTTGACAAGGATCTGCCGGACTCGGTGCGTCAGGGACAGCGCATCACGACGATGACATCCGGCCAGAAGCGGTTCCCTGTCGCGCCGTCGATGTTCGAGTTCGCCCGCCACGGCGAGTGCGGCGCATCAGTCAGCGAGCTCCTGCCGCACACGGCGAAGGTCGTCGACGACCTCGCGATCATTCGCTCGGTGCACACGAACGCTATCAATCACGATCCCGCGATCACGTTTATCCAGACGGGCCGGGAGCTCCCGGGCTGGCCGAGTCTCGGGTCGTGGCTCGCGTACGGCCTGGGTGTCAGCAACGAGGATCTTCCGAACTACGTCGTGATGACACCGCCCTGGACTGGCCGCAAGAGCGCTCAGGCGCTCTTCTCACGACTCTGGGGGACCGGGTTCCTGCCTTCGCGGCTGCAAGGTTGCGCTCTGCGTGCTGTCGGCGACCCGGTCCTCTATCTCTCCAATCCGCCCGGAGTTTCCGAGGCCTCACGGCGAACGATGCTCGATGGGCTCGCCGCGCTCAACCGCAAGCGCTTCGATGTGGTCGGCGACCCGGAGACCAACGCACGAATCGATCAGTACGAGATGGCGTTCCGCATGCAGACGTCCGTTCCGGATCTCACAGATATCTCGAAGGAGCCGAAGCACGTTCTCGACATGTACGGACCCGATGTCCAGAAGCCCGGCACCTTCGCGGCGAGCTGCCTCCTCGCGAGAAGGCTCGCGGAGCGCGACGTGCAGTGCATCCAGCTCTTTCATCGCGGATGGGATCAGCACAATCGGTTGCCTCGTGACATCCGTAACCAATGCCGCGATGTTGACCAGCCGACGCGAGCGCTGATCGAGGATCTGAAGCAGCGCGGCATGCTGAAGGACACGTTGATCGTCTGCGGCGGAGAGTTCGGCCGCACCGTCTACTGCCAAGGCAAGCTGACGCGCACCGACTACGGTCGTGACCACCACCCGCGCTGCTTCACGATGTGGATGGCAGGCGGCGGCGTGAAGGGCGGCGTCAGCCTCGGCAAGACCGACGACTTCAGCTACAACATCGTCGAGGATCCGGTGAAGATCTCGGATATCAACAATACGATCCTGGACTGTCTCGGGATCGACAACGCCAGGCTTTCGGTGAAGTTTCAGGGACTCGACGCTCGTATCACTGGCGTCGAGCGATCCCGGGTTCTCGACGAGATCCTCGTCTGACGACGCATTCTTCAGAGCCGTGCGAGGCGTGAGAAGTACACGCGCTGCAGAAGGCGTTTGCGCAGACCGAGAAGCCGGCCCGGACCTCGCGCCGTTGCCGGTTCGTCGTACCGGGTCTCGACGAGGACGGCCTGGCCTCGTCCCGTCTCCGCGAGGAAGAGCGAGCTTCCGTCGTAGCGGCAGTCGGCGGATCGGTCGTCGAGCTCTCGAAGCACGTTGGCGGCGACGACGCGTCCTTGAATCGCCGCCGCGGAGCCGAGCTTCAGTGCAGGGAGCACCGCGTTGTCTCCGAGTGCATAGATCCTGTCGCGGAGCTTCAGGGTCTCGGGGTCGACCGGGACGAAGCCGCTCTCGTCGACGAAAGCAGACTCGCGCAGAAACGCCGCCGTGCGGATTGTCGGCGTCAGGACGAGAAGGTCGTAGGGTAGTCGGCTTGCCGACGCGTCGATCACCTCTTGACGGCTCGTGTCGATCGCGAGTACGTCGAAGGGCGCGCACATATCGATGCCCCGCTCTTCGAGGAGCCCGCAGAAGAGGCTGCATACGTTCGGATGAAAGCCATCGACGCTGTTCGGAAAGACGAAACGCAGGCGTGTTCTCTCGCGGCGTCCGTCTCGACGCAGATGCTCGTCGAGCAGGAGCGCCATCTCGATCGGAGCGAGCGGGCACTTGTGCGGAGGCGACGTCGCCCCGACGACGATGTCGCCTCCGGAGAATGTCTCGAGGCGCTCGCGAAGTGTCGTCGCGCGCCGCGGGCAGTGGAAGTGGACCGTCGCGTCGCGAAGACCCGGTATCGTCTCCAGCGAGACACGCGAGCCGGTTGCGAGGATGAGAAAGTCGTACGGGATCGTGTCGCCGCCTTCGAGGCACACCCGGCGTTGAGTCTCGTCCACTGACTCCGCACGAGCTACGATAAGCCTGACGCGCGGGTGGAGCAGCGGACGCAGCTCACGCACGAGAGAGCGACCCGGACGGCGCTCCAGCGGAACCCGCACGAGGCCCGGCTGGTAGACGTGGTCGCCGTGGCTGTCGAGGACGATCACCTCGATGTCGTGGCGCGCACGCGCCAGGCGGTTAGCGACCACGATGCCTCCGACGCCTCCTCCGACGATGACGACGTGTGGTGTCATGTGTATCTCCCGGGGATAGCTCGTCTGCTCTTCGACCGAACTACGAAGTGAAGCAGCAAACTAGGTGCCAGCTACGGCAGAGACGCCGGTGCGGTCCGTGACGGAGGTCACGGAAGTGGGAGGCTCGACAAGTCACGCTCGGTCCTCACCAGGAGGTGCTGATGACACTCACTCGACAGACAGACTGGCGGTCGTCGTCCTCGTCTTCTCCGTCCGTCGACCTTGACACCGGCAATCGCTTCGTCGCCGTCTATCCGCCGTTCTCCGTGTGGACGGACGGCGAGCTCGGGCAGGTCGACGCAGTTCTTGGACAGAAGGTGCCGGGCAGGCCTCTCGGGCTCTACATCCACGTGCCGTTTTGCGAGCGCAAGTGCGACTACTGTTACTACCTCTCGCTCACGGGTAGGAATTCGCGCCAGATGGCCGAGTACTCCAACAGAGTCGTGGAGGAGCTGGGTCTCTACGCGGAGAGGCCGGCGCTCATGAGCCGGCCTCTCTCTTTCGTCTACTTCGGCGGCGGCACCCCGTCGCTCCTGCCCGCGGAGACGATCCAGCGCCTCGGTGACGGACTCCGTCGCTTCCTGGCACTCGACGAGGCGCGGGAGTTCACGTTCGAGTGTGCGCCCCGGTCCGTGGACTCGGTGCGTCTCGGAGCGTTGCGCGATATCGGCGTGACACGCGTCAGCATGGGCGTGCAGAGCTTCGACGATGACATCCTCGCGCGCAACGGCCGAGTCCACACCGTCTCCGACGTTCTTGCGGCGTACGCGCTCTTGCGCCGCGAGGCCTTCGACTGGCTGAACCTCGACCTGATCACGGGGCTTGTCGGCGAGACGGAGGAGTCCTGGAATGAGACTCTGCGTCGGGCGGTCGAGCTCTCACCGGACAGCGTGACGGTGTACCAGCTCGAGATCCCGCACAACACGCGACTTTACGCGAACCTCGTCGACGGACGAAGCGGTGATCGCCTGCCGAGCTGGATTGCGCGTCGCGACCGCTTGCGGCGGGCCTTCGACTGTCTGGAAGCTGCCGGATACACGGTGGTGAACGGCTACGCGGCGGTCAAGGATTCGACACGCCACCGCTTCGAGTACCAGCGGCAGCTCTGGAACGGCGGGGACATGCTGGGTCTCGGGGTTGCCTCGTACTCCTACCTCGACGGCGTGCACTTCCAGAACTCGTCGACGCTGCGCTCGTTTGGCGAGCATGTCGACAGCGGCGTCTTGCCGCTGCGCCGCGCGCGCCGTCTCAGCGCTGACGAGCGGTTGACCCGCGACCTCGTGCTCGGCCTGAAGACGGGATGCCTCGACGCAGCGAGATTTCGCGAGCTTCACGGCTCCGGGTCGCTGTCCCGGTTTGCGGCGTTGCTCGACGATCTCGAGCAGGGCGGCTGGATAGTCGCCTCGAACGACGAGATCCGGCTTTCGCGATCGGGTCTGATCCACGTGGACCGTTTCGCGCCGCTCTTCTACGCGCCCGAGCATTCGGGAGTGCGGTATACGTGAGCCCCGCGTTGGACTCGCTCAGGCCTTCAGATCGATTTCGCGCGGCCACTGCTGATAGGCTTCCCAGTATGTCTTCTTCAGCGTGATCTCGTCGTCCTGGGCGCTCGGCTGCACCTGGCCGTTCGCGTCGACGCCGCCCGAGACGATCGTGTGCTTGCCCGGCTTCAACGTGCCGAGGTCGATCGAGAAGAAGGTCCAGAAGTACTTTGGCCGGGGCTTCTTCGCCAGCTCGGCTGCGCGCCAGTCGCCGTCGTCGACTCTCACCTCGACCTTGTGGATCGGCGTCCCGTCGCCCCAGATCGCGCCGAGCGCCTTCGTCGAGACGACGCCGTCTTCGGTTGGCCGACGGGGCACACGCGCGACGATCGACTTGAGGTTCATCTTCGTGACGGTGTCCTCGACGCTGCCGACGGCCGGCGGCACTGCCTTCCCGGGAGTGGCCTCGGTGACATCGTCGATCGCTCGACTCTCGTCGGTCGCTTCTTGTTCGACCGAACCCTGTGTTTCGTTCCGCAACGGACCGTCACACGCGAGGGAGGAAACGGCGAGACCGGCGATTACGATGAGGACGAAGCGTTCGTCGAGAGCGGACCTCGGCGTCACCACTCTTGATCCGCCGCCACGTCGGTCGTCGCCTCGAGCGCAAGGAGAGTCTGCTCGTCTTCGCCGGGAAGAGCACGAGTGCACGCGGATGTGACCTGGGTCACGGTGAGAGTGGCGAAAGGATGTTAGACTCGGGAGCGTCTCCGGACTGGTCTCATCAGCGTTCTGTAAGGAGGGCCCTGTAAGGAGGGCCGGTGTCTATGCTAGTTGCTTGGATTGCCATGGGGGCGGTCATGGTTTTTTTCCTGGTGCTCTATCTGTTCGTCGGCAACTACACCCTCGTCGGCAAGAACAACATCAGGCATGCGCTCGTCTGCCCGTGTAGCGGGGAAACGACGGACGTCGAGCTGCAGTGCACCGGCGGGGTGCGCAACAAAGATACTCCAATGTGCGTCGAGTGGTGCAGCGCCTTCGACGACCCCTGCCAGGTCGACTGCGACCAGGAGTGTATCCAGGACTGCGCCTTCCGGACCCGTTTCGAACGAAAGGCGAAAAAGTCGCTATTACAGAGAATCGGCTAGCGGTGACCACCCGTCTTGTGACCTGAGGCACAGTTCTTGCGGTCTTGCCCGCTCGGGCGGCGTCAAACCGACCTCGTGGCACAGACAGGGAGACCGTCGATGGAACAAGAAGCAGCGACAGTCCGCTGGGACTTCCTCGAGAATCAGGCCGACGCATGTGGCGTCGTCACCCGGCACATGGCTCTCGTTTTTCTCAACGGACCCGCCCGGGCGCTGGTCGGGGACGGCTGGTTCCAACGCCGTTGCTGGGACGTCTTTCCCGTCTGGGAGGGCGGCTGCGCAGGGCGGTGCCCGGCCGTGCGGTCGATCGCGAGCGGCTGCGAGGACGGCGCCAGCGAGGACGGTATCGTCTACTGTGAGGAGAGGCTCGACGTCGGGAGCGAGGATCCGCTGGTTCTCGGAGTAGCGGTGATACGCCTTCCGGCCTCGCTCGAGTTCGGCGAGGGTGGCCTGCTGCTCCTCAGGCCCAAGAGCTGCGAGCGTGAGGAGGAGGGGGTCTTCCGCCGCGAGCTCATCGCGGACGCCACCGGGATTCTCGAGGTCGTTCGCTCCCGTGTCCGCGAGGCGATTTGCCCTTTAGCTGAGTCATGACGACGCGGAATATCCCCCACGGCTAGGGGATTTCCCCCTTCCCTGGGACCTTCGACGCCGATTCCACGAACAAGGAGCTCGTTCCATGGCCGCGGCCAAGAAAGTGCATCACACGACGGTGCTCGTGTCGGATCTCGAGAAGGCCGACGCGTTCTCCGGCGGCGTGATCGGCTTGGCGCAAGTCCCGCGCCCCGAGCTGCCGTCGAAGGGCATCTGGTACGAGCTCGACGGCGTCCAGCTGCACCTGATTTGAACCGACGAGCCCGAGGCTGCGAGCGCTCGTCACGTCGCGTTCGTCGTCGACGACCTCGACTCCGTCCTCGGCGGGGTCCAGAAGATGGGACTCCCGGTCTGGGGCGACATTCAGGTCCAGGGTTTCATCCGCAAGCACTGCCGGGATCCGTTCGGCGACGGGATCGAGCCGATCCCGCCGGTGGTGGAAGACGTCTCGGCGCCGCCCGAAAGCGGCTCCTGTGTCGGCGAGAGCGGGAAGTGGCAGATCGGGTAGCGGACGCGAGAGGGGGCGAAGAGCCCGACACGATGAGCCGGTCGTCACACGGCATGGCATCGTCCGCGCGCGAGGACGAGCGAGAGCAGCTCCGCGATGCCCCCGGTTTCACCCTGCGCCTCGAGTGGCCGAAGTCGAGCTGCCGTTTCTTCCTCGGAGCTTGCGACGCCACGTTTTCGCTCTACGACGGGGACGACGCGGCGTTCCACTTCGACGTCGAGGGGCGCCTGCGTCGCGCGTTCGTCGTCGGCGTGAAGTTCCTGCGCGGCATCGACGGTCGCGTGGTGCGCAGAGTCCCTTCGAGACGGCGAGGGCCGAGCGTTCCGGACCCATCGCCGTTTGACGCGCGTCAGGTGTCGGGTCTCTTCGACAGGATGAACAGTGCGGTCCTGGCCGCGCTCAGTACGCTCGACGAAGAGCAGCCGGCCGATGGCACTGGCGCGGACCGAAAGCCCGCCGGCCGGGCCCGGCAGCTGTTGTCGAACGCCGCTGGCTTCACCGCGGAACGACGAGCGGGAGAGCGCGCGCGCTTTCTCGAGGTCTACGACCCGCTTGGCGTTCTGCCCGCCGATCGCTACCGCAACGTCATCCTTCAGGCGACCACGGGGTGCCGTTACTCCCGCTGCGCGTTTTGCTCGATCTATCGCAACTCACCGTTTCGCCGCAAGACCGTCGCGGAGTTCCGGAAGCACGTCGTGCAGGTCCGGGCGCTCTTCGGCGGCGCCCTCGCGCTCAAGAGCGGTGTCTTCCTCGGCGAGGCGAACGCGCTCGAGATCGAGACGACCGATCTCGAGAGCATGATCGCGGTGGTCCGCGAGGAGCTGCCGGAGGTCCTCGATGCCGGCGCTTCGACGCGACGGGACATCGCCGCGTTCACCGACGCGTTCGAGGGCTCTCGACGTCCGGTGAGCGAGCTGCGACGTCTCGCCGCGCTCGGTCTGCGCCGCGTGTTTGTCGGAGTCGAGAGCGGTGACGAGGTGACGCTCCGGGCTCTGCGCAAGCCGGCCACCTGCCGAACCGTCACCAGGCGTGTGCGCGACCTGAAAGACTCGGGCTTGACCGTCGGGGGGATCTTCCTCGCAGGGGCGGGAGGAAGAGAGCGCACGAAGGAGCACGTCGAGCGATCGCTGGAGCTCGTCGAGCGAATGGGGCTCGACGCGAACGATCTGATCTACGTCAGCCGCCTTGAGCCCTCACAGGGAATCGGCTTCCTCGATCCATTCAGCATGCTTTCGTCGTTGGAGGTCGCGGACGAGGAGCAGAGGCTGCTCACGGGACTGCGTGAGCGCGGATTGCGTGCGAGTCGCTACGACCTTCGAGGCTTCGTTTACAGCTGACCGACGCGTCTTGTTTCACGGTGCAGGTGCGGCGAGCGTTGACCTCAATCGCCCGTGCTGTCTGAGAGCTCTCGAGCGAGCAGCTCCAGGTCCTCGAGCAGCCGCTGGAGCTCGCCTGCCTCGGCCGACGGCCGGTACGTACCGCGCACGCGCCCACGGCCGTCCACGAGCGCGAAACGATCGCTGTGCACCGGACCCGAGTTCGTTCCGGATCCGTCGACGGCGCCGCCGGCGGCGAGGCCGAAGCCCTCCTCGCAGAGACGGACGATCGTCGATCGCTCGCCGGTCAGGAATCGCCAGATCGCAGGGTCCACGCCGTAAGCGCGGGCGAACGCGGCGAGCCGCTCCGGCGAGTCGTGCGACGGATCGACGCTGAACGACACGAGCCGTACGCATTCCCGAAGCTCCGGGCTCGCGAAGATCGCCTGCTGAACCCGCGCCATCTCGGCGTTCATGCCGGGGCACGCGTTCCTGCAGCGGGTGAAGATGAACGCGCCGACCCACACCCTTCCCTCGAGGTCGTCGCTGCCGAACCGCTGGCCGCCTTGATCGGTGAGCTCGAATGCTGGGAGCTTCTTGAAGCTCGGAAGCTGCTCCTTCGGTCGCCATCGCCCGGCGACGAGGATCGAGCCGACCATGACGAGCCCGAAGAGGGTCCACAAGATGCGCGTGGTCACGGGAGGACGGGAGGGCGAGGAGTCCGTGCGAGTCGAGGTCTGTATCACGAGAGACTCATCCAGCAAGGGAACGGATTATCGTCGCGGTCTCTGGCTCAGAGACACGCGACGAGAGTCAGAAACAGGGCCGGCAGGTAGAGCACCGACACGACCAGCAATCCGCGGGCCGCGCTCGTGGTGCGACGCACGGCGAAGACGACGGCCGCGCCGGTGAAGACGAAACCGAGAAGAATCGCGACGAGGACGAACGGCGCTCCACCCAGACCGAAGAGCAGGGGGAGCGTCAGGCCCGCCGCGACCATGGCCAGGCTCCACGCGACTGCCTCGACGGCGGTCCGGAAGCCGTCAGGGTCGAAAACCGTCAAGGGGCGGTGTCCGCCGCGCCGGTAGTCCTCGCGGTGGATCCAGGCGATCGCGAGGAAGTGTGGGATTTGCCAGAAGAACTGAATCGCGAAGAGCGACCAGGCGGCGCCG
>CAYMLL010000010.1:0-60609 GCA_964390645.1 uncultured Planctomycetia bacterium | reverse complement strand
GCCGACTCCTCGTCGTCCGGATCCAGCCAGACCGACAGGAGCTCGAGATCGCCGTTCGAGTTGACGTCGAGCTTCCCGACCAGCTGATGGAACTCGCCAGGGGTTATCTCGACGAGATCGAAGGGAAACTCGGCGATCACTCCCAGCACCGCCATGAAGCCGAAGGCCGGGTCGATGCCGATGCTGATCTCGAACAGCTCGTCTTCTCGCGAGTTGAGCACCAGCCTGCCGATGGGCTCCTGACCCTCCAGCGTCATGAACCGGACGCCGAAGAAGATCGGCTGATCCTCCGAGACGCCGCCGAGGTCGAAGTCGCGATCGAGCGAGTTCGCGCTGAGACCCGTGGTCGTCAGCCCCGCGAGACGGTGCTCCGGCGGCTCGAAGTCGATGCCGGTGATGATGCCGTTGCCGATCGAGCCCCACCGTGCGGACCAGGCGCCCTGGCCCCCCCCGTAGTCCTGCAGCGTGAAGCCGCCTCCCGGTCCCAGGACCTTGTCGGGCTGGTTGTAGAGAAAGTCCTCGGCGACGATCAGGCCGTCGGGACCGATCTCGACCTCGACGGGGTCGTTCACCTCGTTCTGGATGAGCCAGAAGTCGAAGAAGTTGACGCGACCGTTCTGGTCGACATCGCCCCTCAGCATCGTGCTGCCGTCTCCGGCGCCGAGCCCGTTGTCGAATCCCGAGTTCTCCGACCAGATCGCGTAGTCTGCCTCGTCGACCAGGCGGTCCTGATTGATGTCGCCGAAGACATCGCTCGACTCTCCCTCGAAGAAGTCGATGTCGACGAAGGAGTTGAAGCTCCCGTCCGAGAACCCGGAGATGGAGAAGTCGTCGATCGCGCCGCTGAAGAACCCGCCACCGGAAGACCGGTTTCCGACCGTCACGAGGCCGACACCGTTCCACCAGTGGTCTCCGGAAGTCGCCAGCTCACCGTTGATGAACAGCCGCCCCGTGTTGCCCGTGCGCAGGACGGCGACGTGAGTCCAGGTATCGAACTCCACCTCGACGTCCGAGACCGTGTCGGGGACGAGGCTCACGGCGATGAGCTCCCAGCGACCGTCCGCCGAGATGCCGGCACCGCCGTTGTCGTTGCCGAGACTCCAGATCGCCTGCTGCGTGCCCGAGCCGGCCCCGTCCGGCTTGACCCAGGCCTGACTGAGCGCCGCGAAGCTGCCGAAGTTGCGCGGGTCGAAGGGACCGGACGTCAGCTGATCGTCGATACCGTCGAACTGGATCGCGACGCCGTCCTCATCGCGACCCTCGGTGTAGATCGGTTCGCTCTCGGCGACGAGCGACACGAACTCACCCTGCCCGTCGAACACAGGACTGCCCGCGGCATCTTCGGTCGGCGGGCTGGTGACGTCCAGGGTCTCCAGGACGATCTCGCCGACCTCGCCGTCGTCGTCGGCCTCGCCGCAGGGATAGGAGCGAACCTTCTCCGCGGCGTCCGCGGATTGCCAGGACAGAACGAGAACACAGATCAGGGCGACGCGGCCCCGCGAACGACCGCGAAGTGGACAGTACCCATCTCTCACAGGAACCTCCCGGTTCTCTCTGGAACCCCAGCTTTCCTTGTACATTGCCGCCGCATGGCAGTGGCGTCACGCGGCACACGATACCCAACGGAAGGATTTTCTCCGGCATCATCCCGCGAGTCAAGCGGCGATGCGCGAGACACCGGTCGAGCACCGAGGCGGTCGTCGCGAGACCGTCCAGACAGGGCGGATACTCGCTGCCGGCAGGAGCGTCGCGAATCGTCCCGGCCGGGGTACCGTCTGCGATCCGCCGTCCGGGCTCGACGACCCGTCCAGGCTCGTCGACGACGTCCACGCGATGGACAGTCTGACGCGAGGAGAGTCGGCTCACGGAGCCTTCGCGACGGAGGATCCGAGTCGTCGGACGCGCCGAACTTGCCGTTGTATACTTCGGCGCCGGATGCCGTCTTCACGGTGAACCGGGCCGGGAGACTTCCCGGCAGCGAGAGGGAGGGAAGGGTATGAGCAGAACGCGCGTCCCGTTCGGCGCCGCTTCGTTCAGCGTCGCCCCGTTCAGCGTCGCCCCGTTCAGCGTCGTCCCGTTCAGCATCGTTCTGGCGGTCGTCGTCCCGGTCGTGTTCCTGACGGCGCTGCGACACCAGGGATTGAGCCAGGCGCACGCGCTGGCCGAGACGGCGATGGCGAACGGCGACTGGAGCACCCTGGACGACTACCTCGGGGCCGTGGAGATCGACCGCGATCTTCAGGAGGCCTGCTGGGCGTGGATGACCGGGACGGAGCTGCCGACGATCGACGAGCCCGGTGAGGCCGTGCGGACCTGGCTCGCCTTGCCCGACGGCACGGCGCTTCCCACCGCGCTGTCGGAGCGTCTGCAGCAGCACCGGCCGGTGCTGTGCGGCGTGTTGCCGTTCCTGCGACGTCCGGAGCTCGTGCTCTCCGCTCACGGCTGGGCGAGCCTCGACCTGACGTCGGAGTCGACGCTGGTGGAAACGGAGGGCCTGCGTCTGCCGTCATTCCTGCGGCTCAGGGCGACGGCGATTTGGCTGTGGGCCGAGGCCCTGGCCGCCGACTGCGCCGATCCGTTCCTGAACGATCTGGATCTCCTGGTCGACCGACAGCTCCCCAGCGGTTGCATCCAGGACTGGACGATTCTCTTCGTCGTCTCCGACATCCGCGACGAGGCCTATCTCTCCTGTGTGCTGCGGGGCAACATCGGCGCGGTTCGACGAGATGCGTGGATGTCCGAGCGCACACAGCACCGGCAGTGGCTCGCGGACGGCCTGCGCGCGCACCGTATCCTGTCCTCCTCTCCCCGCACGCTCTCCGGATCGGGCCCCGCCGAGATTCCGACGTTCACGACCGCTGAAACAGCCCTGTCCCCGATCAAGATCGCGACGATGTCGTGGACGTGGGCCGCGCTGCCGCGAGATGCCGCGCTGGTCGCGGAGAGAACGTACCGCGTCGAGCGCCGCCTGCGGGGAGATCACGACGTGACCCTGGAACGGACCGGCTACATCGGGAAGCGGTGCTGGACCCGCTTCGGGGAGATGACGGAGCTGTCCCCGCGAAGCCGCCAGCACATGGTCGAGAGCTCCGGCCGTCACCGAGCCCTGCGCCTGGCGGCGTGCCTGATCCTGGACTCGAGGCGCGGCGAGGCGCTGCCGCTCGCGCCGGAGGAGCTCCTCCGGCGCCGGCCGGGCGCACTCGACGCCGGCCCCGACGAGGCCCGACTCACCTACCGCCGACTCGATGCGGAGAGCTTCGCCGTCACGGCGGACCTGACCACGGCCCCCGCCGACCTCGGGCTCGACGTCCCGGCGGCCGCCGATGCGCCCGAGGAGGACAGCCTGAAAGCTGTCGCGTATCTCATCGACCCGACGGGAGTACCGGGAGTCCGCGTCGATCTCTCGAAGGGACTGGCGCACGCGCCGCGCTGAGGCCGCCGGCCGCGTATCGACGAGAGCACGGCCGTCGCGGCGGCGACGACCGACGGGTCCGGAGCGCGTGGAGCGGCTCACCGTGCGCGGTCCCCTTCGTCCATCGAGGGAGCGAGGTCAATGCGCGCCCACACCCGCCCCGCGAGAGCGCCCGCCGTCAACTTGCTGTCGCCCGAGGATGGCGAGCGGTTATCATGGAGGCACACGACCGGGTGCCGTTCGGCCGCTGACGGCGAGAGTCGCACGCGTATCGAGGACATCGGAGTGAGTCGAACCGGCCTCATCGGAGCCTGCCTTCTCTGCCTCCTTCCCGGGCTGCGACCGGCGAGCGGTGCGGCTCCGCAGGAGGTCGACGCCGACGTGCTCTTCGCACGCAAGGTGCTGCCTCTGCTCACGGCACGGTGCCTCGCGTGCCACGGGGACAGGTCGAAGAAGGTGAAGGCGTCCCTCGACCTCGGCAACCGCGCCGGCCTGCTGCGGGGCGGCGAGAGCGAGGAGCCGGCCCTGGTGCCCGGCGAGCCGCTGCGCAGCCCGCTGTACCTCGCGGTCAGCCGCGAGCACGAGGACGACTGGGCGGCGATGCCGCCGAAGGAGAACGACAAGCTCAGCGCGGTCGAGATCGCCTACATCGAGGACTGGATCACCGCCGGCGCGCCGTGGCCGGATGCGGCGCGCCGGGCGAAGCTGCTCGAAGGCGAGGATCCCTGGGCGACCGAGCCCGGCGCGGCGGTGAAGACCAGCGGCGGTCTGACCGACGCATGGAGCCGCCGCAAGTACGACCCGCTGGGCCTCTGGGCCTACCGTCCACTGAAGCAGCCGCAGGTGCCCGCGGGCACGGCCCGTCCGGGGGCGGCCCATCCCGTCGACGCCTTCATCGACGCGCGGCTTCCCGAGGGGCTGGGAACGGCACCGCAGGCGGACGCGAGGGTCCTGGTGCGGCGCGCGACCTTCGACCTCACCGGTCTGCCGCCGGCCCCCGCCGAGGTCGACGCCTTCGTCGCAGCGTGGAGGGAGGATCCCGGGCGGGCCTGGAGCGAGCTGGTCGACCGGCTGCTGGACAGTCCCCACTACGGGGAGCAGCTGGCCCGTCACTGGCTGGACATCGTGCGCTA
Organism: uncultured Planctomycetia bacterium; assembly: GCA_964390645.1. Lineage (GTDB taxonomy): Bacteria > Planctomycetota > UBA8108 > UBA8108 > UBA8108 > CAYMLL01. Next base: position 56,064 of record CAYMLL010000010.1, on the reverse strand, counting down.
CGCGGACTCGGCGGGCTTCTCCAACGACTACCCGCGACCGAACGCGTGGCGCTACCGCGACTACGTCGTCCGCTCGTTCAACGCCGACAAGCCCTACGACCGGTTCGTCCGCGAGCAGCTGGCCGGGGACGAGATCGATCCGGCGGACCCCGAGAATCTGATCGCGGTCGGCTTCCTGCGCATGGGGCCGTGGGAGCACACGGCCATGAGCGTCGAGGCGGTGACGCGGCAGCAGTTCCTCGACGATGTCGTCAACTCGGTCGGCGTCACCTTCCTCGCCAGCGAGCTGCGCTGCGCCCGGTGTCACGACCACAAGTTCGACCCGATCCCGACGCGCGACTACTACCGCATGCAGGCGGTGTTCGCGCCGGTGCAGTTCGTCGACCGCCAGGTGCCCTACCAGGCCTTCGAGAACCGCAAGGGCATGGCCGCGGGCAAGGCGCGCTTCGCGAGGCTCGCGAAGCAGAAGGGCATCCGCAGCATCCTCACCTTGCCCGCGAGCGAGCAGCCGGTCGCGGACTTCGACCGGGACAGCGAGAAGAAGGGCCACGCCAAGGTCCTCAAGAAGCGCTCGCAGCAGCTCGGACGCGAGCTCAAGCGCTACCGGCCTCTGGCCTTCAGCGTCTACAGCGGCAAGAACGCCCGGCGCAGCTCGCACCAGCTGATCCACCGGCTGCCGCCGGAGAAGGAGCGCCGGGGCGCCAGGGCGGATGACGTCCACATCCTCGCGGGCGGCTCCCTCGAGTCGCCCGGCGAGAAGATCGACCCGGGCGTCCTCAGCCTCTTCGCGGGCTCGCGCGGAGGCTCGGCGCTGACCACCGCCACCGAGGGCCGCCGCCGCGAGCTGGCCGACTGGATCGCGTCGAGGGAGAACCCGCTGACGGCCCGCGTCATCGTCAATCGCCTCTGGCAGTGGCGCTTCGGGCAGGCGCTCGCGGCCAACCCGAACAACTTCGGAGCGCAGGGCGCCCGGCCGTCCCATCCGCTGCTGCTCGACTGGCTCGCCGGAGCCTTCATCGAGCGCGGCTGGTCCCTCAAGAGGCTCGACCGTCTGATCCTCTCCTCGGCCGCCTACCGGCGCGCCTCCTCCCATCCCGATCCCGGCAAGCTCGCCGAGCTCGACCCGCGGGGGGTCAGCTACGCGGTGTTCCGACCGCGCCGCCTGGCGGCCGAGGAGCTGCGCGACGCGATGCTGGCGGTCTCCGGGGAGCTCGAGCGCGAGCTCGGCGGCATCCCGGTGCGACCCGAGATCAACGAGGAGGTCGCCATGCAGCCGCGGCACATCATGGGCTCGGTCGGCCCCGCCTACCAGGCCGACGCCCTCCCCTCGCGGCGAAACCGCCGCACCATCTACGCGGAGCGCACCCGCACGCTCGCCGATCCCCTGCTCGAGGTCTTCAACAAGCCCGGCCCGGATCTCTCCTGCGAGCGTCGCGACAGCTCCACCGTCGCCCCGCAGGCCTTCACCCTGCTCAACAGCCCGATCGTACGCGCCCGGGCCCTCGCCTTCGCGGCGCGACTGCGCAAGGAGAAGCCCGGCGATCGCCGCGCCCGGGTGGTCCGCGCCTTCCGGCTCGCCTATCAGCGCGCCCCGTCTGCCCGGGAGCTCGACGACTGCCTCGCCCACGTGGACCGTGCGACCGCCCGGCACGAGGCCCGACCGCCCGTGAGGACGGAGCCGCCGAAGCACGTCGTCCGCCGCATGGTCGAGGAGATGACCGGGCTCGACTTCTGGTGGGTCGAGGACCTCGACCTGTACGCCGACGGCTACGTGCCCGACCTGCAGCCCTGGGACGTCGATGCACGGACGCGGGCGCTGGCCGATCTCTGTCTGGTGCTGTTCAACTCGAACGAGTTCGTCTACCGGTACTGATCCGTGATGCTCGATCGTCGACAGTTTCTCTACGGGCTCACCGGCGGCCTCGGAGCCGTCGCCTTCCACTCGATGCTGCGCGCCGAGCAGGACTCCGCCGGGCCGCTCGCACCCAGACCGCCGCACTTCGAGAACGCCAGGGCGAAGCGCTGCATCTTCCTCTACATGGCCGGCGGGCCGAGTCACATCGACACCTTCGACCCCAAGCCGAAGCTGGCCGAGGTGCACCTGCAGAAGTTCAAGCGCTCGAGCAAGTTTCTCTCGGGCATGGGCTCCGGCCAGCGCTACTGGGTGAAGAGCCCGTTCGAGTTCCGCAAGGCCGGCAAGGCGGGCATCGACCTCTGCGAGCACTGGAGGCACCTCGCCACCGTCGCCGACCGGCTCTGCATCTACCGCGGCTGCCAGGGCGAGTCGATCAACCACCCGACCGCCAACTACCACATGAACACCGGCAACCGCTTCGGCGGCGACCCGGCGATCGGGTCGTGGGTCAGCTACGGCCTCGGCACCGAGAATCGCGACCTGCCGGGCTTCGTCGTCCTTCCCGAGGTCGCGTCTCCGCAGGGAGGCGCGGCGAACTGGTCGAGCGGCTTTCTGCCGCCGCACTACCAGGGCACGACTCTGCGCGCGGAGGGCTCGCCCATCCTCGATCTGCAGCCGCCGCCGGGCGTCACGCGCGAGCAGCAGCGAGCCGACCTCGACCTGCTGGCGAGCCTCAACCGCGTCCACGCCGCGAAACATCCGGAACACGACGAGCTGGCGGCCCGCATGGACAGCTACGAGCTGGCGTTCCGCATGCAGATGCAGGTGCCGGGGATCCTCGACATCGACCGGGAGAACGCGGCCACGCGGCAGAGCTACGGGCTCGACGACCGGCGCACCGCGGACTTCGGCCGCCGCTGCCTGCTGGCCCGCCGCCTGGTCGAGAACGGCGTCCGCTTCGTGCAGGTCTACACCGCGGGCTGGGACTCGCACGACTACATCGCCCGAGCCCACGCCGAGCGCATCCGCTCGGTGGACCGGCCGATCGCCGCCCTCATCCGCGATCTCGAGGAGCGCGGCCTGCTGGACGAGACCCTCATCGTCTGGACGGGGGAGTTCGGTCGCACGCCGGACAACGGGATCCGGGGTGGCGGCGAGCGCATCGGCCGTGACCACAACAACAAGGCGATGCCGATCTTCCTCGCCGGCGGCGGCGTCAACGCGGGCGCCGTGGTGGGCGCCACGGACGAGATGGGCGAGGCGGCCGTCGACGTCGTCCACCCGATCCGTGACCTGCACGTGACGATCCTGCGCCTGCTCGGGCTCGACGACAAGCGGCTCACCTATTTTCACGGCGGCCGCTTCAAGCAGCTCTCCCAGTTCGGCGGCGAGGTCATCAACGAGCTGCTCGCCTGACGCCGGGTCGCGGTCCGCCTCCCCTCGATCACCAGAGACCATCGGGACCATCCGGTCATGAAGCGCAGCACGGACCGCATCCTCACCACCCACGTCGGCAGCCTGGCGCGGCCGCGCGGCGTCCTCGATCTCCTCTTCGCGAAGGAGCGGCGGGAGCCTCACGACGCCGACCTGCTGGAGTCTCTGGTGCGCGACGCGGTCGCCGACAGCGTCGAGCGCCAGGCCGCGGCGGGCATCGACATCGTCTGTGACGGCGAGCAGAGCAAGTCGAGCTTCCTCACCTACATCGCGCAGCGGCTGAAGGGCTTCTCGCCGAGCGACCGCCAGGGCGAGGATCTGTGGGTGCAGTCACGGGAGACGATCGCCTTCCCGGAGTTCTACGACGCGCACCGCAAGGCCCGCGAGGGGCTCGTCGCGACGCCGGTGAAGCTCGTCTGCACGGGGCCGGTGAAGTACGACGGGCACGCTGCCCTCGAGCGCGACATCGCCAACGTCCAGGCGGCCGCAGCTGCCACCGGCGTCGAGGAGATGTTCATGACCGCGGTCTCGCCGTCCGACGTGGAGGGCCAGCAGCCGAACGCGTTCTACAGGTCGGACGAGGAGTACCTCTTCGCCATCGCCGCCGCGATGCGCGAGGAGTACCGGGCCATCGTCGACGCCGGCCTGCTGCTGCAGATCGACGACCCGCGCCTGCTCACCTACTACATCTCGCGACCCGACCTCAGCGTGGCGGATTGCCGCAAGTGGGCGGCGCTGCGCGTCGAGGCGCTCAACCACGCGCTCGAGGGGCTGCCCGAGGACCGCGTCCGCTTTCACACCTGCTACGGCATCAACATCGGCCCGCGCGTCCACGAGATGAACCTCGCGGACATCGTCGACATCGTGCTCGAGGTCCGCGCCGGCGCCTACCTCTTCGAGGCCGCCAACCCGCGCCACGAGCACGAGTGGCAGGTCTGGGAGGACGTCGAGGTGCCCGAGGGCAAGACGCTGATCCCGGGCGTCATCTCGCACTCCACGCCGCTGGTCGAGCACCCCGAGCTCATCGCCCAGCGCCTGGTGCGCTTCGCCGGCGTCGTCGGCAGGGAGAACCTCATGGCCGGAAGCGACTGCGGCTTCGCGTCCTTCGCCGCCACCGAGCAGGAGATCCACCCCAGCATCGTCTGGGAGAAGTTTCGCAGCCTCGCGCAGGGCGCCCGGCTGGCCTCGGAGCGTCTGTGGTGACGGTGGGGTGAAGGGGCGGCGCCCGGCGGATCAGACGGGCGGCCGCAGCAGTCTGCGGTCGCGAATTCGCGGACAGATCTCCTCTCCGTCGGTGAGGTCGGGGTGGGAGTCCAGCCCGAGCTGAGCGGGCGACTTGCCGACCCAGCGCGCCTCGCTGCCCTTCAGGTGGATCCGACCACCGGCGGGATCGATGGTCAGCGTCGTGAAGAGCGACCTGTCGTAGGGACACGTGTACTCGATGTAGGGGTGCGACGAGTGGACCTCCTCGGGGTAGCTCCTGTGCCGGTGCGACCCGCCGACCCAGTAGTAGGAGGCCGAGTTGACGTGCAGGTTGATGATCTTGCCGGCACGCACGAGGTGATCGATATGCGTGTGGCCGTTGACGCTCAGGAGCACCTTGTCCGCCGCCGCGTTGAGGACCTTCTGCACCTCCTCGGCGTTGTCGATGCAAGACGGGCCGGCCAGCGGCTGGTGAGAGACGACGACCACGGGCGCGTCGAGCCGCGCGAGCTCCGAGCGCAGCCAGTCGAGCTGCCGCGGTCCGATGTGGGCAGGATAGCCGCCGCGGTGCTGCGGCGGCTTCTCGTTGCCGTCGAGCACGAGGAGCTGCAAGCCACCGATGCTCTCCGTGTAGTAGCGGCCCTTCATGCCCCAGAGGCCGGCGACCTGCTCGAAGCTGTGGCCGCCGTCGATGTCGTGGTTGCCGAGGACGTGCAGCGCACGGGGATGGGACTTGCGAAAGGCATCGGTGAGCGGTCGGTTCGCGGCGCTCGGGTAGGCGAAGTCGCCCAGCTGCACGATGGCGTCGGGCCGGTCGTCCTGCATGGCCTTGCGGAATGCGGCGAGACGCTCCGGCCCGTCGTGCATGACGTCGTGATGGAGGTCGGCGATCAGGCCGAGCTTGACCGGCTTCTCCAGCCGACCGAGGTTCGCGGTGATCGGAGATGGCAACGCCAGGGAGACCCCGAGGGCCGCTGCCGACCGCATGAAGTCCCGGCGGGCGGGCCGCTCTCGTGCCGGACCGTGAGTCGATCGACTGGACATGGATCATCCTCCGAGAAGGAGCCGGTCGCGCGGCAACCGCGTCCGGTGACAACACCGAACCGGTCTCACGTCAGGGGTCACCCGGGACGATTCTCTCCGGGACCTCGGGCCTCGGGGTCCGGGGCCGCCGACAGCCGGGCCTCGCGCTCGATAGCTGTGTCCCGCGCCGGGTACACCTCGCCGATGGCGCCCGCGCCGAGAGGATCTCGCAGATGCCGAGGCGGATACCGATCTGCAGTGCCGTCGTTCTTCTGGCCCTCCCTGCTCGCTCGCCTTGCGATCGCTGCAGGGAGGCTCGACCGCCGCAGTCCGCGACCCGTCTCGCGCGTATCCGTTCTAACCGCAGGATCCCCGCAAGGGAAGACGCGGGAGAGCCTTCCTCGACACCGCCAGGCGTCGTTCGCAGCCGGCGCCGGAAGCCGGCGGCCGGGACCGTTCCCGGCCGGCGACGACTCGACCCGTGGCTTCCGCCGCTCACCTGCGATAGCATCGCCGGTCGTCCGGGGTCGCCGCCGTCCCGGTCGAGGCGCCGTTTCCGACCGGCAGGCCGGGCGGCCGAGAAGGTCCGTCCCGACGGGAGCGCCGCACGGTCATGCCCGAACCCCCACCGACGAGCCCGAGCCGCGGAGCGCCCTCGGTGGACGTCGTCTGCCGGGGAAGCCCCCACGAGATGGGCTTCGAGCAGGGGCTGGCGCTGCGGACGCAGATCCGCGGGGCGCTGGCTTCGCTGCGGGATCTCGAGGCCTTTCGGCTCGAGAGTCCCGCGTGGCTGCCCTTCCCCCTGTTCCGGCGCCTGGCGGAGCGCAGGGTCCGCAAGGCCTGGTCCGGCCTCGGGAAGGACCACGACGGGATGTCGCGGAAGCTCGACGGGCTCGTGGCGGGCTCGGGGCTGTCGCGAGGGTCCGTGTGGCTCCTGAACGCGCTGGAGCCGCTGGTCGCGACGGTCGAGGGAAAGACCGTCGTGCCGCCGCCCGGAGCCTGCTCGGCGATCGCGGTGCGGGGGACCAGGTCGGCCGACGGGGAGCCGGTGATCGCGAGGAACTTCGACTACCTGCCGCTCATCCAGCCGTTCTACGTGATCCGGGACAGCCGGCCGCAGGGTGGATACCGCTCCCTCGACTTCACGATCGCGGCGCTCTGCGGAGCGGTGGACGGGATGAACGAGCACGGGCTCTGTGTCACCTACGACTACGCCTACGTGCGGGACCGGCCGACCTGGTCGGGGACGATCTCGATGGCGGTCTCGACGGTGCTCGAGCGCTGCCGCACGGTGGCGGCGGCGGCGGAGCTTCTCGAGACTCTGCCGCGCTGGGGCGGGGGCATCCTGATGCTGGCGGACGCGAGCGGCGACATCGCGTCGATGGAGCTCTCCAACACGCGCAGCGCGCTGAGGCGCCCGGAGGCGGGCGAGGACCTGATCGTCCATACGAATCGCTTCCGCGCCGCGGCGATGAGGACGGTCGAGGTCGACCCGGAGGCGGTGTTCTCCGAGGGCGGGCCCACGGCGGTGCGTGGCTGCCGGGTGCACGACTCGTCGAAGGGGCGCGACCGACGCTTCACCGAGCTGCTCGACGGGACGGCGCCGCTGGGCGCGGACGACCTCGCCGCGCTGCTCGCGGATCACGGGCCCGACGGGGTCGCCGGGGACCACACGATCTGCACCCACGGGTCGTACTGGTACACGACCGCGACGCTGCAGCTCTTCCCGCGATCGCGTCGAATGCGAATCGCCTACGACACCGCGTGCAACGCGCGGTACGCGGAGCTGGAGATCTGAGGGGAGAAGTGCGCAGACCGTCGAGACGCGGTGGCAGCACACGAGTCGGAGACGATCCGGCGACGCGCTCGCGGCGCGACCCGGCAGACGGTGGAATCGCGACCGACTGCAGGTGACGACCGACCGACGACCGGGAGAAGCCCGACCCGGGCTCCCTCGTAGCGCCCCTACCGCGCGCCTGGCCAGCTCCGCAGCCCGGTCGCGACGTCCTTCCAGCCGGCGTGGTCGTGCTCCTGCAGATGGTCGGCGACCGCGCCGACGAGCTCCGTGAGGCGGTCGCGGCTCAGGTCGCCCCGGTGGAGGAGCCACAGCAGGAAGAGCAGCAGCGTATGGACCACGTCGAGCTTGCAGTACTCGCGCACGCGCTCCTCCTCGCCGCTCAGGACATGCTCGTAGACCTCGCCCTGCAGAAACGACATCTCCGGCAACCCCACGAGCCGGCCCAGTGTCCCCAGCCCCACCCAGCGCGAAGCGCCGTAGCCCGACAGCACGTCCATCAGATCGATGTGCAGATCGCCGTGGCGCCTGCCGTAGTCGCCTGGCGCGGCGCTGTCACCGCCGACCCCGCCGTGAAGCGCCGGCGCCGGGATCCCGTGCAGCATCGAACGGTAGCGCACCACGGGCAGGTCGAAGCCTGACCCGTTCCAGGACACCAGCCGCGGCGGAGTCTCCGCCTTCGCGATGGTCTCGAAGAAGCCCAGCAGGTGGCTCGCCTCGTCGAGCGCCGCCCCGCCCGTCGTTCCCAGGTCGAAGCGACCCGTGGACGGATCGAGCCGGGCCACCCCCACCGTGACGACACGGTGGTGAGGGAGCTGCGGATACTTGCCGGCCCCTCCGGTCTCCTCGAGCCGTCGCTCGACCATCGCCTCGACGACCGTCCGGTCGTCACCTGAAAGACCGAGGATGCGTCTGCCGACGTCCGGATCGGGAATGGTCTCGATGTCGAAGGCGACGATCGGACGGTCGATCATGACGGAGCACTCCGGATATCGTCGAACTGCACGGCGCGAAGAGGTGAACAGATCCGTGCGGACCACGGCGCGTTCTCCCTCGTCGCCACGAAGCTCCGCCGTGCGCGGGCCGGCCCCCTAACCGGTCCATCATGGCGGTCACGCGATCCGCATGCCGCAGTTGTCGCAGAAGCGCGCGTCGGGATCAATGAGCTCGCCGCAGCGGCCGCAGGGCCGGGGCCTGGCGAGCGCGGCGCCGCAGCCCCGGCAGAAGTTCGCGGCGGTTTCCTCGACGGCGTCCCTGGTGCCGGCGGCCACCCGGAACCGGGCTGGACCCTCTCGCACGGGACGGCCTGACGCTGTCGTTCGGCGAACGGACCACCGCGTTCGACGCCGCCACGAGATGCAGACGAGGAGACGGTGAGCTGCAGCCGACGGCGCAAGCGGCGTCTTCACGTCCGCGGGGAGCTTTCGAGACAACGACCGAAGCTGTGAGCTCGGCACCACTCGGGCTCCTCGAGAAGGAAAAGAGCGGCACGCGGAGAGCCGTACCCCTTGTCGATTCTCGATCTGCATCGCAGGATGCGAGCGTCCATCTTCCACCCACGAGCGAGTTGCCGAATGCCCATCCGAAACTCCCTTCTTGGCGCGTCGATCACCCTGGCGCTGGGCGGCTGCTCCGTCACCGCCGTCGACGACAACTGGCGCGACGACCGGGTTCCCGCCCGGACCCTGCCGCGAGCGCCGCAAGGCGTCGAGCTTCGTCGATGTGCCGACTTCTCGAGCGACGAGCAGAAACCCGTGCGCATCGGCGCACATCCGCTCACGGAGCACCTCTACGTGCTCGGTGACGGCGGCGACGTCTGGCTGCTGAACCCGACGAGCGGCGCCCGTACTCTCGCGCTCAGAGGACAGAGCTACATCGATCAGCCGGAACGTCAGGAGGTCAACATCTCCTTGCCGGTCGACCCGCTCCTGGTCAACTCGCCGATCACGCTGCGGGCGACGCTCTGCCTCGGCCTGACCCTCGACCGCGACGCGCGACTGTACATCGTCGTGAACGTCCAGATTCCCGGCGACGTCTTCGTCAACCGCGTCGATATCTACCGCACGGCCCGGATCGGCAGCGATGGCCGACCGACTGCTCCGAAGCTGTGGACAACCTTCAGCTATCCCTACGGTGTCGGCGGGTTCAACCACGGCGCGTGTCGCATCGCGCAAGGCCCGGACGGCATGATCTACCTCGGCAGCGGCTCGCGAACCGACCATGGAGAGGCCGGCGAGGATGCGAACGTGAGCCGACTCGGCGAGGGTGCCCACCCCGACGTCCCCGGTGGCCCGGGCTTCGCCGGTGGCGATTTCACGGCGTCGATTCTGCGCTTCGATCCGGCGCAGGGTCAGCAGGAGCCGTTCGTCTTCTCACGCGGCAATCGCAATCCGTTCGGCTTCGACTGGGACGACCAGGGACGCCTGATCGACGCGGAGAACGGCCCGATGGCCGACCACCCCGAGGAGCTGAACCATATCCGCGAGGGCAAGCACTACGGTTTCCCCTACGTCTTCGGCGATGGGGAGAAGCCCGACTATGCGGACAGCCCGGCTCCGCCGGCGGGGATGACGTTCGAGCCGCCGATCCGCAACGACGGCCCCGGCGGAATCCTGGGAGAGAAACCCATGTACAGCCTGACCCCGCACGCGTGTCCCACCGGGCTCGCGTTCTACTCGGCCGGGGAGCTTCCCGCACGCTACGCCGGCACGTTCTTTCTTGCGCGCTTCGGAAACCTCGTCAACTACAATCGTATCGGCTTCGACGTCTTGAACGTGCGACTCTCCGAGGAGAACGGGCGCGTCGCCGCAGTCTGCGAGCGCTTCCTGGATCGCCTGGCGCGGCCCGTCGACATCTGCGTCGCTCACGGCAAGCTCTACATCGTCGAGTACTGCAAGCAGACGGAGACCGCCGGCCCCGGTAGCGCCGGCTTCACCTCGGGTGGCAGCGTCATCGAGGTCCGCGGAGCGCGGTAGACCTCACCCGGTCAACGAGGCTCGATCGTGAAAAGGGCCGGCTTCGACGCTCGGGACCGGCGAGCGCCTGCTGCTCTCGGGACCGGCGAGCCGAGAAGACGCTGACGAACCGGCCACGGCGATCCTCGTGGATCGCCGGCTGTGCCCCACCGAATCCGAGGAGAGCTCGAGAACGGCGCGCACCGGCACATCCCGCTCTCGGGGACGTACCCACCGCCGGAGGCCGACGATGGGGCCCGTCGGCGCCTTCGCCGGAGGCGCCCGAGGCGACGACACGCTTCGAGCTCGACCCGCGACCGCGGCGGCCCCTCATCGCCGGACGAGGTACGGCAGGTTGAAGAGCCGAGCCCCTGCACCGCGGCACGGAGTCGCCCGTCCGTCATCGAGGAGAGCCTGCCACGGGCCGCGACACGACACCGCTGCGGCGTGGTTCCGCGGTCCCGTCGTTGATGGACGAGCGCCGTGAGATGTATGCTCGACCCCGGTTCCCGCAGCCGCCCCGCTGACGCCGGATCGTACCGCCCGTCACTCTTCGACGACTCGTCATCCCGGCTGCCCTCACCCGGGTCCTCTCCATGGCAGACGCGCGGTCCCCCCGAAGGCTCACCCCTTGAAGCCCTTCTCCTTCATCCACGCGGCGGACCTGCACATCGGCAGCCCGTTCAAGGGCGTCAGCGCCGATTCCCCCGACGTCGCCGGACGGCTGCGAAAGTCGACGCTTCGCGCCTTCGAGGCTCTCACCAAAGCCTGCACATCTCACGAGGTGGACTTCCTCCTGGTGGCCGGCGATGTCTACGACGGCGGGGACCGCAGCCTCGGTGCGCAGCTCTTGTTCCACAGCGGTCTGAAGCGCCTCGCGGATGGCGGAATCCGGTCCTTCGTGGTGCACGGCAACCACGACCCCCTCGACGGTCGCGTCAGCTCCCTGGAGTGGCCGCAGGAGGTGCACGTCTTCGGCAAGACCGCGGAGACCGTCACCGTCGAGGTCGACGGCGATGCGGTGGCCACCGTCTCGGGCATCAGCTTCCCGAAGAAGGACGTTCACAGCAACCTCGCGAAGAAGCTCGAGCCCGGCCCTCCCGGTCTCTATCGAATCGGACTGCTGCACTGCAACGTCGGCTCGGACACCGGCCACGAGTCGTACGCCCCGTGCGAGCTCGCCGAGCTGAGGTCCTCCGGTATGGACTACTGGGCGCTCGGCCACGTCCATACCCGCCAGACGCTCAGCGAGGACCCGCTGGTGGTCTACCCCGGCAACATCCAGGGTCGCTCCATCCGTGAGCAGGACGCCCGCGGCTGCTACCTGGTCCGGGTGGATGCGCAGGGCAAGGCGGAGCTCGAGTTCCTCCCCCTCGACGTGGTCCGCTGGCGTCAGATCTCGGTATCGATCGACGACCTCGACACCCTGGACGCGCTGGATCGCCGGCTCGGCGAGACGCTGGAGGCGCTGCTGACCGCTGCCGCGGGACGGGACGTCGTCTGCCGCGTACGCATCGAAGGCCGCGGCGCCCTCTACAAGGATCTCCGCGCCGAGGGAGCCGACGACGATCTCCTGGCGCGCGTCCGGGAGAGCCTCGCGTCCTCCGACCCGCTCGTCTGGGTACAGCGCATCGAGCTCGACTGCCGCCCCGAAGTGGACCTGGAGCAGCGCGCGCAGCAGGGAGACCTCCTGGCCGAGGTGCTGACCGTCGCGAAAGAGCACGGCGCCAGCCCCGAGGGTCTCGACCGGATCGAGACCGGAGCTCTCGATACCCTCTGGCAGAACAACCGTGCCAGGAAGGCCCTGGCCGGGCTGGACCGGGACCAGATCCGGGAGATTCTCGCCGGAGCCGAGCTCCTCTGCCTGGACCTGCTGGAGGACGACGAGTGAGGATCTCCCGCCTGTCGATGGACGGCTTCGGGGTCTTCAACGGCGTCACCGTCGAGGACCTCCCCCCCGGCCTCGTTCTGTTCCTCGGCGACAACGAGACGGGGAAGTCGACCGTCCTGGGTTTCGTCCACACGGTGCTCTTCGGTTACCCGGACGGCCGCTCCAGCGAGAAGCACTACCCGCCTCTCAACGGCGGCACCGCAGGCGGCCGCCTCGTGCTCGATACCGACTCCCACGGCCTCGCGACCGTCGAGCGCAGGGAGGGGGCGAAGGGTGGCAAGGTCAGCATCACCTTCAACGACGGCGAGACCGGTGGCGCCGGCGCCCTGGAGAAGATTCTCGGCGGCACCAACCGCAAGCTCTTCCGGAATCTCTACGGCTTCAGCCTCTCCGAGCTCCAGTCCATCGAGACCCTGACGAACGAGGACGTGCGAGATGTGATCTACGGGGCCAGCCTGGGCAGCGGCGTGCGGACCCTGCCCGAGGCTCGCAAGCGCCTGGACAGGAGGATGGGCGAACTCTTCACACCCCGCGGCTCCAAACCCCGGATCAACGCGCTCCTGAAGAGCCTCGAGGACACGCGGAAGCAGCTCAAGGAAGCCCGGAAGGGCGTCGGCGAGTACGAGACCGCCGGCCAGGAGATCGCCGAGCTCACCGTTGCCATCCACGCGACCCGCGAAAAGCTCCGTGAGGCCCGCGAGCGCCAGTCCCGCGTCGACGGGCTGCTGCAGCTCTGGGAAGACTGGGTCGCTCTGCAGGAGGCCGAGACCCGACTCGACGAGCTACAGGACAGGGTCGAGGACTTCCCCGACGAAGGCCTGGCCAAGCTGAACGACCTGAACCGGAGTATCACGGAGCAGCGGGACGAGTTCCAGGACACCGAGGGTGTCCTGGAGAACAAGCGCGAGGAGCTGAACAGTCTGAGCTTCGACGAAGCCCTGCTGCACCAGGGTGCCGAGATCAAAGGTCTGGTACAGAGTCTCGAAACCTACGAGACCAGCATCCAGAGCATCCCCGCTTTCAAGTCTCGCGTCCAGCAGCGCGACGCCGACGTGGCCCGTGGGCTCACCGAGCTCGGCAGCGGCTGGACCGAGGAACGCGCGCTGGCGCTGGACCGGTCGGCACACGTCAAGGAGGAGATCGCCAGCCACAAGAAGACTCTGACGCGGTGGGAAGCACGCTCCACGACTCTCTCCGCCGAACTCAACAGCCGGACCACGGCACTCGGCGACGCGCGGGACGACGAGAAGCAGGTCCGCGAACGGGTCGAGAAGCTCGAGGACGCCGGTCTGGACATCGACCGCCCGACGCTGGACGGTCTGCGCAACGGCAGGGATCAGTTCTCCAGCGTGCTCAAAGACCTTCCACTGCGCGAGGCCGAGCACGCCAACGCGTCGACAGCCTTCACCGGCACCCTGCGCGAGATCGACCCGGACTGGACCGCGCAGACCCTCGGGGAGCTGGATGTCTCCATTCCCGCCCAGCAGAAGATCGAGCGCTTCGACAGAGCGATTCGAGAGACGGAACTTGCAGTCCACGATGCAAGGACAGGCGTCAAGACCGCCCAGGCTGTCGTCGAGCAGATCCGGCGGACACTGAAGGAGAAGCAGGCGCCGCTGGAGGCCGGCGGCGGCACGGTCGCCAGGACCGTCGATCTCGAGGCCCGCCGAGCCCGCACCCGTGAGCTCCGACAGGCGGTGCGCGACCGCGACGTGGCGGAAGGACGGCTGGCTCTCGCGCAGCAGGAGCAGGAGATGGCCGCGGCGGGAGCGGCTGCGGTCGCCGGCCCGGATGTCGGACGGCTGCTGTTGTTCTGCGCCGTGAGCGTCGCGGTCGTCGGGCTGCTCGCGGCCGGCGTCCTCGTCGGCCTGGATCAGGCGATGGCCGGCGGTGCGTCCGCGACACTGGGGGTCCTGCTCGCGGCCGCGCTGATGCTCGTCCGCAGAGTCTTCACCGGCAGCCGTCGCTCCCACGTGGATCCGACCGGGGCAGCAAGGCGCGCGGAGAAGCTGCGGGACCGGGTCGGCGAGAAGAACGCCGCCATCGACGAGCTCCGGAAGCAGCTGGGGTTCAGCGGCGCACTCGATCTGGCGACCGTCGATCGACTCGCCGACGAGAGCGACGAGCGACTGCGTGACGCGCAGTCCATCGACGAGCTCTCCGCCCGTCTGGCGCAGTCAGAGAAGGAGCTGAACGCCGCGCAGGTCACCTGGAGTAAGGCGCAGGAAAAGGCCGCCTCCACCGCCAAGGAGTGGGCGGAGCATGTGCAAGCCCTGCGTCTGCCCGCGGACACCAGCCCGCGCGCGGCCGGACTGGTCTTCCCGAAGGTCGAGAAGGCCCGCGTCGACCAGCGCCGCGCCGATGAGCTCCTCGTCCGTATCGAGGCCATGAAGACCACCCGGGCCGGCTACCTGAAGACGATGGCGAAGGTGCCGCGCCTGGCGCAGCTGGTGGACGGCAAGGACGACGCCATCCTCGCCGGGCTCGGCGAGTTCCTGGCCGAGATCGGTCAGCAGGAGGAGCGGCTGCGCGACCTGGAGAGCGCTCGATCCGCCCTCGAAGACGTGGAGCGCCGCACCTCCGTCGCCGACCGCAAGCGCGAGGAGGCGGAGGCCGACCTGGCGGCTCTGCAAACGAAGCGGCTTGCGGCCCAGGACGCCTGGAAGCAGTGGCTCGAAGAGCACGATATGGATCCCGGCTGGTCGCCCGACACCGCCGGCCACGCGCTCGATCGCGTCATCCGGCTGGCCGAGATCACGGGCGATCGAGAGTCCGCCGCAAGCGATGTGGCCCGCGCAGAGAAGGTGGCGAGGGACTACCGGCAGCGCGTCGCCAACGTCTTCACAACCCTCGACCGTCCTTCACCGCAGGAACGGGAGCTTCTCGTGGAGATCCGCCGCCTGGAAGAGGACCGGGCGGAGCAAGAGACCCGTCGCACTCGCCACGAGCAGCTCTCCAGCGACATCTCCGAGGCCGAGGCTCGCTGCAGTATCCGCCGGCAGCGACTCCAGCAAGCCGAGACAGAGCGCAACGAGCTCATCGAGTCAGGCGACGCGAAGGGGGAGGAGGAGTTCCGGCGTCGAGGCAAGGCCGACGAGGAGCTCCGGGACCTCCGCACGAGAATCGCCACACACGAGTCCGCCATCAAGAAGGTGGCCGGCACACCCGACCTCCCGGCTCTCAGAGACGAGCTGACGGGCGAGAGCCGCGACCGTCTCGTCGCCGAGAAGGACGAGCTGAGCGACCGCGTCGACGAGCTGGAAGCCGCCCAGGATGATTCCCTCCAGAAGCGGGGCGCCGCCGAGAACCATCGGCAGGCCCTCGACAGCGAGGACCGGGTGGCGCGGCTGCGGACCGAGGAGGAGGGACTCCTCGAGGATCTGGCCGTGGCTGCCCGCGACTGGGCCCGCCACGCCGTCGCCAGCTATCTTCTCGATACCGCCAAGGACCGCCACGCCCAGGCCAACCAGCCCCGGGTCATCCGGGAGGCCTGCACGTACTTCGAGACCATCACCCGCGGCCGCTACACGAAGGTCTTCGCTCCCCCGGGCGGGAACTCCATGCAGGTCACCGACCGCGACGGACGCAGCAAGGAAGCCGAGAATCTCTCCCGCGGCTCGATGGAGCAGCTCTACCTCGCCATCCGCTTCGGCTACATCTCGGCGCAATCGACAGACACCGAGGCCCTGCCGATCCTGATGGACGACGTCCTGGTGAATTTCGATCCGACGAGAACCGCTGCCGCCGTCGGCGGCATCCTGCAGATGGCCAAGCACCGCCAGGTCCTGTTCTTCACCTGTCACCCGACGGTGGTCGAGGTTTTCCGCGAGCAGGCTCCCGGGGTTCCCGTCCACGTCATCGGCGGCGGCAAGATCTCGCGCCGTGACACCTGAGACCCCAGCAGGCGTCAGGAGCCCGGCTCGATCGGACAGCTGACACCCCGCTTCGCCCGCATCAGTGCCGACCGACCTGTCGGGTGAACGACGCTTCGACCAGGGACGCCGTGAATCCCCGTTGCTGCTGCACCGCCTCGAAGGTCTGCGCCAGAGGACCGCGCCGCTCGCCACGGCCGTTCGAGGTGCAGATGACGAAGTCGAAGCTCACGTCGGTGGTCGAACCGTCGAGGCCGGTGTTGGTGAACTCGATGACGCCGAGGCCGTCCCGCTCGACGGTGTAGGTCCCGACGGACGTGAGGTCGATCAGACGCCGCCCGCCGTGGCCGTCGTCGGCGTTGATACGCACGAATCGGGTGACGCCGCCCCGCCCGTCGAACTCGGCGACACCGACCGACATGGACTTGATGCCGTCGGCCCTGCCGACGGAGGCGTAGGATCCGTACAGCGAGCCGACGTCGAAACCTCGCCTCGAATCGCCCCCGCCGGCATGTAGGTCCGGCTCGAGGACGTGCAGCCAACCGAAGGCCAGCAAGAGCGTCGATCCGACAACGGTCCATTTCAAGGTAGACTTGCTCAAGGTTCTCTCTCCTCGATGAAGGCAGCTGCTCACGCTCGCGGGAAGGCTCCCGACGACGTCATTCGACCCGGTACGCTGCTCATTCTATACGATCCCATCCCGTCCATGAAGAATCCGGGACCCCGCAGTGTCGAGGCACCCGGCTACGCTGCGAACAAAGCACCCGATAAGACGACCCGAGCCGGCTTCAGGAGATCGGAGCCCGGCAGGCTGGACGAAGGCGGTCGGACGATCCCGCAGGTCCGTGGTCGCGCGCGGGTGGATCGCCTCCTCGATCGACGTCCGACCGCATGACTCGCCGGGCTACCGCCGCCCAGCGCCGGAGACGATCCCGAGCTGCTCGCCGGTCCACGTTACGCGCCGACAGGCGAGCGGCTCGACGCTGGAATTCGACCAGCGACCGAATCAGAAAGTGGTATCGTTCCGGGGGAGGTCACTCTCGAGAAAAGGACCGGGCGCGGCATGTGCTTCGTGTCGCACGCGGCCGACGCCATCCTGTCGGGGCGAGCAGCGCGAGACGCGACCGCTCGTCTGCGCGCCGTGACGGGACGCGGCCCAACGGATGCGACCACGGCACCGTCCCTGCTCCCTCCCTCTTCGTAACAACCCCAGGAAGCTCCGCGCCATGCCCAGGTTCCCGGCCTCCGAGCTCGAGCGCGCGACGCACGAGGCGCTCCGCGCCCGCGACGTCCCCGAGACCGCCGCCCGAATCGTCACATCACACCTCATGGAGGCCGAGCTCAGCGGAGTGGTCTCCCACGGGCTGATCCGCCTCCCGCAGTACATCGACACGATCGAGGCGGGGGAGATCAAGCTCGACGGGTCGCTGACGACCATCAGCGAGCGATCCGGCTGCTGCGTCCTCGATGGCGGCGGCGGCTTCGGCCCGGTCATGGCCCACGATGCGATGGAGCTGGCCATCGACAAGGCCCGGCGGGGCGGAGTCGGCGCGGCGACCCTGACGAACACGAGCCACACCGGCCGCCTCGCGAGCTACGCGCTGCAGGCAGTCGCCCGCGGCATGGTCGGAATCGTCCTCGTCAACGCGGGCGGCACGGGCCAGTGGGTCGCGCCCTTCGGGGGACGGGAGGGACGTCTCTCGACGAACCCGATCGCGTTCGCGGTGCCGCGCCAGAACACGTTTCCGATCGTCCTCGACATCGCGACCAGCGTCGTACCCGAAGGCAAGGTGCGAACGATGCAGGTCGGTGGTCACCAGGTTCCGAGCGGCTGGCTCATCGACTCCGACGGCGAGTCGACGACGAATCCCGCCGACCTCTACGGCGACCCCGGCGGGCCACGAGGCGCCATCTTGCCCGCGGCGGGACACAAGGGCTACGGCCTCGCGTTCGTCGTCGACCTCCTCGCCGGCGCTCTCTCCGGTTCCGGAGTGTGCCGGAGCCCGGACGCGCCGGTCGCAGGCGGATCGGACGGCGTGCTTCTTCTGGCCCTCGACGTCGAGTCGTTCGTCTCGGCCCGACGCTTCGCAGAGATGGCGAGCGCGCTCGTCACACACGCCAAGTCGTGTCCCCCGACCCGGGGCTTCGACGAGGTCCTCGTTCCCGGCGAGATCGAGGCCCGCTGTCGTCGCGAGTCGCTCGAGCGAGGCATCACGATCGACGCCGGCCGCTGGTCGAGCATCGCCGCCGTCCTCGAGCGACTGGAGATCGCGATCGAGCCGGAGCAAGCCTGATCATGGAGAGCCCTCCTCCCGAGACGGGTCACGACGAGGTCCGGTCGTCGCCACGCGGCTTCCTCCCGACGATGCTCGTGCTCGGACCGGCCATCGTCGTCGCCGGACCCGTCATGGGATCCGGCGAGCTGATCAGCACCCCGATGCTCGAGATGGCGGACCACCGCGAGGACGCGTTCGGTCAGCGACAAGGCGACGCGGCGAATGGCGACAGGATCCCTCGCTCCCCGGACGAGCCCCAGGGAGCCGACCGGGATCGGGCGACGGCGCGCGTCCTCGCCGACGACGTCGTGTGCCTGCCAGCGTCCGGGCTCGCATCGAAGGCTGCAAAGCAGGCGCCGGAGCGAGAGATCTCCGCACCGAGAAAGCTCCGCGCAGGGATGAGACCGTCTCGCCTGCGCGCACGTCCCTGAACAGAGAAACGACCTCCAGACAGGAGCCTCGAACGTGTCCATCCCGATCATCGGAAACCCGATCGGCTACCTTGAAGAACCGCTGGAGCGTACCCTCGAGGTCATGGCGGAGCTCGGCTACGACCAGATCGAGATCTGCCATTGCCAGATAGCCGGGTTCCCGACTCCGGAGCTCAGGCTGCAGCTGCGCGAGTTCATCGAGTCACTCGGGATGAAGCTCGTCGGCTCGAATGTTCCGGACTCACCCTACTTCCAGGCCTTGAACAGTCGCGACGACGTCAAGGTCGCCCTCGCCGGCCTTCAGCGGGACATCGACATCGCGGTGGATCTCGGGGTCGAGTACCTGATCACCTACGAGGGGCGTGTTCCGCCAGGGACGACCGGGAGCACCCTGCTCGGTCGACTGCTCGACGACACCGCCGAGCTCCTGAAGCGAGGCACCGAGTACGCGGCGCAGAGGAGCATCGACGTCTACATCGAGGTTCACCCCTTCACCCTGGGGACGAACATCGAGTTCCTCACGCGTCTGTGCGATCGCGTCTGCATGGATGAGTTCGGCGTCTGCTACGATCCGTGTCACTTTGGCGTCGGCATGCCCGACGGCTACATCGACGCGATTCGCACCCTGGATCGGCACGTCAAGATCGTTCACTATTGCGACAGCGACCGGCGTAGCTCCGAGCTCCACTTCCCTCCCGGACGCGGCAGCCTCGACATGGACGGTATCGTGCAGGCGTTGCGCGACATCCGGTTCGCGGGTCGCTGGATGCTCGACCTCTTCAAGTACCCGCTGCCCAACCGGGGAGCACGCGAGGCGCTTCCCGCTCTACGTCAGCTGCTCGCTTCCTTATGACGCGACGGCGATCCGGGTAACGACGGCAAACGACACCGAGAGGATCGACCCATGGAATGGACTCCGCTGATCATCACCGTCACATGCGACCCCCAGCTGCAGGATCCGCTGAACCCTCGCACCGAGGAGCTGACAACCGTCGACCCGATCGCCAGGGAGTACATCGACGCCAACGAGGCGGGCGCGGTGATGAACCACATCCACGGAATCTACTCGCGGGATCCCGTGGTCCAGCCCGACGGACGGCAGCTCCAGATCCCCGACATCGGTGGCACGACCGCGATCGTCGAGAAGATCCGCGAGAAGTTCCCGAACGCGGCGATCCAGCAGGGGCTCGCCAGCATGCGACCGGAGCAGAAGCTGGAGCTCTGGGCGCAGATCAAGCCGGACATGAGCTCGCTGAACCTCAACTCCCACGACGAGTACTTCGACCCCTACCCCCGCGAGGTGAAGCCGATCTGCTGCTACTCCGTCCACCCGATCGACGAGCTGCGACAGTACTTCCAGTGGGCGAAGGAACACGGCGTCAAGCCCGAGCTCGAGTGCTTCGACACCGGCGCGTTCGACGCCGTGCGGATCATCCGTGACGGGATCTTCTGGAACGACTCGAACGAGGTGGAGGAGGAGACGGGGCTCCTCGCCGACCCGCTCTGGGCGACGTTTTTCTTCGGCTGGCCGGGACAGAGCTGTCAACCGATGACCGACATCTCGCTCTTCAACCAGATCTACCACCGGCCGGAGAGCCTCAACTGGTCGATGTCGTGCATGTCTCGTTGCGCGAAGGAGTACTGGGCGCAGATCAACCGCGGTGTGCTGCAGGACGGACACATCCGTGTCGGCTACGAGGATTGCGGCCGGCATCCCGACGGCTCCTACGCGTCCTCGAACGCCGACCTGGTCGATCGGGTCGTGCAGATGGCGAAGTCGGTCGGACGTCCGGTCGCGACGGTCACGGAAGCTCGCGACATCATCGGTTTGCGCCCGGGTGTCTGAGTCCATGAAGGCCGCTGTTCTCCACGAGTTCGGACAGGCGCTGAAGATCGAGTCGATCGAGACGCCGGAGCCCGGTCCCGACGACGTCCTGGTCAAGGTCATGGCCTGCGGCGTCGACGGGACCGACCTGAAGATGCTCGACGGCTTCGGCTACCGAGCGGAGCTGCCGTTCGTCATGGGCCACGAGCCCGCGGGAGTCGTCGCGCGGACCGGATCGAACGTCGCGGACGTCCGCCCCGGAGATCGGGTCACGACCTACAACTTCGTCACCTGTGGCGAGTGCCGGAACTGCCGCAGCGGGCGCACTCAGCTCTGCCCCGACATCGGCGGCATCGTCGGCGTGAAGGGTATCGCAGGCGCGTACGCGGAGTACTTCACCGTGCCTGCGAAGCAGATCGTCCAGCTACCGGACGGAATCGACTGGGCGGACGCCGCCGTGCTCGCCGACGCGGGGATCACCGCATACCACTCGGTCGATCGATCCCGGATCCGAGACGGCGAGACTGTCGTGATCGTCGGCGCCGGCGGGGTCGGATCCTTCGTGGTCCAGTTCGCGCGGTTCACCGGAGCGCGCGTGATCTCGGTGGAGCGCACCCGGGTGAAGTGCTCTCGAGCGGCAGAGCTGGGTGCGGACGAGACGATCAACGCGTCGGAGGCGGACGTCGCGGCCGAGGTCCGCCGAATGACCGGGGGCTGGGGCGCCGACTGTGTCATCGACGTCGTGGGAAGCGAGACGACCATCGCAGCAGGCATCGATTCGCTGGCGAACGGCGGGCGATTCGTCCTCGTCGGCTACACTCCCGACTCCTGGACGCTCGAAGGAAAGCGCATGGCGCAGAACGAGCTCGAGTTCCTCGGAACACGCTGCGGCGGACGCTCCGACATAGCCGCCGCAGCTCGGCTCGTGGCCGACGGGAAGACCCGGTCGATCGTCACGGAACGTTTCCCGCTGGAGGCCGTCAACGAGGCGCACGCGAAGCTGCGAGGCGGTGAAGTGCTCGGCAGGCTCGTCCTGACCATCGGCTGACGACCCGGCTTCGAATCGAAGGACTGACCGGGACAACGAGAGCGAGGGTGACGGGGAAGCCCGCATCCCCGTCGACAGCGCAGGCGGACGCCGCCATGCGATCGCCCGGAAGAAGAGAGCGCGGTCGACGCGATCGAGAAGCGACGACGACGCGATCTCGATGGCCCGACGGCGAGCAGGAGCGACGGAGGACCGGATGATCGGCGCGGTCGCCGGAGGGCCGGGCAGGGTCTCCACGACATCCGGGCACCGGAGCCTGCACCGCCCGTTTACGTCCACCGTGCGAGATCGTAGAATCGAAGCGCAAGCAGGTACGGGACCGCAACCGAGACGGAGGATCGGTGAGAGTCGAAGGCATCCAGCTCCTCGTGTCGCTGATCGGGACATTTCTGGCGATCGGAGCCCTCGTGTCCTGGCGACAGCGGGATGTGGGGCTGCGGATCTGTGTCTCGATCGCCGTCGTCACCGCGGGGCTGGTCTGGATCGTTCACTCCGGACGGATCGTGCCGGCTTCCGAGGCGGAGGTCGTGAACCGGCCGATCCGCGTCGAGGAGAACGGCTACGTCTCCTCCGCGACGTGCCGCGCGTGCCACCCGCAGCCGTGGAGGACCTGGAACCGCTCGTATCACCGGACGATGACGCAGATCGCCGGGCCGCACTCGGTCATCGGCCACTTCGACGGCACGCCCCGCAAGCTCCTCGATCGGGAGTACCGTCTGCTGCGCGAGGGTGAGGACTTCTTCGTCGAGACGTCGCCGGCAACGGGCGGAAAGCCCGACCGCAGGCAGATCGTCATGACGACGGGCTCGCATCACATGCAAGCCTACTGGTACGCCACCGGCGATCGGCGTGCGGTGGCACTGCTGCCCTTCGTCTACCTGCGCGAAAGCGAGCGCTGGATTCCGGAGAATTCCTCGTTCCTGAAGCAGAGCTACCGGCAGCTCGGGCAGACGAGCGTCGACAACAGGAGCGGCGAGTGGAACTCCGGCTGCCAGCAGTGCCACGCGACGGGGCAGCAGCCACGGCTCGCGGGGATGGACACGCGGGTCGCCGACTTCGGCATCGCTTGCGAGGCGTGCCACGGTCCCGCGGCAGAGCATGTCTCGTCGAATCAGGACCCGATCCACCGCTACGGTCAGCACTTCGGCGCCGAGAGCGACACGAGCATCGTGAATCCGGCGAAGCTCTCCCCGCGCCTGGCGACGGACATCTGCGGTCAGTGCCACAGTCTCTGGCAACCGACGACGGAGACGGAGTCGGAGCGTTCGCTGGGCGAGGGATTCTCGTTCCGTCCGGGACAACGGCTCGAGGAGTCGAAGTACACGATTCACAGGAAGACGATACCCGAGCCCCGTGTGAAGGCGATCCAGGTCGCCGCCGGCGGTTCCGCGACCTTTCTCGTGGATCGCTACTGGGCGGATGGGCTGGTTCGCATCACCGGTCGAGAGTACGCTGCTCATCTGGACTCCCCTTGCTTCGCCGACGCAAAGAGCGACGACGAGACGCTGTCCTGTCTGTCCTGTCATGAGATGCACCAGCGTACGGATGATCCGCGCCCGTGGCAGGAGTGGGCCGACGATCAGCTGAAGGTCGGAATGCGGGGCAACGATGCGTGTCTGCCGTGCCACGAGGAGCTCGAAGACGAGACCCGCCTGGCGGCGCACACGCATCACGACGTCAGCTCGTCCGGCAGCCTCTGTTACAACTGCCACATGCCCTACACCACCTACGGTCTGCTGAAGGCGACTCGCAGCCACACGATCACGACTCCGACGGTGACGGCGTCGATCGCGACCGGCCGTCCGAACGCGTGCAACCTCTGTCATCTCGATCGCACGCTCGAGTGGGCCGCGGACGAGCTCCACGAGTCCTGGGGTGTCGCAAAGCCACAGCTGACGGACGACCTGAAGTACTTCGCCGCCTCGGCGTACTGGCTCTTCAAGGGCGACGCGGGTCAACGGGCGCTCCTGGCGTGGGCCTACGGCTGGAAGGAGGCTCAAGAGGCCTCGGGCACGGACTGGATGGTCCCTCTCCTGGCTCCATCGCTCGACGACTCCTACGACGCGGTCCGCTACATCGCCGGTCGCTCTCTGCGGTCGCTTCCGGGATACGACTCGTTCGAGTACGACTTCCTCCTACCCCCCGGGGAGAGAGAGTCCAAGGTCAACGAGGTGATGAACCTCTGGCACGGCCGGGGGCCGGTCGCGACGCGCCGAAAGGAGGTCCTGATCGGCGACGACGGGCGCCTGAACCGCTGTCTCTGGCGGCGGGGCGTGCAGCAGCGCAACAAGGTCCGGGTTCACCTCAAGCAATAGAACGGCGCGCGGCGAGACCACCGTGCCGACCGCCAACCTCGACCGCAGCACTCGCTGCACGATCCGCCACCTGCGATTCGGCTGGTGGTCGCTGCTCGTGTTCCTCAGCCTGGGAGTCGTTCTCGAGGTGCTTCACGGCCTGAAAGTCGGCTACTATCTCGACACCGACAACGAGACGCGTCGACTGATGTGGCGCCTGGCTCACGCTCACGGCGCGCTGCTGTCGCTGGTACACGTCGCCTTCGCCGTGACGCTGCGCGCGTTACCATTCGAGCCGGTCAAGATGCAGCGATTCGCCTCGCCGCTCCTCATGGCGTCGAGCGTCCTGCTACCCGGGGGGTTCTTCCTGGGAGGCATCGTGATCTACAGCGGCGACCCGGGGCTGGGCATACTGCTGGTGCCGGTCGGCGCTGCGCTCTTCTTCGTCGCCGTGCTGCTGGTCGCCCTCGGAGCGACGAAGCTCGATGACAGCTCCGGAAGGATCGGACCGGGAAAGTCCTCGTGATCGGCCGTCGTATCCCGGCTCTGCTCGCGCGCGGCTCGCGTTGACGGTCCCTCTCGCCCGCGGTGAACGTCCGGAACGATCGCGTCGACAAGCCCCAGCCCCATGGGGTCCGGCGCACCCGACACGTCAGCGCTGCTCTGCGGCGGAGCTCTCCCGCTTCTGCGCGTCCTGCTCCGCTTTCTCCGCGGCGAGCGACGCCCGGGCCCTGGCGTGGTTCTTGTTCATGCGCTCTTCGAGCCCCCTGACGAGGGCCTCGAAGCGGGGCTCCTCGCGCAGGCTGGCGAGGTTCTCGTTCTGGCGCAGCTTCTTCGCGTTGAGATAGCCGTTCCCAATGGTGTCCTCCACGGCGACGAGGGCGCCTTCCGTGTCTCCGCGCAAGGCCAGGCACTCGGCGCGCAAGAGCCTCAACCCTGGAACGCCCTGCTCGACCTGCAGCGGCTTCGCGAGGATCTCGAGCGCGGCGCCCGGATCCTTGCGAGCGATCTCGATCCGGGCCATGTCTCCGTAGTAGTCGTGGTGCTGTTGCGGCGGGAATCTCTCGAGCATCTCTCGCAGCACGGCCAGGGCCGCCTCGTACTCACCGATCTGGCGGTACACCTCGGCTTTCAGGCTCCAGGCGCGGGCATCCCCCGGTATCAGCTCGATCGAGCTGTCGAGCGCCTCGAGCGCCAGCTGAGGCTCGCCGGCCCTCATGTGCAGCTTCGCCTCCCTGAGGTCGATGAGCGCCTCGCCGCGCTTGCGCGCAGTGTCCCGCATCCTGGTCTGGCGCTCCTCCGGGGACAGCGCCAGATAGGCCTCACGGGCCTGGTCGGCGTCGGTGAATGTCCTGGAAGGACTCTCCTCGGGACTCGTTCCGGGCTTCGCCCCGGGATTCGTCTCGGGCTTCGTCTCGGAGCGACTGTCGGCACCAGCTTCCCGTGGCGGGATCCCGACGGACCTGGACCCGGAGCCCCTGGACTGCGTCTTCTCCGGGCCAGTCTGCGGGGAGTTCGCCACCGGTTTGCAACCCGGGACACCGAGAAAGAGGAGCGCGAGGCTCGCCACGCCGACGCTCGGAAGCGCGGCCACTCGTGAGGTGCGCTGGATCATGGGGTTTCTCGTCAGGTGGGCATTCACCCGGGTTCTCGCAGAAGCGCGGAGGGTGATTGTACCACACGGGCGGAGTCAGGAAAGTCGTGGGGGGACGGGTTCCGTTCGGCGTCGACGGCAACCCGCCGAGCCGGGTCAGCAGGAATCCGGACCGACAAAAAAAAGCGGGCCCGAGACTCACCGAGAGTCCCGGGCCCACCTCGACAGAACACCCTCCCCCCGGCCCGCGGATCCCCCGGAGGGACCCTCGGGCCAAGGGTCAGGACACGAGGATCACTCGCAGCTGTCCTCGACGCCGTCGGCGCAGTCCAACATCAGGACGCAGTCGCCGGCCGCAAGGACGATCGGCTGCGGCTCCGCCCCTCCGCTGAAGAGATACTGCAGCAGAGAGATTCCGTCGGACATGTCGACCCCACCGTCTCCGTTGGAGTCGTGCACGGCGATCGTTCCGGCGGCGTCCAGTCCGCCACACGCGAAGCCGTCGCCACCCTGGAAGAGGTGCGAGAAGATGGACACCGCGTCGGAGAGGTCGGCCGCACCGTCGCGGTTCCAGTCGTTCGCAGCGTTCTTGACACCACAGGCACCGGCCTCGACCGTGGTCGAGGTATCGCCCACGGTCGTCGACGGACCGTCGATGAAGCCCGCGGTCGCACCGCCGATTGTGACAGCCGCGGTGCCGCCATGGCTGGCGCCGCCACCATCATCATCACCGTCCGAGACGATGTAGGACACACCATCCCGGGCGTCAGCGAGGCTGACCTCCCAGGTGATCGTGCTGCCGATGACCGGGATGTCCCCGTCCGGCGGACTGTCCGGATCGAAACCGGCAGAGGCACCGCCGAGGATGCCGCCGTCAGCCCCGCGGACGAAGACCTGCCCGCCGTGACCGCCACCACCCTCGAAGACCTTCATCATCACACGGTGAGTACCGGCGCCGAGGAAGACCGGGGCCCAGACATCCTGCTGGTTGCAGTTGGCCCAGCCACGGCCGGCGTTGACGTAGCCGACCTCCTGGACGTCGCCGCAGTCGCCCGAACCGACGAGCAGCTGGACCGAGTCGTCGCTCGAGGTACCGAACTGCACGCCCGCGGCTTCCGCGAGATGCAGGTAGAACACGGCGACGTGCATGATCTGGTCACCGCCGCCGCCGACTTCGTTGTAGTTGACACCGCAGTGCCCCCCGCCCCCGGTGTTCGGGACATAACGCCAGATGCCGTTGCCCGCGCCATCAGTCCCGACGGCCGGGTTCTGGATACCGCTGGCGTGCGTCATCGAGTCGAAGTCGGGGTTGAGGAGATCGCCCTCGACGGGCATGACGTTGCACTCGTTGGTGTCGCCATCGTCGAGGAAGTCGGCAGAGGCTCGATCGTGTCCAGGCGCGTGGCCGTTGCCACCTTCCTGCTGGATCGGACCAAAGAGGAGCTGCCCGGCGGGGTACGCCCAGTTGCCGTTGCCGGTCTCTGTGAGGCCCGGCCCGAGGCCGAGCTTGTCCCCGACGACGCCGTCGTGAGAGATTTCGCGAAGATCCACGAAGTGGGGGGCACTCGTCGACACGTAGAGCGTGTAATCGCCGCTTTCCCCGGACCAGCCGTGGACGCGAATCAGGATCTCCTCGCCCTCCGCGCTGTCGACGGTGACCGTGGACTGAACGCGTTCCGACGGGCAGTTGTCATCGTTCGATACGATGCAGGTGAGATCGCCGCAACCGCCGGAGTACGCCGACACCGAAGTGTCGTAGGCCGAGTCGCCGCACGTGCTGACGGTGATCGTGTGGCCGTCACCGACGATCGAGTACCAGACCGCCGGCGAGTTGTCGTTGTTGCCGTCGGCGCAACCGTTGGGGTCAGGAGTCGCGCCGGTCGTGGAGCCGGCCGTCACGGAAGGAATCGCGACGCTGATCGCATCCTCACACGCGTCGTTGGCAAGATCGTTGGGACCTCCAGCAGGGGCGGGAGCCGCGCTGCTGATGATCGTCTCCTGGAGGGTGATCACGTCGTCATCGGCGCCACCACCGCCCTCGGCGCTGCCCGTGATGACCTTCTCGGCCGGGCACGTCCCGTCAGCGATCGTGCGGTTTGCGCACTGCGCGTCCGGATCCAGCCACAGGCCGCCCGGGCCGGCGGCCCCGCCGCTGGCATGGATGGCGGACAGGTTCAGCGAGCTCGGCGACCCGGCGGTAACCGTGTAGGAAACCCCGGCCACGAGATCGTCGTTGGAGACTGCTGACCAGTTCACCAGGACCGCGAGAAGCGGCGGCGGCGGTGGGTCGCCCTGGGAGAGGAATTCGTAGACGAAGCTGTGCGGGAGCGCACCGTCGGAGTTGTGCTCCGAGTTCGCGACACCGATCGCGACGGACTCCGGCGCGCTGGCGCCCCAGTTCTCGGCGTGACCCGCGATCCAGCTGTCATCGGAGAGCGGCTCCTCGGGCTCGGTCGAGGAGTACCACGACTGGAAGATGTTGCCACGACGCGTCATACGGAGGTAGCCGGGGCGAGCGCCTGCCGGGCTGCCGCCGGCGAGCCCGGGATGGCCGAGCTCGTACATGCCGCCGCCGCATTCCCCGTGGTTCCGGCGGCCAGCTGTCCGCGCGACGTCATCGTTGTGCGGGCCGTGGAACTGGTTCATCGTGAAGCGCTGGCAGCGGTCGAGGACGCCATCGTCCATCTGGCGGGCCATCAGGCCCATCTTGCCCCAGCGACCGGCTCCGTTCTCGTGCGTGTAGTCCGACTGGGCGATCGAGATGTCGAAGTCGCCTTCGACCTCCTTGTAATTGTAGATGAAGTCGTCGCCACCGGACCAGATGTCGCCACCGGACGTCGATATCGACGTGCGGGTGCCGTCTCCGTTGTCGATGTCGTCGCTGCCACCGCCCGCGTCGTTACCGACGAAGACGACCTCCATCCCGCTTCCATCGAGGACGGTCGGGACGTCGGCGAAATCAAGGACCACCTCTGCGGTTTCCGACGTGACTTCGATGTCGCCAATGTCGCCCGTGATTCTCTCGGTGAGGTCCGTCGCACCAACATCAGGGCCGGTGACGCTCAGCGTCACCGTCTTCGACCCCTCCGGGCAGTTGCCCACGTCGGCCGGAATCGCGCGGACGATCTGCGCCTGCTCCTGGCCCTCGAGGTCGCCGTCCGTGTTCGGGCCGAGGAACTCGACGATGCCGTTGTCGGGACCGACGCGGGTGCCGTCGACGATGATGCCGATGGTCATGTTGTGACCACCGCCACCTTCCCAGCAGAGCCCCGTGATCTTGCTGACACCTGCCGGAAGAACCGCCGGCCGGGTCTCCTGACAGCCAGCGTTGCCACCGCGGCACGCGCTGACGTTCGTGACCATCTTGTTGTTGACCCAGCACTGGACCGAGTCATCGGCCGAGGTGCAGATGTCCACGGCGATCGCCTCACCGGTGACGTTCTCGACCCAGGTGACCGCGATTCCGAGAACGTTGTCGCCGGGCCAGCCGGCACCCGTCTCGGCGTTGACGACGTTGACGTACCGGTCCTGGAAGTTGATACAGTGCGCGTCGTTTTCCGGCCGGAACCCGAGCTGGGCCTCGATGAAGCCGGAGTCGTACCAGATACCGAAACCCTCATCCAGGAGCGTGCCGTAGCGGAAGCCATCTCCCGGGCTCTGCGCCCAGTCGACGCCAGCAGGTCCGATGGCGTCACCCGGAGCCGGGTTGTAGGTGACATCCCCGGCGAAGTTGGGCAGCAGGTTGCCGTCCCCGTCGATACGGGGCAGCCAGTTCTGGGCCATCACGCCAGGACCACCGCCGCCACAACCCCTCGGGTTCTGGATCGGAAACAGAATGTTGAACGCGTCCGGAAGGATACTCCCGTCCCCGTCGATGTAAGCCTGAGCGGGAGCCCGCTGCGTGGTGGCTAGGGTCAGGAGCATGACGGCTCCGAGGACCTTGAAACCATTCCTATGCATGTGTCTCGTTCCTCCCTGAAAAAAAAGAGACGAAAGACCTTGTAACTCCAAACCTGCTCGCTCCGGTCCGTCCCGGAGGCGAACGCTCGAGGCTGCGAGTCCTTCCCGCGCCTCGGCAAACCCTCTCACCCAGCGGCTCTCGACGAGGCCGCCCGAGAAGACTGTTGTGGTGGACCCTCCTTCCGGTTCTGCCAAACCTCCGAGCAGCGCCTGTTCGGCGACCGGGAAACGGATCTCTCCGACTCCTCGCACACTCGATGGTTGTCTCTCTGGCCACGACGACCCGTCGTCAAATTCAGCGACGCCGCCAGCCTCTCACCCTTCCAACCAGGATCGAAATCCTATCGGTTCCTCTCCGCCTCCGGACCGACCCAGTCAGCAAACGCCAAGGGCGCCACGGACTGTCCAGAAGCGACTTTTTTCCTCCGTCTAGCAGCCGCCAAACCACGGCTACTCGCGGCAATGAATATACCAGAGTCTCCGAGTCCACCAAAGAACAAACGGGGAGGAAATAAAACTCGAGCGGGAAGCGCAGCCTCCCACGGAGCAGGACGTGTCGCTCCGGATCCCCTTCCACCGGCGAGCTCCGAGCTCCCCGGAACCCGCCTCCGGCAACTCTCCCGTAGAATACAAAGCATTCATTCGAAAATACTTACGGCTCTATCCCGGGAGCTTCGAGCTGTCGCCGACGAACCGGAGGCCGCTCGACAAGAAGGTCGCGAGCCCCGAGGACGTGCGTGCCGGGCAGCTCGACGCGGTCCACGCCACGACTTGCAACCTCGCCACGAAATCGATGAGAAATCCGCACTGACGTGAGCCGGTCCCGACAGGGAAGGCCGGCACGATGCGCGGTCGTCGAATCGGCTCGCCGTCGGTCCCGCGGAAACGGGCTCCTTCCCGCAGACAGAGCTTCCCGCACGTGCTGCAGGTCGACGTTGTCGAGAGGCCGTGGTGCCCCTCCGGAGTCGTCGCACGTTTCTCTCCGGGCGGCGTCACCTCTCTGCGGTGGCGTCATCCAGCGCCGGCTCCACACTGGCGACGCCAGCCGGGAAAGAACTCCGCCGGAGCCTGTTCCGGGTGCGGGGCGATGCGGCCGTGGGGGGTGGCCCGCCGAGAACGTCCATACGGCGCGAGAGCCGCACTTTCGCTCCAGTTCCTCGTCGCTCCCGCTCCCCGATACGCACCGGACACCGTGTCCTCGTCGCTTCTCGATCTCGCCGACCCTCACGATCCCGGCCTCCCCGAAGTCGGTGCCATCCGAGCTGACAGCTCGAGCAGGAGACTCTCCGGATGCGAGAGCGAGTCATCCGGTCGGGAATCGAGCCCCCGGACGGGAGGCGATGTGGTGCCCTGTCGAGTTCTGGCACCACGAGCCACGGTGACGGGGGCCCGGACGGGCCGGCGGAATTGTCGCCGGATGGACTCTCTCTAGAGGCTGATAGCCCCTGCTCCTCACGGACCCGGTGGCCACGGCCCAGATCGACAAGCGGAGCCGGCCGGCCCTTCCGGGGCGGGTCCCGATCTGGCCCACTCTCGCGACCTCGGAGTCGGAGCGCAGGCTTCGGGATCCGCCGCGAAGGTGGGGGTTGCAGGGCGACGCCCGATTTTTTCCCGGCTTCGCGCGGCTCGCCGTAGAATCTCGGTATGGACTATTGCCCCCACTGCGGCGAGCCCATCACGGACGACGCTCCGTCTTGCCCACACTGCGGCAGCGACAACGAGACGGGGTGGAACCCCGAGGCCGAGTACCTGTCGGTCGATCTTCCGGACGACGAGGACGACGATGCGCTCCTGCGGTCGCACACCCCGCCACCGGGCAGCTCACGACTGACGGCGAGGGGAATCTCGGGAGCCGGGGCCCTCGTCGGAGGCAGCGTGGTGCTGATCCTCGCATTCGGGCTCCTGATCGCCGCGGGTTTCCAGCACTACGGTTGGGGGATCTTCGCCGTCGCCGTGGTGCTTCTCGCATGCCTGACGTGTTCCGGAAGGGCCGGCCGCAACCGGGGCGGGAACCGCTGAGGGCCCGCGAAGTTCGCGTCCGCTGTCGAGCCCCGCTCAGATGTAGACCCGTCGGTTGTAGACGTACCACTCGATCAGAAGGAAGACGAAGCCGGCGAGCGCGAACCAGTGCCACAGAGCGCTCGACTCGAAGTCCAGCCGCGTCCTGGTCGAGATCTTGATGTCTCCCATGTCGATCTCCTCCGCCGGGGTCAACCTCGACTCCCGGCGATCGATGAGAGACACCGGAAACTCGGCGAGGAGGTCGCTCTCGCGCCGCAGGCGGTAGACGCCGATCTGGTCCGCGACGCCCGAGACCATCGAGCCGCCGCGGTCGGGCCGCACGCTGACCTCCTCGCCTCCCGGCGAGACGAAGGTCGCCCCCCCCCTCACCGTCTCGCCCGGACCCGTCACGGGAGAGTGAACGAGCGACTGTCCGGTACGCCAGCGCCGGACGGACTCCGTGTCCGTCAGTCCAAGCCAGGTGACGGCGTTGACGAAGAAGATCGGGAACGAGTGGTGATGGATCGGCCAGTTGCTGCGTGTGATGTCGAAACCGACCACGACGACGCGTACCGGATACTCGCCCTCCTGACGATAGGTGAAGGTGCCGATCAGCCCGCCTTCCTCCGACTCGATCAGCGCATGAAAGGCCGGTGACGGCTCGTAGACCAGGCTCTCCTCGATGTGGATGTTCGCGAAGCTCATGAAGCGGTTGACCGGGTGAGCCTCGTCCTTGTCCATGTAGACGGGGCTCTCCACCATCTTCGGATCGGCAACACCGGGAAGCGACGGCGGCTTGCAGCCGATGAAAATCGCGGGCGACCGCGGCGGTGTCCGCGGGCCGCCCCGATCGAAGACGATCAGATTCCACCTCCTCGGCTCGGACGACGACTCGCCGTCGCCCGGCTCGACGAGCGTCGCCTCGTAGTCCGCGAGGGTCATCTTCTCCAGGGTCGTGTTCGGTACGTATAAGAGGGCATTCTCGATGAACACGTTTCCTTCCCCGACAAGCAGCACCGAGTTGGTCCTGGGCGCCGGGACGCCGAGAAAGGCGCGGTCATCGTCAGGAAACCCGTCGGCCTCCATGTTCTCCCCGTCCGGACCCACGAGATCGATTTCCAGACCCAGGACGCGACTCTCGCCCGCGGGCATCTCGATCTCCGAGACGTCGAACACCACCGACTCACCCTTCCCGGACGGCAGGGTCACCTCGGTTGCCCGCTTCAGAACATCGTCCCGAAAGAGAGTCACGGAGACGGTCCTCTCCTCGCCCGAGAAGTTCTCGACGAGAGCGAAGACCTCGGTCACCCTGTCGCGCCCGAGACTGCAGCGCACGTCCGCCTCCGTGATGCCGACGTTGTCGACCGGGCTCCCCGTGTTCACGAATCGCAGGTCGAGGCGCTTCACCTCGGGAGGCAAGCTCGTCACGTCGCCGTAGCAGCCATCGCCGATGACGTGAATCTCCACGCCGTCGAGTGTCGCGGCCATCGAGTTGACGATACTCAGCGCCTGCGACAGATCCGTGGGCAGCGACGACGACTCGATTGCACGAACGCTCGCTTCGAGGACCGACTTGTCGGAGGTCAGCGACTGCTGGACGATCGTCTGCGACGAGAACCGCAGCACCTGCATGCGGTCACCGACAGCCATGCTGTCGACGAGCGACAGCGCATGAGCCCGGGCGAGCTCCAGTCGAGTCCGGCCGCCCTCCCGCACGTTCATGCTCGCGGAGTGGTCGATGAGAACGATCAGATCGCGCCCGCCTCGTACCGTACGGTCACAGCGCGGCTTCCAGATCGCGAGTATGAGGAGGCAGAGAGCGACCAGCTGCAGCAGGAACAGCACACTACGACGCAGGCGCTGAAACGGCGAGTTGACATGAAGATCCTCCATGCTACGTTTCCACAGGTACGTGCTGGAAACGGCGACGTCCTGGCGCTTCAACTTCAGGAAGTAGAGCGCCACCAGCGCCGGAATGAGGGCGAGGAGCCACCAGACAGGCGTCATCTCACGAGCCCTCTGCGACGCAGGTAGCTCAGCACGAGCTCGTCGAAGGGCACATCGGTCGTGGTGAACACGTAGCTGATCCCGCGCGCCGAGCAGAACGTCCTGATGTCGTGGCGGAAGCTCTCGACGGTCTTCCGGTACTGACGCAGAAGCGGCGCGCTGATCGTCACGTCCGAGGTGGCACCGTCCTCGACATCAACGAGACGCACATCGCCCTTGAGATCCGGCTCTACCTCCTGCGGCGAGAGCACGTGGAAGACGAAGACCTCCGTCGCGCCAGGACTCGCGAGCAGATAGCGCAGCGCGGACTCGAACCCCACGCGGTCGAAGAAATCGGTGACGAAGACCAGGATGCCGCCGCGCGAGCCCTGAGCGGTGTAGTCCTTGCAGCTCCGAGCGAGGTCCGTCGAGCCTTCTGTCTCGGGCTCGAGGCTCTGCATCGCGTCGAGCAGTCGAGGCGCCTGCCGCCGACCGCGCGCCGGCCCGAAAGTCGACTGAAGGCGTGTCGAGAAGGCCCCCACGCTGACGCGGTCCTGGTTGACGAGACCGATGTAGCCGAGCGCCGTGGCGATCTTCTTCGCGTACGTGAACTTGTCGGGCTCGCCGAACTTCATCGACGGGCTCGCGTCGATGAGGATGTCCAGTCGCAGATCCTCCTCCTCGAGGAAGACCTTGAGGAAGAGCCTGTCGAGGCGCCCGTAGATGTTCCAGTCGACATGACGAAGATCATCACCATGGACGTAGGGGCGAAAGTCCGCAAACTCGGTCGAGTGGCCGCGGCGACGAGAGCGCCTCTCTCCCTTGAAGGTGCCGGCGAGGACTTTTCTCGACACCAGCTCCAGCTTCTCGAGGCGGGCGATAAACTCGTCGTCGAGGAGCTTCTGCGCCACCTACTTCTCCTCCACGGGAGTGTTCTCGAGAATCTCCTCGATGATGGTGTCGCAGGAGACGCCCTCGGCCTCCCCCTCGAAGTTCAGCAGCAGGCGGTGCCGCAGGACCGGCAGCGCGCAGCGACGCAGATCCTCGAAGCTGACGTTGTAGCGCGAGTCGAGCAGCGCACGGATCTTCGCGCCGAGCATGATCGCCTGAGCGCCACGCGGGCTCGAGCCGTAGCGCACGAGCCGGTTCACCGCGGGAACGGCGAACTCGCCCCCCGGGTGCGTGGCGAGACAGAGTCGGATGCCGTAATCCTTGACGTGCGGAGCGACGACGACATCGCGAACCAGCGACTTCCACTCCTCGATCTCCGGGCCGTCCATGAGCTGCCGCGGACGCATCGAGTAGGGGTCCACGGTGCGGTCGAGAACCGTGGAAAGATCCTCCCGCGACGGATAGCCGACGAGGACCTTGAAGAGAAAGCGGTCGAGCTGCGCCTCGGGAAGCGGATAGGTTCCGTCCATCTCGAGCGGGTTCTGCGTCGCCATGACGAGGAACGGAGCCTCGAGCCGGAAGTGCTCGCCACTGACCGTGACGGTCTTCTCCTGCATCGCCTCGAGGAGAGCCGACTGCGTCTTCGGAGTTGCACGGTTGATCTCGTCGGCCAGAACGATCTGGCCGAACACCGGCCCCTTCTGGAACTCGAAGTGGCGTCGGCCACGATCGTCCTCGGTGACCATGTTGACGCCGAGGATGTCTGCCGGCATGAGGTCGGGGGTGAACTGGATACGGCTGAAGCGGAGATCCAGAACCTCGCTCAACGTGCGCACGAGGAGCGTTTTCCCGAGTCCAGGAACACCCTCGAGCAGGCAATGACCACCGGCGAAGAGCGTGCTCAGCACCTGCTCGACGATCTCCTCCTGACCGACGACGATCTTGCCGATCTCAACGCGGATGGCGTTGAACTTGTCGCGAAACCCGGCGGCCCTCTCTTCGATGGAACCGGCTGCTGTGGCCATTCACTGTCTCCTGCTCGAAACTGATCAACACGGTCCACGCCCTGTGCTCGCGGCCGCCACGCTAGTCTTTCTTCTCGTTCTTCCCTTGCGCACGGCGCTTGGCAGCGAGAAGTCGGCCGGTGTACCCGGATTCCTCTGCCTCCTCACTCGACGGCTTCTTCGACTCCGCCTTCCTGGGCCCCTGGCCCTCGCGCCCTTCGAGCGCGGCTCCCGCGTCGTCGGTGGCCTCCACGGACCTGTCCGACTCGTTCGCCTCCTTCGCCTCGTAGCTCGCTGCCGGCTTCCCCGAAGGGGTTCGCCCCACAGCCGCGCGGTCCTCGCTCCGACGCACCTCCTCCTTCTTCCGCAGCAGAGCGGCAAGCAGCTCGCCGTCCTCCCCGGACGGGCTCTTCCTTCTGAAGAGCCCACTGACGAACGCCATCGACCTCCACGCCACCGCGGAGTAGTCGATCATCACACGACGTACGAAGATGTCGACGAAGAAGAGGAGGGTAGCGAAGACGAGCAGGCTGCTCCAGATGTCCTGGACGCTCTTCGTCGCGATGAAGTCCCGCGAGAAGAAATCGACCTCGTCGTCGTCGCTTCCTGCGAAGTAGCGTCCATCTGCCGCATCCACAACATGCCTGAGCAGCACCTCGTTGACATCGCGGTAGAGGAACTCCGGCGAGTAGGAGACCGACAGCCCCGTCGTGTAGCTCCCTCGCGTGCCGTCCTCACGCTCGTACTGGATTCCGATCGTGTACGTGCCTTCCTCGCCGGCAGCGAACTCGAACTCGTAGCGGCCAGACGTCGTCTGCCGCGCGTCGACACTCGTGATCTCGTGTCCCGGCGCGGGAGCCACGACCCGGGCCTCGATCGACAGGTCGCTGTCGAGCCGTCCGGTAGCCTCGTCGATCACATCGACGATAACCCTGGCGCGATCGCCCTCGATCTGGCGACTGACACGGAAGGGCGCCTCGCCGCGACTGCGCGAGACCCAGCGTACGGTCTCGAGCCAGAAGCGGTCGTGGCCACTCCAGTTCGCCCAGTGCTTTCCCCACGAGCCACCCGCGTCGGACGTGAACGCGACCGACTTGCCGAGCCCGTAGTGCCAGCTGGCCAGCAAGGGATCCTCGGACGGGTCGTCCTCCTTCGAGGGACGGATGAGGTGCAGTGTCGCGAGCGGCTTCGCGGAGGTAACGACGAGCCCGTCAAGCTGCGGGATCGAGCCGCCCGAGGCGAGCGTGGCCTCGAACACGCCCGTGAAGGGTCCCATCGCCGTGAGCCGTGGAATGAACGGATCGCTCAGGAGCAGCGACCGACGGATCGTGGTGGCCTCGCGGATGAAGATCTCGGGGAGCTTTGCGGGATTCTTCAGGTGGTAAAACTCACCGTTTCCCTCCGCAGCCAGCTCCTGCATGATCGGCGGCGGCCCCCCGCCGTGCGCGCCGTAGCAGATCGTCGAGATCGTCACCTGCCCCTTGTCGACGAGATCACGCACGGTCCCCGGAAGGGGTCGGGCAGGATCGCCGTCCGACAGGATCAGCATGTGCTTGATCGACGCGTCCGCGCGCGCCAGGCCCGTGGCGGCCATCTCGAAGACCCGCTGGAACGACATCATGTCGCCCGGACTGAAGTTCCGCAGCTTGCGGAGCATCATCGGCTTCTTGCTGCAGAGCGACATGTCGAACAGCCACTGCTCCTGCGCGACGTCGTCGTGATAGAGGACACCGCAATAGTCGCGCGGCGAAAGGATGCGAATCGCTCGCTGCACGACCTGCCTCGCCCAACGGTTGCCGTTGCCGAGCTCGCACGAGTGCACCACGAAGGCCAGCGCGCCGTTCGGCAAAACCTTGCGCTGCTTGATGTCCATGTCCACCGGAA
This sequence comes from uncultured Planctomycetia bacterium, assembly GCA_964390645.1. Taxonomy (GTDB): domain Bacteria; phylum Planctomycetota; class UBA8108; order UBA8108; family UBA8108; genus CAYMLL01. The sequence continues at coordinate 18,843 of CAYMLL010000010.1, read as the reverse complement.
GGAGCTTCTCGATCGGTGTTCCCTGATAGCCGCCGGCGCCGAAGCTGTGCTCGCCGCCGATCATCACGAAGCCCGTCCCGATGCCGTAGACCAGCCCGTGGATCAGGTTCATCTTCTCCTGCGTCAGCTCATGGGCGCCGACGTTGGAGAAGATGATCGCGTCGTAGTCGAGATACTCGCCCGACTCGCGCGGTAGAAAGTCGGCGCGGACGACGTCTACCTTGATCTTCCCGGTCGCCAGCGCCGTCAGGAGCGACCGGTCACGGTCCTTCTGGCGCTGGAACTCCTCCTCACTGCCCCCCGGCAGCACGAAGAGGACCCTCGGCTCGCCCCTGATCAACACGAACGCAGTACCCCTGTTGTTCTCATCGATGACGTCGAGACCCTTGACGAGCGGCTCCACGCGCACCTCGTAGTCGTAGAAGTCCGGCCTGTCACGACGAAGGCCGCGGAAGGGGATGATGGTCTTTCCCTTCTTCAGGTCGTGGACGTCGTCCGGATCCGAGATCAGCACGCCGTTCTCGTGAACGGTGATGCGCGCGGTCGTCTGGCGGTTCGACCCGACGACGACCTTGAGGTCGTAGGGCTCGGAGACCTGTACCTCCGGGTCGACGATGACCTTCTCGACCCAGAACTCGTCTTCGACCTTCGAGTGGATCGGCACCACGTCCACGGTGACGCCGAGCGATCGGGCGTTGCGGATCTCCTCCAGCACCGCGCCCTGCGTCTCGTTGCCGTCCGTGAAGAGAACGAGCCGCTTGCCGCCGACTTCCTGAGGAAAGGCGGTCACCGCGAGACGGATCGCCGCCTGCATATCGGTCGCACCGGTGTCGACGAGCGTTCTCAAGTCCGTGATGTCGAAGGCGCGGTCGTCCGGCAACACCTCGACGCCCGCGTTCTTCCCGAAGAGGACGACGCCGACCCGGTCCCCCGAGCTCTCACGACGATCGTGCTGGGCCTCGTCCATCACGTAGCGGAGAATCTGCTGTCGCATCTGCGGGCGAATGCTGTCAGAGCGGTCGACGACGAAGATGACGCTCAGCGACTCGCTCTGCTTCAGCAAGCGTGCGCGAGAGAGCGCGAGGATGACCAGGAGGAGCGAGATCGTCCGCAGCGCCACCGCGACCCTGCGGCGGCCACCGCCGAGACCGGCCAGACTATCGCGCGACAGCAGGTAGACGACCGGCAAGAGCGCCAGAAGCAGCAGCCACCACCCGCTCGCGAACTCCAGCGACAGCCCGCTCATCGCTGATCGCCTCCGCCTGTCACCACCTGGCTCGCGCCGGCCGTGTCACCCCATCGAAACACCTGCACGCGGTGGTTGCCGTAATCGACGACGTAGATGCGGCCGTCGGCGCCGACCTCGACGTCCCACGGTGTCTTCAGCTCTCCGGGGCCTTCCCCCGGGCCGCCCCAGATGCCGAGAGAGCTGCCGTCGCGGTCGAACTTCTGCACGCGGTTGTTGCCCCATTCACTGACGTAGATCCCTCCGTCAGCGTCGACCGCGACGCCGGACGGGAAGCGCAGCTGGCCCGGGTCGGTGCCGAGCGTCCCGAAGCTGGCGACGAAGTTGCCGTCGAGGTCGAAACGCTGCACGCGATGGTTGCACTGATCTGCAACGAGGATGAGCTCCCTGCCCTCGGCCCTCTCGATCGTCATGCCCTGGATCTTGTTGAACTGTCCGGGCCCCGCGCCCTGGCTACCCCATTCACGGACGAAGCCGCCGTCGGACGTGAACTTCTGGATGCGATCGTTGTCGCCGCCGTAATCTCCCGCGTAGATGTGCCCCTCGCGGTCGCAGACCACGTCCCGTCCGAACGTGAACTGCCCGGGTCCCTTGCCGCTGGTCCCGAACCGGCCGAGAATCGCGCCACCCTCGGGCGGATAGCGAAGAACCCGCTGGTAGTGACTGTCCATGACCAGAAGCGTGCCGTCGCGATCGACGTGAAGGCCCACCGGCGCGCCGTTCTCCGTCCGGGGAACTTCCCACACCCGGACGGCGGTACCTCGCGTGTCGAAGAGCTGGATGCGGCCGGCCCGATCGACGACCCAGAAGCGCCCGCGAAGCGAGTCGACGGTGATCGCGCGCGGAAACTCGAACCGTCCGAGGTCACGACCCACGGAGCCGACGATCAGCTCCGGAGCTCGGCCCGGTGAGCCGACGGACCGCCTCGAGCACCCGGCGCCCGCGGCGAGGACGACGAAGGCGACCAACGTCGCCGCGCTGGCTGCATGAACCGTGATGCTCACTGCTCGACCGACGCAGGGGGCTCTTATTCCCCCGCTCCGTTCCCGTCCCCACCACCGTCGACCGCACGGCTCCGGACCGCACCGCCTCGCAGAAGGGAATCGTAGTACTGCTCCACGATCTGCTTCATCTCGACAGGAAGCGACTCGCTGTCCACCTGCTCCGATGCGTCCCTGAGGACACTCGAAAACTCCGGTGAGCGCGGCACCGTGACCTGGCCCTTCTCGGACTCGCCTTCCACCCGAAAATCGCCGACCGTCCGACCCCGGCTCATACCGCTCCTGGCGCCCGGTTTCCGGAGCTCGAAGTCGTGAGGCGTCCGCGAGCCGACGCCGCGCTGCCCGGTGGCGCGACCGCCCTGCGGTCCGCTCCGGCTGCCGACCGACGAACCCGCAGCACCCTCCCGACCCTGCGCAGCGGCCGGTGCCCGCGTCAGCTTGCCGAGCCCCTGTCCGGGCTGGCGACCGCCAGCCTCGCTTCCAGCGCCACTTCACGTGCCGCCCGCGCCGCCCTTTCACGTGCCGCCAGGCTTCTGGCCCGGCTCCGGCGAGCGCGACTTGCCGCAGTTCGGGCATTCGTGCTTGCTGATCTTCGCGAGCTTCTGCTGCGCCTTCTCGAGCGCGCGACGGGTCTTCTCGAGCAGCTCCATCCGGTCGAGGTCCTCGACCAGCGACTCGAGCTCCTGGCGCGACAGCTGCAGACCGTCGAGCGCTTGCCGGAGGTCGTTGCCGCTGAGGCCCGTGGAGATCTGACTCAGGGCGCTACCGAGTCCGCGTGGAGACTTCATGCCGCGCGCCAGCTGCCGGAGCTCCTCGGACAGCCGATCGAGGCGCTTCCTGTCCTTCTCGTCGAGTCCTTCCGGCGAACCGTCTTTCTTCTCGGCGAGTCTCCCCACATGCTTGCGGAGCTCGTCGAGCTCCCCGGCGACCTGCGGGAGGTCGCGACCCGCGCGCCGCGTCTGCTCGAGAGCCTTGCGAGCGTCCTGGAATCTCCGATCGCCCGCGAGCCGCTTGCGGATCCCGTCGATCTGCCTGGAGACCTGCGTCAGGGCGCGTCTCTTCGCCCACTCGCCGGAAGGCGCCACCCGCTCGCCCCGCGGTGAGCTCCGCGACACCGTCCTCTCCATCTGCTCACGGAGCTCCTCGATGATCTTCCGGAGCTCTGCGCTCTCCTGGTCTCGGGCCTGCGCCTGCAGCTGGCGCAGCTCGTCGACGACGTCCTTCTTCGCCTCGGCGATATCCGTTCGCATCGAGGCGTCGGCCTGTCGATCGGCGTCGTAACCGAGCAGGTCGAGGTCCGGCATCCAGATCCACAGAGCCGTGGCGGCGAGCAGGGGTGCCGCCGACAGCCAGATGAGGCGCGGCAGCCGCAGCGGAAAGTGCCGCTGGATGTCGGCGTCGCGCAAGACGTGGATGCTGTCCCGGTAGACGAGCTCGCTCCACTCGCTGTCCTCACGCGTCCCCGGGTGATCGCGCAAATAGAGAGCGCTCGAGACACGCTCCTCGAGCTCGAGACCGGCGTCCGTCGCCATCGCCGCCTCTCTCTCGTCCACACGTCCGAAGATGGCGGTCCTCGAGACGCTGACAAGGAGCCAGAGCCCACTGCAACCCGCCAGGGCGAGCAGCGGGTCGATCCCGAAGGAGAAGGCCCGCTCGGCCGCCAGTGCCAGCGCCCAGAGGGACCCGAAGATCAGGGCGTCGAGACTCGCGGCCCGCAGCAGACGACCGAGGAAGAGTCGCCGCCGGACACAGCCGAGGGACGACGAGAGGAGATCCCGGCTCACCGGTTCGCTGTCCACCAGCCGGCGCCCGTCATCTCCGCGCCGCAGGGGCGACGGGCCGGGATTGCCGCCGCTCGTGGGCGGCCGTTCCTCACTCCCGGAAGCGGGGAAATCAGCGTGTTCCATCGTTGCCGCCCGGATCCTGGGTGCCGGTATCGGGAGTTATTGTAGAATCCCCCACCGAAGCGGCCAACGAAAAGCGGAAAAAAGACTTACGACACGCGACGGGCTACCTCGGCAGGATCACGTAGGAGGCGCAGCCCCGGGGGCGAAGCAGCTGGCGCATGCGCTCCTCGAGCATCTCCCGACGCACCGTGGCGAGGATATCGATGGTCTCGAAGAGGTCGAAGTCATGAAAGTGGTAGTACGTGTAGTTGTTGGAGATGTACTCCAGCGAGTTGAAGCCCCGTATGAAGCTGCCGATGAACTTCCGTTTTCCACGCTCGAAGTCGGCGTCGTCGAGCCCGCTCTCGCACGCCTTCCGCGCATGGCGGAGGATCTCCTCCAGGAGCTCGTCCGGCCTCGGCGTATCGCCGCTGATGATCGCGAAGCCGATGCCGGCCTCGGCGTCGTAGCCGGCCGAGAAGTCGTCGAGAATCAGCTGCTTGCCGTAGAGTTCGAGGAACGCGTCGCTGGAGCGCCCGAAGAGCAGGCTCAGACACATCTGGCTGACGAGCTCGCGCAGCACGAACTCCCTGCCGCTGCGCGGCACATCGGTCTGCTTGAAGCCCACGAGCAGCTTCGGCATCGCGACGTCCATGTTGCGCCGCGTCTGAACGTTCGCCACCTCGACCGGCTCTGACGGGTAGAGGCGCTCGATCGGCCTGCCGACGCCGTCCTTGACGCGAGAGCGACCGGACACGAACTGGAACAGCTCGTCGCGGTCGACGTCACCGGCGACGAAGAGGTGCATGTTGGATGGATGGTAGAAACGGTCGTAGCAGCGCTGCAGAGTGTCGACATCGATGTCGGCGATCGACTCGACCGTGCCGGCGATGTCGATCCGCATCGAGTGCTTCTGGAAGAGGTTCTCCAGCAGCCCCATGTAGCCGACCCAACCCGAATCGTCCTCGTAACCGCTGATCTCCTGCTTGATGATGCCACGCTCCTTCTCGACCTTCTCGGCGCGAAAGGCCGGGGTCTGGACGAAGTCGACGAGCAGCCCGAGGTTGTCGAAGAAGTGATCGCTCGACGAGAAGAGATAGGTCGTCTGCGTGAAGGAGGTGTACGCGTTGTTCGAAGCGCCGTTCAGCGAGAAGAGGTCCGAGACGTTCGCCTCCTCGTTCTCGAACAGCGTGTGCTCCAGGAAGTGGGCGATACCGTCGGGGACCCGGACCCGCTCACCGTCGGCGCCGATGAACTCGTTGTCGACGGAGCCGTAGGCCGCGGAATAGCACGCGTACTTCTTCTGGAACCCCCGCTTGGGGCAAAAGGAGACGGTCAGGCCGGACGGGAGCCGCAGGTGAAAGACCTCCTCACGCAGAGTAGGACTCTCGACGTGTTCCATGCTCGAGTTCTGCATCGTTCGTCAGCTCTTCATCGACGTTCCGGGCGAAACGGGACTGCAGTCAGGCCGGCCCGGACGACGGCACTCAGCGGCACGCGCTGTCCGGCTCGCGAGAAACCCATCAGTTCCGCAAGAAGTAGGTCGTGTCGTGCCTCAGCCGACCCGCTGCCGCAACGACGTCATCCCGCGTCACCGCTCGTATCCGCCGGCGGAAGCCCTCGAGATCGAGTGACTGGCCGCAGAGAGATCGCGCGAAGTCGAGCTCGGCAAGCGTCGAGAAGTCATCCTCCAGCATGCGGTTCGACTCGAGGATCATCTCGCGGGCCGAGTCGAGCTCGGCGTCCGAGATATCACCGCGACGGATGGCCTCGATCTGCTCGAGACAGAGGTTCAGCGCCTTGTCGTACTTGTCGATCTCGATGCCGCAGGAGATCGACGCCAGACCCTTGAGGCGGTCGACCGAGGAGTAGGCAGAGTAGGCCATGCTCTCCTTCTCGCGCACGTTCTGGAACAGCTTTGCGCGCGAGTTTCCGCCGCCGCCGAGAACGGTGTTCATCATCACGAGGGCCTCGTCGCCGGGGTCTCCCACCCGGATGTCGTGACGGAACCCGAGGACGAGCTTCGCCTGATTGACGTCCAGCTTCTCCTCGATGACGCGGACCCCTGCGACGTCGACAGGGTCCGGCAGCGGCGCTAGCTCGCGCGGCTCACCGCGCGCTCCACCGAACACCTCGGAGACACGCTCCGCGGCGAGCTCGGGATCCATGTCGCCGGCGACATAGACCGACAGCGGCGAGCGGCTCGACCACTCTCGTTGAAAGCGCGCCAGCCGCTCCGCGTCCATCGAGGGAAGATCCTCGACACGGCCGTTCTCACCGAGGCGGTATGGCTCGTCTCGACACATCTCCTCGACGCAGCGCACGGCGGCGTAGCGTCCCTTGTCATCGATGAGCGATTCGATCGTCAGCCGCAGGTTCTCCTTCTCCTGCTCGACGTAGTCGGCCCGGAAAGCGCCGTTCTCGAGGAGGGGGTCGTGGACGAGGTCACGCATGAGCTCGAGCCCACCCTGAAGGACCCCATCCTCGCCGGGAAGGAAGGTCTCGTTGACGACGTCCAGCGTGAATCGTACGACATGCCACTCGGCGACCTTGGAGAGGCTCGAGTAGAGATTGCACGCGAAGAGATCCTCGCGACGACGGCTGAGCTGCTGCATGTCGGGCAGCGTACGAGTGCCGCGACGGAGAATCATCGGAACGAGGGCCCGCCACGTCACCTCTTCGTCGAGGTCGGCGGTGAAGAACGCCTTGACGAGGATCGTCTTGAGCTTGTGATTGCGGTTGGTCGCGAGACGGACGCCGTTAGGGAGCTCCGAATGCTCGAAGCTCGGTGGGCTCGAGATGCTCATGTCGGCGGCCAAGATACCGGTCCCGTCACTTCCTGTCGAACTTCCTCTCGATCTCTCGCGCCGTCAGACGCACCGTGGTGGGGCGACCGTGGGGGCAGTGCCGAGGGTCGACCGCGAGATCGGAGCGATCCAGAAGGGCCTCGATCTCGTCATCGCTCAACCGCGCGCCCGCCTTCACCGCGCGCTTGCACGCCATCAGGCTCGCCAGATCCCGCAGACGCCCGGCGACGACCTCGGAGCTCTCGCCTTCGTTCGGCGAACGCGCTCGATCTCCCTCCACGTCGAGCCAACGAAACACGTCGCAGACGATCTCGGTCGCGCTCGAGGAGCCGGTGCGGCGCTCGAAGATTTCCGGCACCGCGTGAATCGCCACGTCGCCGCCTCCGAAAGGCTCGACATCGTAACCGCAACCCGCGAGCAACTCGCACGCCTGCTCGATCAGCGGCGTCTGGTGCACCGGCAGCGAGACGATCTCCGGCACCAGCAGCTTCTGCTTCAGAACCTCGCCGCTCTGCAGACGGTCATGGATCTCCTCGAAGAGGATCTTCTCGTGGAGCGCGTGCTGATCGATCATCGTGATGCCGTCGCCGGACTCGACGATGATGTACGAGTCGAGAATCTGGAACGCCCGCCGGGGACCTCCCGTCGGCTCCGACGCGACGGAATCGGCTCGATCCGACGCGGCAATGTCGGCTCGATCCGGCGCGACGGGCTCGATGGACTCGTCACGGGGCGTCGACGGCGTGTCGCGGGAACGCGGCGGCGACACGGCCCCCCGAGCAGTGGCGTACGGCCGCGCCGGCTCTCGATCGGGCCTGGAGAGAAAATCCAGCGCGGCCTGACGGACACGCTCACGATCGACATCACCGGCCCTCGGGCGGTCGTCCGACTCGACGCTCGCGCGCGGCGGCACGTCGTCCACCCCGCGGACCTCGAGCGCACGGCGCACCGCGCCGTAGATCAACGGGTAGAGCAACCCCGGGTCGCGAAAGCGAACCTCGGACTTCTGGGGATGGACGTTGACGTCGACCGCGTCGTCCGGAAACTCCAGAAAGATGTAAGCGACGGGGTGATTCCCGGGGATCAGAAATCCCTGGTACGCCGCCCGCAGCGCGGCGGTGAAGAGGCGGTCCTTCACCCAGCGGCCGTTGACGAAGAAGTGCTGCATGCGGGAGTCTCCCCGGCGCAGCTTCGGCGGGCTGACATAACCGTGGAGAGTCGGAGTCGAGTCGTCGTCGGACGAAGGCTCGAGCCCCACCTCGAGCAGCTCGCCTCCCTTGTCACGCCCGACGACTCGCAGCAACCGATCGCGCAGACCCTCGCTCGCCGGAAGGTCGAGTGAACGTCGGCCTTGATTCGTCACCAGGAAGCGAATCGACGGATACGCGAGCGAGATGCGTGTGATCCTCTGAATGACGTGGGACAGCTCCGTGCTACCCTTGCGAAGAAACTTCCGCCGCGCCGGAACATTGTGGAACAGGTCGCGCACCTCGATCACCGTTCCCGGCTCGCCCGCAGCTGGCTGGACCTCGCCCGAAGCCTGGCCGGCGTTGATGCGCAGGCGGTGCGCACACTCGCCGCGAGGGGTCTGCGAGACGATCTCGACGTCCGCGACCGACGCGATACTCGGCAGAGCCTCGCCACGGAAACCGAGGCTCGCAACACCGAAGAGGCTGCGCTCGAAATCCTCGGGACGTAGCTTGCTCGTAGCGTGGCTCTCGAACGCGAGCGGCAAGTCCTCGGCGCTGATGCCGCACCCGTTGTCCCGCACGGTCAGACGTTTCGAGCCGCCCTCCTCGAGATCGACGAGAATCTCGGTCGCGTTCGCGTCGATCGCGTTCTCCACGAGCTCCTTGACGACACTCGCCGGACGATCGATCACCTCGCCGGCAGCAATCCGATCCACGACTTCGGGAGGCAATCGCTCGATCCTGGGCATCGTAGATACCGAGAGTCCACCGGCTCGGAAGGAAGGAACGGAGGAATTGTAGTCGCGACAGGAGCGGGTGTCCAAGCCTCGACCCCGGATCGCGTCGGAGACGGGACCGAACAAGGACGACGAGTCCGCCCGCTTACGTTATACTCCCTCCTTGTCCTCACCCGGAGATCCTCTCGTGCCCGCAAAGGTTATCGACGGAAACGCTATAGCCCGGAAAATCTACACCGACGTCAAGGCCGGCGTCGCCGAGTTACGGAACCGCGGCAAGATTCCTCATCTCGTGGCTGTACAGGTCGGCGACAACGAGGCGAGCGGCGTCTATGTCCGTCGTCAGAAGAAGCGCTTCTCGGACCTCGGAATCCAGTTCACCTTTCTTCATCTCGACGCCTCGACAACAGCCGACGGGCTCCTCACCCATATCGACTTCCTGAACTCGAACCCGATGGTGTCGGGGATCATCTTGACGATGCCTCTGCCCGAAGCGATCGTTTCACACACGATTCAGGAGCGCATCACGTCGGCGAAAGACGTCGAGGGAGTCAACCCCGCGAACCTCGGACGGCTGATCTACAACCGCCACGCGGTCGGCCCCTGCACGGCGCTCGCCGTGCTCGAGGCCATCGAATCGACCAACGTCGACATCGAAGGCAAGCACGTGTGCATCGTCGGCCACAGCGACATCGTCGGCAAGCCCGTCGGACTCTGCCTGCTGCGCGAGATGGCGACTCTCACGACTTGCCACATCGCGACGCACGATCTCGCACGTCACACGCGCGAGGCGGACGTCGTCGTCGTCGCGGTAGGCAAACCGGGTCTGGTAACAGGCGACATCATCTCCGAGGGAGCGATCGTTATCGATGTCGGCATCAACCGCATCGACGAGGGCATAGTCGGCGACGTGGCCTATGACGACGTCGCCGCGAAGGCCGGATGGATCACGCCGGTACCCGGTGGCGTCGGACCGATCACCGTTGCGATGCTGGCGCGCAACACACTCGTCTGTGCGCGGCAAACGCTCGAAGAGGAATCGTGAACGACTCCGGACTCTCTCACATTTCGCCCGACGGTGAAGCCCGCATGGTCGATGTCGGCGGCAAGCCCGTCACCTCGCGAAGCGCACGCGCTCGAGCCCGTGTCCGGATGCAGCGTGCAACACACGATGCCGTGACTTGCGGCGAGAGCGCCAAAGGCGACGTCCTCGCCGTTGCGCGAGTCGCCGGCATCCAGGCCGCAAAGCGTACCGGCGAGCTGATTCCGCTCTGCCATCCGCTGGGGCTCGATCATATCGACGTCGTATTCCGGTGGATCGACACCGTCGGCGTGCGAGCTGACGACTCCGTCCTCGAGATCACGACCGAGGCGCGCGTGCAGGCCCGCACCGGTGTCGAGATGGAGGCCCTCACCGCCGCTGCCGTCACCGCACTGACGGTCTACGACATGTGCAAGGCGATCGATCGAGGCATGTCGATCGAGGCGATCGAGCTCGTGGAGAAGCAAGGCGGGAAGTCGGGGAAGTGGATGCGAGGAGCATGAGCTCTCGCGGGGGTCGCCTGCCTCGATCGCCTACCTCTGCCGCCTGAGCACGTAGCCGGCCGCAAGCTCGAGGCTCGTCTTCGCCGCGGCAGATAGATCGATACCGGCCGCCTCGAGCCCACGAAGCGTCTGACGCGCTTCCTCGACGAAGACCTCGGCGCGGGCGAAGGATGAGGCGAGCACCCCGGACTCGATCACGCGCTGGCGAATGCGGCGCTCGATCGCCGCGTCGATCGGACGCGCGATGGCATCGCGCAGCCAGCTCGATTCGTCTCCCGTGAGAGTGTCGCGCAGGTAGATGAGAGGCAGCGTCAGCTTGCCCTGCCGGAGATCTGTGCCGAGGCTCTTGCCGACAACCTCCTCCTCACCGGCGTAATCGAGGCAGTCGTCGATGACCTGGAAAGCCATTCCGAGCTTGAGCCCGATCGTCCCGAGCTCGACGCTGAGAGCCCGGTCGAGCCCCGCGAACGTTCCGCCGAGCTCACAGGCCACCGAGTGCAGGATCGCGGTCTTCTTGCGGATGATCTCGAAGTACGTGGCTTCGGTGACATCGGGTCGACGTCGATAGCCGATCTGCAGCAGCTCACCTTCGCAGATCGTGTGCGTCGCGCGCGACAGCACTGTCGCCATGCCCTCGACCTGTGTCGACAGCTCGAAGGCACGCGAGTAGATGTAGTCACCGATGAGAATCGCCGGCCGATCGCCCCAGCGCTCGTGGACGGTGTTGACACGCCGACGCATCAGCGCACCGTCGAGAAGATCGTCGTGAACGAGCGTGGCGGTGTGGACGAGCTCGAGGACGGCGCCGATCTTGATCGCGTCAGCGCCGACATCTCCACCGACAAGACGTGTACAGAGAAAGAGAAGAGCGGGACGAATCTGCTTGCCGCGAAACTGGGCGATATGTCGCAAGATTTCGTGGATGAACGGCTCGCGAGACTCGAACTCCGCCGCCAGGAAGCGGTCGAGCGCCCTCAGGTCGGCTTCGACCGGAGAGTAAATCGTGTTGAGCTCTAGCGGGGCTTTCGTCCCCATCGCCGCGTCGTCCGTTTCCGTTCGCTCAGCTGCCGGGAGCAGACCCGACAGCTTCGAGGAGTGTGCTCGTGGACGCCAGCGGCATCCCGAAAGCGCTCGCCACACCCTCGTGGTATACCCGGCCAGCGTACACGTTCAAGCCCTCGGCCACATGAGGACCGTGTCGAAGGAACCCACCGAGCCCGTCCCCGGCGAGAACCTCGAGATACGGAAGGGTCACGTTGGTCAACGCGAAGGTCGAGGTCCGGGCCACCGCCCCCGGCATGTTCGCCACGCAGTAGTGGAGGACCCCCTCCTCGATGTAGGTCGGGTCGGAGTGAGTCGTCGGACGACACGTCTCGATGCAGCCGCCCTGATCGACGGCAACGTCCACCACCACCGAGCGGTTCTTCATGCGATTCACGTCGTCCCGGGTCACCAGCACGGGCGCCTTGGCTCCGGCCAGAAGGACGGCACCGACGACGAGGTCGGCCTGCCAGACCTTCTTGCGCACCACCAGGGGGTTGGAATACAGCGTCGTGACATTTGCCGGGAGGACATCATCGAGGTAGCGCAGTCGCTCGTGCGAGATGTCGAAGATCGACACCTGGGCACCGACGCCGGCGGCAATCTTGGCGGCGTTGAGCCCGACGATGCCGCCGCCGAGGATCACCACCTTCGCCGGCTCGACGCCCGGAACGCCGCAGATCAGCACACCGCGACCGCCGGAAGGGCTCTCGAGGTGCTTCGAGCCCTCGAAGACCGCCATGCGCCCGGCGACCTCGCTCATCGGCGTGAGAATCGGCAGCCCCCCGCCACGATCCCGAATCGTCTCGTAGGCGATACAGCTGGCGCCGCTACGAAGCATCGCCTCCGTCAGCTCACGCGACGCGGCGAAGTGAAAGAACGTGAAGAGGATCTGGCCCGGACGCACGAGAGCGTACTCCGACGACAGGGGCTCCTTGACCTTGACGATGATGTCGCTCTGCGCGTAGATCTCCTCGGCGCTCTCGACGATGTCGGCTCCGGCGCTCGCGAACTCGTCGTCGGCGATGCCGCTGGTGGCACCGGCGCCACTCTGCAGGAGCACCCGGTGCCCCGACTGCCGGAGCTGATGGGCACCCGCGGGCGCCAGGGCGACGCGGCCCTCGTCCTCCTTGATTTCGCGCGGGATGCCGACGGTGGAAACCACGCTGTTAGGATAGCCGTGGAGCTTCGCCCTGCAAGGGAGAAATCTGCCCGGTGGACACGCAAGAGTTGCCAGCACAATAGTTTGCGATTTGAGCGCGAGGCTGCTCAGCAGGCGCCGCGGTAGAGCCCCCGCTCCTCGATGTACGCGGCGACCGAGTCGGGCACGAGCCCCGAGATCGACCTTCCGGCAGCGATCCGCTCGCGGACCCCGGTGCTGGACACCGCGACCGGCTCCATCGCCACGCGATCGCGCTGACAGCGAGTGATCACGTCCTGCGAAAGCCCGGGTAGCCGTGGGACCCGAGGCAGGGGGTGGCAGGCCCGGTCGACGACGATGACCCGGGCGAGATCGAAGATGCGGCTCACATCTCTCCAGGAGCCCATGTCGGCGAAGGCGTCCGCGCCGACCAGGAGCATGAGCTCCGCGCCCGGGTAGCGTCTCCCGAGCTCCTCCAGCGTGTCGACGGTGTAGCTCGGTCCGGGCCGGTCGAGCTCCACCGAACAGGCCTCCAGCCCGGAACGCCCGCGCACGCCCCGCTCGACGATCTCCATGCGGTCGCCGGCCGCGGCGAGCTCCAGGCCCGGCTTGTGCGGCGGCTCGCGGGCCGGAACCAGGAGCACCCGGTCCAGCCGGTGCGCCCCTGAGGCCGCCTCGGCAAGCGACAAGTGACCGAGGTGCAAGGGGTTAAAGGTCCCGCCAAGGATCCCGATCCTCACCGCGCCCCCCTGCGCGTCGGCAGCGCCGTGCGGCAAACCCGAGGCCGGATCCGGGGGAAAAAACTGACGACAAGGCGACTCAATTCCGGGCTCCCAGACGGTACGATGGAGAGGTTTCTCGACCCGGACGTTTCCGAGACACCGGCCCCGGACAGGTTCGACGCGAGCCCGGCGGGGCGTGGCGCGTCCTGTGGACGCAGCCGGTGAATCGACCGTGAATCCGGGTTCGATACTACTCTGCCATAACCTGGCAGCCTGTTGAAGAAGTGCTTCCGATGCGCGGCGAGCCGTTTCGTCCCGGATCGAGACGCCGGAACGCGGACGGTGACGTGCATCGCCGAGTTCTGGCCACCAGGAGCCCGGTCGAAACGGCCGTGTTGACGCCGGATTGACGCTTTCAACGGGCTGCTCGAGCCCGTCGAAGGTCCGGTGCGAGGCGACTCCGTCGACGACGGTCGTGACGCTGGCGCCGACCCCTGAGAGTGTGGGATTATGGTTGGATCATTTCGAGTAAGGAGCTATACTCCGGCTTCCGCCGAGATCTCGGTGGGATTCCTGGGTTGAATGTAACAAGATCTCCTCACAAGACTCGTCCTCCCGACGACGCTCGGCCACGCGCAGAACGACCCGCTGAGCGGGGTGCTTGGCCGGCTGTCTCGTGGTTTCCCCAGGGTGAGCCCACAAGCTTGGTTCGGCTTCGTTCGTGACGTCGAATCAGCTCGCCAAGATCAGCCGGTATCCGACGAGGCTCGGAGGTGCCCCTCGAAGGACCTCAGAAACGGCCAGCCGGTCGCCCGACGCACCGGAAAACGAAGTACCGAGGAGACTGATTTCGAGATGTTTTTCCGCGACCGCAGAAGGCATGGCTCTCGTGCGCAAACGCGCCGAACCTCCGGCCCTCTGTTCCTCGCATCCGAGATTCCCCGCGGCTCCCATTGGCGCGCCCTTCTCGTCGGATTCACGGCTCTCGTCGGGCTCACGGCGAGCTCCGCGATCGCCGGGAACGGGGACCTCGTGTTCCTGGGAGATGGAGTCCACCAGGACGCCGGTCCCCGCCCCGAACTGATCGACGTCGACTCCGATCCGAGCGACGGGTCCCACTGGGTGCTCGGTGCCCATGGAGGCGCGGAGCGCCACCACCGGATCTATCACATCGGAACCAGCGGCGAACTGATCGGGACGATTCCGAATCCCCACCCGACCGGCGCGATCCCGTCCAACGACCTGACGCTGAACCGTGGCATCGCCGTCCATACCGCATTCCGCCGGCTCTACATCCTGTCGAATATCGGCGACCGTCAGAACCGCCGCTACGAGGTCCAGGCCGTGACTCGAGACGGCTCCCGGGCCGGAGGGTTCGCTCTTCCACCGGAGGACTCGGGGCGAGATCTTCACGGCCTGACCTACAACTCGCTCGAGAACAACTTCCTCTCGCGCGATCTGCGCAGCGGAGAGATCGTCAAGATCAACCTCGCGGGGGAAGTGACGACGTGGTTCACGATTCCGGGCGAACACAACGAGCAGGCGGTGATTCGAGGCACGGGGCTGACATTCGACAACGAGGTCCAGGCGCTCTACATCACCTGGGGTGACGTCCTCAGCCCGGGACCGACGAAGATCGTCGAGCTCCTGCCCGACGGCGAACGTATCGGAGACATCCAGTTCGGTAGACGCACCGGAATCGAGATGTCGTTGCAACACGTTCCCCACATCGACGTCCGCGGCATCTCCGCATACCGGGAGATCGTCCAGAACGCCCCCCCGGTGATCGAGGGCCGGATGCTCGTCCTGGCCGAGAGGTGTCTGCTCTACCACCTGGAGCAGACCGTCGGGGAGGTCGTGCCACCGACCGAGCTCGGCTGCACGCTCGATCCGTCGAACCACGTTTTGCTGAGCTGGAAGAACAACGGCTCGCAAGACGACGGCACCTACGACGGCCCGCTGACGGTCATTCGCAATGGCGTCGCGCTGGCGTCCGTCGCGGGCGACGCCATCGAGTTCATCGACAGATTGCCGGTCGAGGGTCGCTCGACTTACGCTGTACATGCGTCCAACGCCGCGGGAGTCCAGAGTGATACCAGCTGCGCGTGCGAGATATTCGTCGGAATCGGTGGGCTCGTCAACTGGGCAGTCGTCCCTGGCGACAGCGTGTTCGGTGTGACCGAGGATCCGGCAACCGGCGAGCTCTACGTCACGGACCCGGTGGGCGGCAACATCCACCAGCTTGGCTCCGACCTCGAACCTGTAGGTCCCGGCGTATTCCTGAGCCCCTGGTCCAATCCCGGCGGAATCACGTACATCCCCTCGATGCAGTTCGGGTTCCCGCCAACGAACTTCACGAACCTGCTCGCCGTCGCCAACACGAGCGACAACCGGATTCGAATCGTTGACCTGAACGACCCCGAGCGCAACTACATCACGACGATCGGCCTGCAGCTCCCGACCGGTGACGGCGAACCCGCGCCGCGAATCGGCGGCATGACGTTCGTCCCCGGTGACACGTCTCTCGAGCAGCGTCTCGTCGTCGTGGAGAAGAACAGCGGGCAGATCTTCCTGTTCCGGCCCAACGGCACACTGATCCACAGCTGCTCGCCCCAGTCGGTGTTCTTCGAGCGTCTGGACATCCAGTGCGGAGTTTCTTACGAGCCGACGAAGGAGACCCTCCTCGCGACGATCTTCGACGGTGGGAACACCTTGATCCGGGAGGTATTTCCCGAAGGTCCTGCGGGTCAGTGTTCGCTGGCGTCCGACCTCGCTGTCAGCCTCGAGAGTCTCGGGCCCGACCACAGCGATGACGACTTCCTCGGCGGTATCCAGCACTCGGCCAATACGATTCTGGTGACCGTCCCGCGACTCGGAGTGATCGTTCGACTCCTGACCACCGTGGCGGACCGTCACCGCTTCGTGCGCGGCGACTCCAATCGAGACGGCACCGTCAACCTCAGCGACCCCATCCACACGCTCGAGTACCTCTTCCGCAATGGTGAAGAGATGACTTGCCAGGACGCCGCCGACGCGAACGACGACGGAGGAGTGACGATCAGTGATCCCGTCTACTCGCTGTACGCGCTTCTCGTTCCTGGCAGCGATCCTCTTCCTGCCCCCTTCCCCGAGGAGGGCCAGGATCCCTCGACGGACCTGATCGGCTGCGCGGCACCCGTAGACGCGCCGTGAAAGGAATCAAGAAGATGAGCTCGAACTATCCCCGAGTCGACTCTCGGATACTCGTGTCGGCACGTCGGGGCGCTCGGTTCGGCTCGGTGCTACTCGCGTTCCTCCTCCTCTCGGCGAGCACGGGCAACGCGGAGAACCGGGTCCGGATTCGCGACGCGGAGGGCGTCCGGGGCGCCAACGGAGTCGAGATGCTGATCACGGCGACGAACGATGTCCCCGTCGATGCGTACAGCCTCGCCGTGACCTTTCCGGCCAACGTCGTCAGTCTCGTCCGCTTCGACTCGTGCGGCTCGTCGGTCGAGCCGCTCGAGCCGGCCTTCGAGGCCCCGCTGATCGACAACGCGCTGGGCTGGGGAACGCTTGCCGTAGTCATCCGTGTGACGGAGCTCGGCGACAACGTCCGCATGGAGCCGCAGGAAGCGCTGGAGCACCCGCGAGTCATCGCTCGCCTGCACTTCGACGTGCACCCCCACGCGCGCGAAGGGGTCTACCCGATTCGACTCGTCAACGGTGTCGGCACGCGGTCGATCACGAACGAGTTCTCCAACCGGGGCCGCGCAGTCGTGCCAGTCCTCGTCGACGGCAGGCTCCACATCAACGGCGAGAACATCCTGCTGCTGGAGCGTAAGCTCGCGTTCTGTGACGCGTCGCCCCAGGTGACCATCCGTGCGCTCGCACGCCACCCCGACCCACTGGTCGCGTTCTCCATCGCAACGTCGTACGACTGCACGAAGGCGGTGTTCGACCCCACGCGGGCTCGCATCGGACAGGGTGTGATCTCCTCCGCCGCGATCGGTAGCGTGGACCGCATCGAGTTTCTCCTCACGGACGACGACGGCTGTCGCGTCCGAACTGCTGTGATCCCCGACAGTCTACCGCCATTCGACGAGCCGCCGAGGACGATCGATGCACACACCGAGGACGTGACCCAGATCCTCATGGAGTACGTCTTCGAGCCGATCTGGGACAGCGTGGACTGCGCCGCGAACGAGAGCATCGACCTGAGGCTCGAGCAGCTCGATACGCCGCGTGCGCTCAACAGCGCGTTCGTCGTCGGCGAGGGCGACAGCATCGAGCCACGTCTCCACGATGGCAAGATCTACCTGCAGAACGGCGGCCTCACCGGTCGCGTCCTCGACGCCAGAACCGGCCTGGGGCTCCCGGGTGTCACGGTCGAGCTGGAGCCGGGGTTCGTCCGTACCGAGACGATCCGACCTTCAGGGTCTTTCACGTTCCCGGTCTTGCCGCCGGGCGAGTACTTCGTGCGCTTCTCGATGAGCGAGGAGGCGCGTGAGGACCCACAGATCGGCGACTTCCACAAGGAGATCGTCTCTGAGTTCGACGTCATCCCCGGGGCGGCCACAGTCAACGTCCTTCCCGATGTCGCCATGTACCCGCGCTCGCCCGAGTGTGCCAGGGTCGGCGTCTTCTTCAGCCGCGGGGACGTGAGCGGCGACGGACGGGTCGACATCGCCGACGCCGTGCAGATCTTCCAGTACCTCTTTCTCGGCAACGATTCGACCGTGCCCCTCTGTTTCGACGCCGCCGACAAGAACGGCAACAGGATCCTCGACCTCAGCGACGGCATCGGTCTCCTCGGATTCCTCTTCCGCGGCGAGGATCCTCCCGCCAGTCCGTTCCCGGAATGCGGTATCAGCTCAAACGGCCTCGGCTGCGAGGAGCACGCCGCTTGCGCAGCGGCGGACTAGTCCTGATTTCTTCACCGCTTCCTGCTGCGAAATGAGTGAGACATCCGGACTGGCCTCCAGCTTCGCCCTCGTGCACGGTTCCTGTGGCCGGGCTACTCGTGCTATCGCTCGGCCGAAGGACGACGAGCAGAGTCGCCCCATGGGCAGACCCCGGGTTTCTGTCACGGGGCCACCCCGTCGGGGCTGCCCCAGCAGGGCAGAGCACCGTCAGCCCGCGGAGGCGAGCCGGGCGCCGTCCGTCAGAGTCCGGCCTCTTCCCGCAGAACGGCGGCCTTGTCGGTAAGCTCCCAGGGAAGGTTGTCGACGTTGCGGCCGAAGTGACCGTATCGCGCGGTGTCCGTGTAGATCGGACGGCGCAGGTTGAGAGCCTCGATGATACTCTTCGGCTTCAGCGGGAAGAGCTTCCGCACCAGCTTCTCGATATGGGCCTCCGGAACCTTCGCGGTGCCCTCGGTCTCCAGACGGACGGACACCGGGTCGGCGACGCCGATCGCGTAGGAGAGCTGCACCTCGCAAATCGAGGCCAGGCCGGATGCAACGACGTTCTTCGCGATATGGCGCCCCATCTACGCAGCGCTGCGATCCACCTTGCTGCGATCCTTGCCGGAGCACGCGCCCCCGCCGTG
>CAYMLL010000009.1:28820-62579 GCA_964390645.1 uncultured Planctomycetia bacterium | reverse complement strand
AGAAGCCGGTCGATCCCGAGCAGTTCATGCTCGTCGTCAAGAGAGCGAGCGAGCACGGTCGTCTCGTCAGCGAGGTGCAGTACCTGCGGGAGACGGTCAACGATCTGCGCGGCCCGACCGAGATGGTCGGTGTCTCCCCAGCGATTCGCCAGATCCGATCGCTGATCGACAAGGTCGCGCCCAGCGACGCGACCGTGGTCGTCACCGGCGAGAGCGGCACCGGCAAAGAGCTCGCCGCTCTGGAGATCCACAAACGGAGCAATCGCGCCACCGGGAACCTCGTCGAGGTCAACTGCGCGGCACTTTCCGAGACGCTGTTCGAGAGCGAGTTTTTCGGTCACCGACGAGGCGCGTTCACGAGCGCCGTCGAGGATCGTCGCGGACGCTTTCGAGAAGCGGAAGGCGGCACCCTCGTCCTCGACGAGATCGGCACGCTGCGCCCCGAGATGCAGGCGAAGCTCCTGCGCGTGCTCGAGACCGGCGAGTACCAGGTCGTCGGCGAGTCCAAGACACGAGTCGCCGATGTACGACTGATCGCGATCACCAACGAGGACCTCGAGAAGCGCGTTCAGGAGGGAGTCTTCCGGGAGGATCTCTTCTACCGCCTCAACATCTTCCCGATCGAGATGCCTCCGCTGCGGGAGCGCCGCGAAGACCTCGCGGTGCTCGCTAACCACTTCCTGCTGCAGTGCTGCAAGAGCCGGGACGAGGACATCTCGACGATCTGCGACGAGAGCCTCGCGCTGCTCGCCGGCCACGACTGGCCCGGCAACGTCCGCGAGCTGCGCAACCTCATCGAGCGATCGACGATCCTCGCCGACTCCCGGGTGCCGTCTCCCGAGGTGTTCCGGGCCGTGCTCTCCACGGTGCCGGGCGCGCGAATGAACGACGCCGACGGCCGGAGCGACGACGACCTGCAGATCCGCAGCCGCATCTAGAAGCTCGAGAGGAGCCTCATCCACGAGGCGCTCGACAAGACCCGGGGCCGCAAGCGCGACGCCTGCGAGCTCCTCGGCATCAATCCGAAGAACCTCTCGTACTACATGCGCAAGCACGGCATCTCCGAGCGTGCCGACGACGGGGGAGAGTCGGCGTCGAGATGAGCGGGGCGCGATTCCGGCTCCCCCCTTCGATACCGACGACGTGCCTGCTGGTCGCTCTGACAGTCTCGTGCGGCGACGACCGGGACGGTGTCCGCGACACGAGCGACAGCGAGGGTGCTTCGCAGAAGGATCGCTTCTCTCGCGTCTTCGTCGACGTGACGGCGCAAGCGGGGATCGACTTCGTCCACGTGACCGGCGGAACCGGCGACAAGCTCCTGCCGGAGACGCTCGGATCGGGCGCCGCGTTTCTCGACTTCGACGGCGATGACAACCTCGACGTCTTCATCGTCAACTCGCGCCACTGGACCGGAGACGAGCCGCAGCCGGCGCCTCCGCCGGCGTGTCGGCTCTACCGCGGCAACGGTGACGGCAGCTTCGTCGATGTCACCGAAGCGGCAGGCGCCGCAGTCTCGGTCTACGGCATGGGCTGCTCGATCGCGGACTACGACGCCGATGGTGATGCCGACATCTACCTCACCGCGCTCGGGGACAACGTGCTTCTACGCAACGATGAGGGCAAGTTCCGCGACGTGACGTCGAACGCCGGTGTCGCCGGCGGTCACTGGACCGACGAAACGGGCACCTCACACCCCGAATGGTCGACGGCCTCCGCGTGGGGAGATCTCGATCGCGACGGCGACCTCGACCTCTTCGTCGCGAACTACGTGCAATGGTCGCCCCGTCACGAGGTGTTCACGACGCTGGACGGCGCAACAAAAGCGTTCACGACACCCGATCGCTACAAGGGCCTCCCCTGCCGGCTGTTCCTGAACGATGGGACGGGCAAGTTCGAGGATGGTAGCGGGGTCGCCGGACTGGTTGGTGTCGAGGGCATGTCTCTCGGCGTCGCGCTGCACGACCTCGATAACGACGGTCTCGTGGACGTCGTCGTCGCCAACGACACACGGCCCGACTTCCTCTTCGTCAACCTCGGCGACGGACGCTTCGAGGAGCGTGGTCTCGAGCTCGGGATCGCCTACGACGAGTCGGGCCGCGCTCGCGCAGGAATGGGAGTCGACATAGCGATCTACACCGACGACGGCGCTCCATCGGTCGCGATCGGCAACTTCAGCGAGGAGCCGATGTCGCTCTGGCGACGTCGACCCGACGGCTCGTTCGCGTCACGAACGGACGTCGCCGGCCTCTCCGTCGCGACCCACGGCCCCCTCGCCTTCGCGGTGAGCTTCCTCGACGCCGACCTCGACGGTCGACTCGATCTCCTCGTCGTCAACGGCCACATCGAGCCCGACATCTCCGCTGCCGTGCCGTCCCAGGCCTACGCTCAGAGCTCACAGCTCTTTCGCGGACTCGGCGGTGAGGCCTTCGACGATGTCACCAGATTCGCCGGTCGAGACTTCGCGCAAGCCCGTGTCGGACGCGGACTCGCGTACGGCGACATGGACCGGGACGGTGACCTCGACCTGCTGGTGACCACGAACGGCGGACCGGCCGCGCTGTTGCGCAACGACGCTGTCAGCGAAGCCGGCCATCCACACTTCCTGCGCGTTCGCCTCGTCGGCAAGGGCGGCAACCTCGACGCCATCGGTTCGCGCGTGACCCTCGAGAGCGGCGGGCGACGACAGGTTCGTCACGTCAAGACCGGGTCGAGCTACCTCAGCCAGTCGGAGACGACGCTGACCTTCGGGCTCGGCTCCGAGGTGAAAGTCGACCGCCTGACCGTTCGCTGGCCGACGGGGGCGGAGTCGGAGCACGAGGTCCCGGGGGTGGATCGGACACTCGAGATCCATGAGCGGTGACGGCGGCTCTCGTCGCTTGCGACAGCCTTCTGACGAAGTCGGCGACACCTCTCCCGCAGACGGCCCCCACGACAGCATCGCGGACGCCCGACGACGAGTCGGCAGTTCCCCCTTTCTCTGACGCCACCGGCGATGTTCAATGGCCCCGGTCCGGAGCGCAGGGCGCGCGTCGACGCTATACTCTCCGAGAACAGCCTGAAGAGGGAACATGGCCTGCTGGCTGCTGAAAACGGAACCCGGCGCGTACTCGTTCGAGGATCTTCAACGAGACGGTCAGACCGAGTGGGATGGCGTGCGCAACTACCAAGCGAGGAACAACCTCCGGTCGATGGCGGTCGGCGAGGAGTGCTTCATCTACCATTCGGTCGGTCCGCGCGAGATCGTCGGCATCGCCAGGGTCTCGCGAACAGCGTACCCGGACCCGACCACCGACGACGAACGCTGGGTCTGCGTCGATCTCGAACCGGTGCGGCGAGTCGATCCGCCCGTTCCGCTGGCCACGATCAAGTCGGATGAGACCCTGCGCGAGATGGCGCTGGTGAAAAACTCGCGTCTCAGCGTCTGCCCGGTGACCGCCCGCGAGTGGAAGCGCATCCTGAAGTGCAGCAAGGCGCTCAGCGTGATGGACGACCGTGAGCCATGATCGACCTCGACCCTGTACGTCTTCTGGCCGTGGAAGGAGCCTCCCACCGAGGTCGAGATCGAGCTTGCGCTCGGCTCGACAGCTCAGCGTGATGAGATCCCGGACAGCGACGACGCGGAGACGCTGTGGACCATGTCCTTCTCGCTCGAGGGCTCGCCCGCGTCCGTTCTCGTCTGGGCCTGCGCCGTCGACGAGCGACCGGCTTTCAGCACAATCGATGACGTGCACTGGAGCCAGGAGGAGCGCGAGCAGGTCGGACGATCACGCTGGCTGCTCGGAATCGAGACGGTGCTCCGGGCCGATGACCCGATCGCCGGCTACCATCGACAGCTGCGGCTCTGCCGCAAGGTCTGTCCTCAGAGCCCGGCGGTCTACGACGCGAACGCGTACCGGTTGCGATCGGGCAGTCTCGTCGACCTCATGACTTCGACCGACATCCCGCCTCGCACGTCCGAGCTCTTCCGCATCCACGCCGTCGAGTCGACCCAGGAGGATGGCTGCGGATGGCTGCACACGCACGGCCTCGCCCGCGCGGCGTTTCCCGAGGTCGAGATCCTGCGTGTCCCGTCGTCGCTCTTCCACGCCGGCGCCTGGCTGATCCACAACTTCATCGATCGCTACCTCAACGACGACGTGCTCCCGGATGCGGGGAAGCCGTTCCAGGTCGGCCACACGCTCTCGCTCGCGTGGCGACCGTGGGACGAAGCCGCCAACGAGCTCACGGGGAGCGCCCCCGGCGGCCCTGACGATCGACTGGACGACGACGCGCACTCCGGAGTGCGAATCGTCCTCGTCGACAGCAAGCGCTACGGCTGGATCCGCAAGCGCTGGGTACCTCCGCTCGGTGTCATGAAGCGGATCGACAGCGAGGGCGCGATCGCGACCATCTCGCACGGGGAGACCCTGCGCATGGCACGACTGGCGCGTGAGCGATGGCCCGAGCTCGGCATGCTCTTTGCGCGACACGGATGTCACGAAGGCTGGACATTTCTCGTCAAGCTCGGCTACCGCGTCGACGGCGGCGAGCCCCACGAGCGGGAACATCTCTGGTTCGAGGTGCAGGAGATCGTCCCCGATCGCCTGCGCGGACGTCTCCTCAACAGGCCTCTTCAGATCTCGCACATGCACGAGGACGAGGAGGGCTGGCACGAGCTCGAGATGCTCACCGACTGGAAGATCTACTCGCCGCGCGGAGAGTTCACCCCGGAGAACGTGCGCTACGTCCGACCTGTCGAGAGTCGTTAGCCCGCATGTCTCACCGCTTCCTGCTACGAAATCGGTGAGGAGTCCGGACTGGCCCGCCGGCGAAAGAGGTAGCGCTGACGCACCGGCCCGATGCTCTCCTCGGCGATCACCTCGTAGCCGTGGTGCGAGTAGAACTCGACGTTTCGATCCGTCGCGGTATCCAGCCCGACGCCGCGCGAGCTGACGTGCGCGTCGCTGTAAGTGCCGACCAGGTCGACGAGGCGCCCGCCGATGCCACGTCCGCGAAACTCGGGGCGAACGGCGACGACGGAGAGGATGTGGACGTCCCCGGCGGGAACATGCTCGTCCATGATCTCGCCGTAGTTCAGCAGACGCTCGGACGCCTCGGACCCGCAGTCCGCCTCCGTACGCGCGCGAAAGGTCTCGAAGCTCCCCGGGTCGAGGTCGGCCTCCGGTCGCAGGAAGTAGACCAGCCCCACCGGATCGCCGCCGACGAGGGCCGCGTGAATCGGTTCGCCGATCCCGCCGTGCCACTCGTGCCCGGCGGCGAGGTAGCCCGCCAGGCGATCCTCGAAGCCGGGGCGGTCCGCGAAGAAGCACCAGCGCTGCACCGGATCGTCGAGCAGGGAGCCGAGGAGGAGAGGCACGGCCTCGTCAACACGGGCGGGGTCGAAGGGCTCGAGGTGAACCGGGTCGGGTCTGGACATCAGGCGTGAATTCTAACGCGTGCGCCACTCGACGCAGGGATCGGAATCATCCGGCTCACGACGAGCGCCAGGAGCGCCAGGCAGCGGAGACGGGAGCCCACGACGATCCGACCTGCCATCGGGCCATTTCCGGCGCCAATCCGGCCCCCCTTCGCACGCCACCTTCACTCACCCTTCCCCGCCCCCGTCCGCGCGGTCCATCAACCTGCCCCGGGTGATCGCCTTCTCCCCGAGCTTCGCCTTCACCGCGTCGACGGCAGCGGCGAGACCCTCGGCCTTTTCCCAGCCGGTCGGCGAGAAGATATCGAGCTGGCGCTTCGGCTCGGCCGTGAGCCTGGAGATGCCGACTCCGAGCAGACGGACCTTTCGATCGCCGAGGACGATACGCTCGTGGAACAGCCCCCTGACGACCCGATAGATCTCCTCGACGAGGCAGGTCGACGACTCGAGCGCCCGTGAACGCGTCTTCGTGTCGAATCGCTCGTCACGGACCTTGAGGTGCACAGAGCGTCCCCAGAGGCCCTCGTGCCGCAGACGCGCCGCGATCTGATCGCTCATGGAGAAGAGCTCGCGCTCGATCGCGTCGACGTCATCGCAAGGGATGAACTCGCCGTACGTCCTCTCCTGGCTCACCGACTTCGCACACTGCTCCGTCACGACCGGTCGCTGGTCGTGTCCACGAGCCAGCGCCGCGAGATGACGGCCGGCCTCCTTGCCGATCACGCGTTCGAGGTCGTGAAGTAGCAGCCGCTGCAGGTCCGCGACGATCCGCACGCCGATCCTCCCCAGCTGCTCCGCCGTCCGCGGACCTACGCCCCACATGCGCTCGATCGGCAGCGGCGCGAGAAATGCCTCCACACCATCGCGTGGAACGACGGTGAGACCCTCGGGCTTGTCGAGGTCGCTCGCGAGCTTGGCGAGGAACTTGTTTCGAGCCAGTCCCACGGAGCACGTGAGCCCTCCGGTCTCGCTCTTCACGCGCGCCTGAAGCTCCTCGGCGAGCTCCACCGCCGCATCGACGTCAACGACCGAGTCCGGTGCCTGCAAGGTAGCCAGCGCCAGACATCCCGTGATGTCGAGGAAAGCCTCGTCGATCGATAGCTTCTCGACGAGCGGCGTGTAGTCCGCGAACACCGCGAAGATCTTGCGCGACATCTCGACGTAGCGCCGCATGCGCGGCCTCACGAAAACTCCCTGCGGGCAACGACGCACCGCCACCGCGGCCGGCATCGCGCTGTGAACACCGAACTTGCGCGCCTCGTAGCTCGCGGTCGACACGACACCACGCCCCTGCGGCGTGCCGCCGACGATGACGGGCTTGCCACGCAGAGAAGGGTCGTCGAGCACCTCCACGGCCGCGAAAAACGCGTCCATATCGGCGTGGAGAATCAGGCGCGGTCCCGGGCTCGAAGGTCCTTCCGTCGAGGCAGAGGCCGTGCACGACATCGTGGGTCCGACTCCCGTCGGTCTCCTCTACTCGATCTCGCTCAGCGGGACGGGCGAGCGGTTCTCGCTCGACGCGATCACCGCAGCGAGGACGCGCTGCACCGTGTAGGCATCGTTGAAGTCCGGCATCGGCACGACCGGCTCGCCGCCGGCGATGATACTCAGCATGTCAGCGGTCTGGTTGATGAAGCTGTGCTCGTAGCCGAGGATATGCGCCACCGGCCACCACGCGCCGGCGTAGGGATGGTCAGCGTTGCCGTTCGAGACGTGGATCGTGGTCCAGCCCTGCACGTCCTCGTCGGCGGTCGCGTCGTAGTAGTCCAGCTCGTTCATGCGCTCGAAGTTGAAGCGGATCGCGCCCTTCTCGCCGTGAATCTCGAGCCGATTGGCGTTCTTGTAGCCCGTGGACAGACGGGTAGCCTCGAAGGTGGCCAGAGCCCCGCTCTGCATCTTCGCGAGGAAGAGAACGATGTCGTCCACCGTGCTCGCCCCCGTCCTCTCCGACGTCTCCGCACCACGCCCGGATATCTCGCCGCCGGTCGACTCGAGAACTTTGCGCTGCTTGAGCATCGGCTCCATCGTCGCGCCGGTGACCTCGCTGATCTCGTCACCGGTGATGAAGCGAGCCGTGTCGATCGTGTGAGCGCAGAGGTCGCCGAGCGAGCCGGAGCCGGCGACCTCGCCATCGAAGCGCCACATCAACGGGGTATCCGGGCCGGCCCAGTCCTGCAGGTAGCAGCCGCGAATCTGGTAGATCCGGCCGAGCTTGCCCCTCTGACAGAGCTGATGCGCGAACGCGACCGCCGGACAGCGCCGGTAGTTGTACCAGACGAAGGTTCTGCCGTCGGCCCGGGCCGCCGCCGCCGCCATCTGGCGCGCATCGTCGAGCGTGTGCGCGAGCGGTTTCTCACAGGCAACGTGCTTGCCCGCCTCGAGCGCAGCGATCGAGTGCTCCGCGTGGACGTTGTTCGGCGTCGTCACATCGACCAGGTCGACCTCCGGGTCCGCCACCGCCTGCGTCCAGTCGGTCGTCGAGTTCTGCCAGCCCCAGCGCGACGCGAAAGCTTCGAGCTCCTCCGCGTTGCGCGCCGTGATCGTATGCATCACCGGGTCCACCGGCGTATCGAAGAACTTCGCGACCTTCAGGTACGCGTTCGAATGCGCCCGGCCCATGAACTTGGTGCCGATCAGCGCGACGTTGCAGGTCTTGCCAGGCATCTTGAGGTTCTCCAGGATTCGAGGGCGGACGACCCTTCGATCGACTCCGCCGCTCTCTCAGTACTTCACCTCGACCCAGCTGCCCACACGGTGACTCTCGAGCACGGCATCGCAGATCGCGACCTCGCCGTGGCCGGCGTCGAAGGTGCTCCAGTCCGGGTTCGAGGGCATGCCGCCGTTCGCGACCGCACGGTAGACATTACGGAAGAGGTTCTTCGGTCCGTCCGGATACGCCTCGGGGTGACCGCCGGGATAGTGCGCGTACTCGCGCGCCTCCTCGTGCAGCAGGGAAGGATCCTTGACGAGCACCTCGTTGGCCCGGTCCCGATAGCCGATCCACATCTCGTTGGGACGCTCCTGGTCCCAGGAGAGCGCGCACCTCGAGCCGTCGATCTCGTAGTAGAGCCGGTTCTTCCGTCCCGCCGAGACCTGGCTGACGGTGAAGACTCCGTGCGCGCCGTTCGACAGCTCGACGAGCACCGAGGCGTAGTCCTCGGTGTTGATCTCCTGCGGCTCGTAGTCACTCGGCTGGAGCACCTTGCCGGCGTAGGTCTCGACCTCCTTCTTCGGCTTCATGCGCGTCTTGTGCACCGTGCGCAGATCGGCGAAGACCCGGGTGATCGTCAGCCCGGTGATGAACTGCAGCAGGTCGCACCAGTGGCTGCCGACGTCCGCCACGGCGCGGCTCTCGCCGGACAGCTCGGGCACCAGCCGCCAGTTCCAGTCCGTCGGCAGGTAGAGCCAGTCCTGAAGATAGGACCCGTGGATGTTGAAGACCTCGCCGAGCTCACCCTTCGCGACCATCTGCCGCGCGTGCTGAACGAGCGGGTAGTAGCGGTAGTTGAAGTCGACCGCGTGGATCACTCCGGACGCCTTCGCGAGCGACGCCAGCTCCCGGCTCTGCGCGCTGGTCATCGCAAGCGGCTTCTCGCTGATGACGTGCTTCTTGGCCTCGAGGATGTCCGAGTTCACCTGGAAATGCAGGTGATTCGGCGTGCAGTTGTGGACGACCTCGACATCCGGATCGGCCAGCAGCTGGTGGTAGTCGCCGTAAGCGCGAGGGATCGAGAGATCGTCCGCCTTGGCCCTGGCGAGATCCTCGTTCACCTCGGCGAGTGCGACGAACTCCACATTGCCCAGACGACGGGCCGCCTCGACGTGAGCCGGGCCGATGAAACCGGTGCCGATGATGCCGGCGCGGATGGTCCTTGGCATGGTCAGACCTCGTTCGGAAACGAACCTCGTTGTCGATCTCTGAGTCCTTCCGTGGGGATCGCACAGAGTAAGGAAGGGCGACGCCGATTTCAAGGGGCTTCGGCGCCGGAAGCCCTGAACGCTGCTTGACTTCCAGAGTCCCCCCGGGGAAGGTACCGGATTCAACCGACCCCGACCCGACCCGGATGCCATGCTGCTCGGAGAAGTTCTCCTCACCGCCAACGAGATCGAGAGGTCGTTCGGCGACCGCCAGATCCTCAAGGACACCTCCTTCACCATCCACGGAGCCGCGCGGATCGGCATCATCGGGCCCAACGGCACCGGGAAGTCGACGTTCATGAAGATCCTCGCGGGCCGGGACGATCAGTTCACCGGCGAGCTGAAGATCCACCCGAACGTGCGCGTCGGCTACATCGAGCAGGAGCCGTCGCTCGAGGACTCCGGAACGGTGCGTGAGAACATCGAGATCGGCCTCGCGCGCGTCCTCGGGATGATCAACCGGTACAACAAGGTCTGCGACGACTACGGCACCGAGACCGACGAGGCTACCCAGCAGAAGCTCCTCGACAGGATGGGCCGGATCCAGGAGGAGATAGAGGCCATCGACGGCTGGGAATGGGAGCACCACCTCGAGCTCGCGATGGAGGCGCTGCGAGTCCCCGACCCCGGGCTGCCGGTCAAGGGACTCTCGGGCGGCGAACGACGCCGCGTCGCGCTCTGCCGTGAGATCGTCTCGTGTCCGGACCTGCTGATCCTCGACGAGCCGACCAACCATCTCGACGCCGCGACCATCGAGTGGCTGGAGGTCTTCATCGACAAGTACCCCGGATCGGTGGTGATGGTCACGCACGACCGCTACTTTCTCGACAACGTCGCCAATTACATGGTCGAGCTGGAGAACGGCAAGCTCTTCATCTACGAGGGCAACTACTCCGACTACCTGGCGAGAAAGGCCGAGATCATGGCCGTGCGGGCACGTTCGGACGCACGGCGTCAGAAGGAGCTCGAGCGCGAGCTCGCCTGGATGAACGCGACACCGTCGGCTCGCACCTCCAAGAGCAAGGCGCGCGTCAAGAACTACGAGACGCTCGTCAACCAGAAGTCCGAGGAAGGAGCCGGCACCGTCATCCTGACCATCCCGTCCGGCCCCCGCCTCGGCAACAAGGTCCTCGAGATCCGAGGACTCGAGAAGGGCTTCGGCGACCGCAAGCTCATCGACGGTCTCGATCTCGAGGTCCTTCCCGGCCAGATCGTCGGCATCACGGGGCCGAACGGCGTCGGCAAGACGACGCTCTTCCGCATGATCACCGGGCAGGACGAGCCGGACGCCGGCGCGATCGAGATCGGCTCGACCGTGAAGATGACCTACGTCGACCAGACGCGCGAGAATCTCGACCCCGACAAGACCGTCTACGAGGAGATCTCGGAAGGACGCGACGTCATCGACGTGGGCGGACGCGAGCTCCACATTCGCGAGTATCTCTCCGGATTCCAGTTCAAGGGATCGGCGCAGCAGACGCCTGTCGGCAAGCTGTCGGGCGGCGAGCGAAACCGGCTCCTGCTCGCGAAGACCATGCGACGCGGCGCGAATCTGCTGCTGCTCGACGAGCCGACGAATGACCTCGACCTGACGACCCTGCGCGTCCTCGAGGAGGCCCTCGAAACCTTTGCGGGCTCGGCGCTCATCGTCTCTCACGATCGGTTCTTTCTGGACCGCCTCGCGAACCTGCTGGTGATCTTCGAGGACCGACACGCCGAAGACGACGGCGCCTCCCGCCCCCGCGTCTTCAACGGCAACTTCGAGCACTACTTCGAGACGCGCAGGAGCGAGCTCGATGCGGCGGGTGTCAAGGAAGGCAAGTACCGCAAGACGACTTACCGGAAGATCCGCAGGTAGGGTAGGAGCCCCGAACCGCGGCGCGTTGTCCTTTCCGGCCCGGATCGCCGATACATGAGACTGTCATGCAGGATCGAATTGCAGAGATCAGGAGTCGGGCCCTGGAAGAGCTCGACACGGCCGCTTCGGTCGCCGACCTCGACGGCTGGCAGACGCGCTACCTGTCCCGCAAGGGCGAGGTGAAGCTGCTCCTGCGCGAGATCGGCAAGCTCTCCGACCCCGACGAGAAGAAGAGCGTCGGCAAGGCGATCAATGTCCTGAGCGTCGACCTCGAGGGACGCCTCGGCCAGAAGCGTGACGGACTGCGCGAGGCCGAGCTCTCGGCCCGGATCGAGCGTGAGCGGATCGACACGTCGCTGCCCGGAAGCCTCACGCCGCTGGGCACGATCCACCCGATCAACGCGGTCCTCGACGAGATTTGCGGCATCTTCGAGCGCATGGGCTTCCAGATCTGGGAGTCCGCACACGTCGAGACCGACGAGTACAACTTCGAGCTGCTCAACATCCCGCGGCACCATCCGGCTCGCGACATGCAGGACACGTTCTTCGTCAGCGACGACGTCGTGCTGCGCACGCACACGTCTCCGGGGCAGATCCACGCCATGCGCGCGCTGGCCCCGGAGCCCGTCCGCGTACTGCTGCCGGGCACGGTCTACCGCAACGAGCAGATCACGCAGCGCTCGGAGATCCAGTTCAACCAGATCGAGGGGCTGGCGATCGGCTCCGACATCGGGATGGCGGACCTCAAGGGCGTGCTCGAGGAGTTCGTCCACCAGTTCTTCGGCTCGGACCATCGCATGCTGCTGCGCGGCAGCTACTTCCCGTTCACCGAACCGAGCGTCGAAGTCGACATCGACTGCAACCTCTGTCGCGGCGAAGGCTGCAGGCTCTGCAAGCACAGTGGCTGGCTCGAGGTGCTCGGCGCTGGAGTCGTCCATCCCACCGTATTACGCAACGGCGGCTACGACCCCGAAACGCACTCGGGACTCGCTTTCGGCATCGGCCTCGAGCGCATGGTCCTTCTGCGTCACGGCATCGACGACATCCGACACTTCCTCTCGGGCGACCTGCGGTTCCTCGAGCAGTTTTGATGACGGTCGATCACACAAACCGACCCGCAACCTTCACGAGCAACGTCTTCGACGATCTCCCATCGCGAGCACTCTCATGAGAGTCCCACTGAGCTGGATTCGAGACTTCAACGACTGCGAGTTGTCCGTCGATGACCTCGCCAGCGTGCTGACGCGCGCGGGTCTCGAGGTCGAGTCGATCGACCGCATCGGTGTCTTCTCCCACGATGTCCTGGTCGGCGAGATCGTCGAGGTCGCCGACGTCGAGGGCTCCGACAAGCTGCGCGTGGTGCAGCTGGCTCTGGGCGACGAGCGCACCGCGACCGCTGTCACCGGAGCGCCGAATATCGACGCGAGCATGGTCGGCAAGAAGGTGCCGGCGGCGATCCCCGGAGCCCTGCTGATAGACGCCGGGTCCGAGACCTTCGCGATCCTGACCGTCGCTGCGCGGGAGTTCCGCGGCGTCGACTCCAACGCCGTCCTCTGCTCCGAGAAGGAGATCGGCATGTCCGAGGATCACTCCGGCGTGCTGGTGCTCGACGACGACGCGGTAGTGGGCGCGACGCTCGCGTCCGTCCTCGAGCCCTCGGGCGACATCCCGGCTGACGTCGTCCTGGAGATCGCGATCCTGCCGAACTACGGCCGCTGCCTGTCGATCGTCGGCATGGCGCGCGAGATCGCCGGTCTGACGCGCACGAACTTCAAGCTCGAGATCGACGCCAGGTATCTGCCCTTCGACAGGAAGGCGTTCGACGTCAACATCGAGGCGCCCGATGTAGCACCGCGCTACAGCGGCTACGTGCTCGAGGGAATCACCGTCGGCCCGTCCCCGGGCTGGCTGCAACGTCGGCTGGCACTGGCCGGGCTCAACCCGATCAGCAACCTGGTCGACGTGACGAACTACGTCATGCTCGAGCTCGGCCAGCCGATGCACGCGTTCGACCTCGACCGGCTGCCCGCGAGGAACATCAGCGTGCGACGCGCTCGACCCGGAGAGTGCATGTACACGCTCGACCAGGACGTCGAGCCTCGCGAGGACGGCAGCAAGGAAGAGCCCCGCGAGCTCGACGAGTCGGTCCTGCTGATCACGTCGGGCGACAAGCCGGTCGCCGTCGCGGGCGTCATCGGTGGGCTCGACTCCCAGATCCACGACGACACGACGAGAGTGCTCCTCGAGTCCGCCAACTTCGACTTCATCACCATTCGCAAGGCGATGTCGAAGCTCAAGATCATCACCGACGCCTCGACGCGCTTCAGCCGACAGGTCGACCCGGCGATGACCGTCATCGCGATCCAGCGAGCCACGCATCTCCTGGAGAAGATCGCCGGCGCCAAACCTGACGGCGGCATCGCTGACTGCTACCCCCGCCCCGCGGAGCGGCGTGAGCTCGTGGTGAAGACGAGCGACATCAGCCGCACGCTCGGTGTCGAGCTCGACGTGAACGAGGTCACCACATCCCTGGAGCGTCTCGGCTTCACCGTCGAGGACGCCGGGGACGACGCCCTGCAGATCGAGATCCCCGGCTTCCGCCCGGACGTCACCCAGGCAGCGGACGTGGCCGAGGAAGTCATCCGCGTCATCGGCTTCGATCGGCTCGAGAACCGACTTCTCGACGAGCCTCTTCCTCGTCAGACCCAGAACACCCGATGGGAGTACCGCCGACGCGTGCGCAACGCGTTGAGCGGCTGCGGCCTTCACGACGTCGTCAACTACTCGCTGACGACACCAGAGTCCGAAGCACGGATGACGGCAGCCGAGAACGGATCCGGCGATGCGCCTCCCTACGTGACGATCATCAATCCGTCGACCCAGGACAGATCGTCGCTCAGGCGGACGATCCTCGGCAGCCTGATGGAAAACGTCGTACGCAACCACCGGGTTCGTGAGCGCATCGCGCTCTTCGAGATCGGCACGGTCTTCCTGCCGGAACGTGGCGACGGCAAGCTGCCCGCCGAGATCACGCGCCTCGGTATCGTCCTCAGTGGCCCGGTGAGAGGCGCCAGCTGGGCCGACACGACGCCGCGTACCGTGACCTTCCACGACCTCAAGGGCATCGTCGAGAGCCTCGTCCGCAGGCTCCACGTCGAGGACGTCTCGTTCTCATCCGGCAGCGGCTCACCCTATCACCCCGGCGCGGCTGCTGCGCTGCTCATCGGCGGCGAGCCCGTCGGCTCGCTCGGACAGATCCACCCCGCGGTCATCGAGGCCTACGATCTCGGCGAGCGGATCGTATTCGCAGCCGACGTCGACATCGACCGGCTGACATCGGCATCGAGCGACACCTACTCGTTCCGTCCGATCTCGAGGTTCCCGCCAGTCCGCCAGGATCTGGCGCTCGTCGTCGACGACGACGTTCCGGCTCAGGACGTCATGACACTCGTCAGGAAGTCGGCCGGCGACCTCCTTGCCGACATCCGGCTCTTCGACCTCTTCCGCGGCGAGCAGATCGGAGACGGGAAGAAGAGCCTCGCGTTCCAGCTGACCTTCGTGTCGACCGATCGATCGCTGTCGGAGAAGGAGGTCAACGCCATCCGTGAGAGCATGCTCGAGCCACTGAGGGAGAAGCTCGGCGCGAAGATCCGCTGAGCGGCTCCCTGAAGAGACGGCCGCCGCGCGGAGATGGTCCCGCGGATCAGTCGACGTAGAGGAACTCGTTGACGTTGAACAGCGCCAGGCAAAGGTCGACGAGGGCCGCGCCGCGCGCAGCGTCGCTGCCTTCCTTCGCGGGCAGGGGCGTCGCCAGGTCCGAGGAGGATCGCGAGACCCGACGGATGCGACGCGCCTGCTCGTCGAGGAAGCCGAGAGCGTCACGTCGTTCGTCATCGCGGGGTCCGCGACCGAGCGCCAGCCGGTAGGCCCGCTCGACCCACGCGGCCCGCGCGTCGCCCGCATCCGCGAGGACCCGGCCGGCAAAGCGCCGCGCCAGATCGAGCGACAGCTCGGAGTTCAGGAGCGTCAGAGCCTGCGGCGCGGTCGTCGAGCGATCGCGACGCGCGCAGCTCGCGTTGCCGTCGGGACGGTCGAAGACCTCGAAGAGCGGATAGCGGAGGTTGCGTCGTACGAAGAGGTAGACGCTGCGCCGTCGGTGTGATTCCTCGCTCGGCGAGACCTTCCACTGACCCCGCAGCAGCGTGTCGCGAACCTCCTGCGGCAGCGGCAGCATGACACCGGGACCGCCTTCTCGTCGAAGGCTGAGCCGACCGGCTACCGACAGCAGCGCGTCGCGAAGCGTCTCCCCCTCGAGACGGCGGGGTGTCGTGCGGCCGAGAAGGCGGTTGCCCGGGTCGGCCTCGAGTAGCCGAGGCCAGGCAGCCCGCGAAGAGGCACTGCCACCCGCCCCGGGCACCGCCGCGGTGCGATAGGTCGCGGACAGGAGGAGCAAGCGGCGAACGCGCTTCAGGCTCCAGCCCTCCGCAACGGTTCGACGCGCCAGCCAGTCCAGGAGCATCGGGTGCGATGGTCTCTGCCCCATGATCCCGAAGTCGCTCGGCGTCGTCACGAGCCCGTGGCCGAAGTGCTCCTGCCAGACCCGGTTCGCGATCACGCGCGTCGCCAGGAAGTTGTCACCGCGCGTCAGCCAGCTGGCGAAGGAGCTACGACGGCCGCTCGTCTGCACAGGACTGTCGCTCCAGGCGATCCGATCGTGCCTCGGATTCGCGATGCGCGGCAGCGCCGGCTTCACCTCCGGGCCGGGACGACGGAAGTCGCCGCGCACGTGCAGGTAGCTTCTCGGCGACTTTCCGGGCTTCTCATGGAGCACTCGTCCAGCCGGGCCGGCGGACCTCTTCTTGCCGTCCTTCCGCGCGCCGCGACGAGCATCCGAGGCAAGCACCGGCAGCGGCTGATCATCGAAGACGAGCGCCGGCTCGAAAATCGCGCGCAGACGGTAGAAGTCCGCCTGGCTGATCGGATCGATCTTGTGATCGTGACACTGCGCGCAGGCCATCTGCAGCCCGAGGAACACCGAACCCACGGTTCCGGTCAACTCGTTGAGCACCATGTGGCGACGTTCCTCGACGAGGTTGATGTCGGGCATGTCCGGCCCGCAGAGCGCGAAGCCGGTCGCCACCGCGGCACCCGCGTCGCCCCTGCGCAGCTCGTCACCGGCGACCTGCAGCGCGGCGAACTCGTCGTAGGGCATGTCCGTCGACAGCGCTCCGATCACCCAGTCGCGATAGCGCCACGCGTTCGGCCGCAGCTTGTCATGCTCGAAGCCATCGGTCTCGGCGAAGCGCGACAGATCGAGCCAGAAGAGCGCCCGGCGCTCGCCGAAATCCGGCGACGCGAGGAGACGATCGACCAGCTTCTCGTACGCGTCCGGGGAGTCATCTTCGAGGAAGGCCGCGACCTCCCGGGGCGACGGAGGCAGGCCGGTCAGATCGAAGGTGACGCGTCGGATCAGCGTCACACGACCGGCCGGTGGAAGCGGCGCCAGCCCACGACTCTCCAGACGCGCGAGGATGAAGCGGTCAAGGTCGCCGTGCGGCCAGCTTCCGTCCTTGACGGCAGGCGGCGTCACCGCGGCAAGCGCTCGGAACGCCCAGTGGTCTCGATCCTCGGCGCTGATCGGCGTCTCGTGAACCGGCCCTGCATCCTCCAGGGCGCGCAGATCGCCGAGGACCAGAGCAGCAGTGAGGGTGAGCAACGCTCGCACGGAGAGTCCTATGTCAGCACGCCGCGAACGACGCTCCCGGACACGTTGGTGAGCCGATCCTCGCGGCCGTTGTGCAGGAAGGTCAGCCGCTCGTGGTCGATGCCGAGCAGGTGGAGGATCGTGGCGTGGAGATCGTGGACGTGCACCGGGCGATGCTCGGCCCGCAGACCGATCGCATCGGTCGATCCGTACACCGTGCCGCCACGCACGCCGCCCCCCGCGAGCCAGACACTGTAGCCCCACGGGTTGTGGTCTCGTCCGGCACCCTGCTCGCTCATCGGCATGCGTCCGAACTCACCGCCCCAGACGACGAGCGTCTCCTCGAAGAGGCCGCGTTGCTGCAGGTCGCGAAGCAGCCCGGCGATCGGCTTGTCGGTGCGCCGCGACCACAGCGAGTGGTTCGACAGCACGT
Organism: uncultured Planctomycetia bacterium; assembly: GCA_964390645.1. GTDB lineage: Bacteria > Planctomycetota > UBA8108 > UBA8108 > UBA8108 > CAYMLL01. The sequence continues at coordinate 45,250 of CAYMLL010000009.1, read as the reverse complement.
TCTTGTGAGCATCCCAGCCGCCGGTGTCGCCGGAGTAGAGCTGCACGAAGCGCACGCCGCGCTCGATCATGCGTCGCGCCAGAAGACAGCGGCGCCCGAACTCCTCCGTGTCCTTCTCGCCGACGCCGTAGAGCTCGAGCGTCGACCTCGACTCGTTTCCCAGGTCGACGATGTCCGGCGCCGCGGTCTGCATGCGGTACGCGAGCTCGTAGGAGTCGATGCGAGCGGAGAGCTCGCTGTCGAACTCACGACCGTCGAGGTGACGCGAGTTCAGCCGCCGGACCAGATCGAGAGTTCCACGCTGCTGCGCCGCCGAGACCAGCGACGACGGTGCGAGGTTGAGGATCGGCTCGCCGCCTGCACGCATCGGCGTGCCCTGATGTGTCGCCGGCAGGAAGCCGCTCCCCCACGCCGGTGGTCCACCCTTCAGACCGCCGCGCGGATCCGGCATGACGACGAAGGTCGGCATGTCTCTGTTCTCGGTACCGAGCCCGTACGACACCCAGCTCCCCACGCTCGGCTTGCCCATCAGTATGCTGCCGGTGTTCATCTGGTACACCGACTGCGGGTGGTTGACGCTGTCCCCGTGACAGCTGCGGATGACCGCAAGATCGTCGGCGCACCCCGCGATGTGTGGCAAGAACTCGCTGATCTCGAGTCCGGACTTGCCGTGCCGATGGAAGGGCTTGATCGGCGCGAGCAGCGGGTTGCGCGCGACCTTGCGACGAGTCATCACCTCCCCGAAGCTACCCGGCAGCGGCTTTCCGGCGAAGCGCTCGAGGTCCGGCTTGGGATCAAGGAGGTCGACCTGGCTCGGCCCGCCGTGCATGAAGAGCCAGATCACTCGCTTCACCTTCGGCTCGAAGTGCGGCGACTTCGGCGCACGTGGATCCGGCGCGGCGTCGCCGCCGAGAAGCCCGTCGGTGTCGAGCAGCGACGCGAGCGCGATCAGACCGCAACCGCCACCCGCACGCGCAAAGAAGTCGCGCCGGGTGCCGCGCGCGCCAGGGTGCGTCGTGGCTGCCAGTGGGCTCATCGTCGACAAAGCCTCCATCTCCCTATTCTGGCGACCCGGGCTCCTTCGGGTCAAGATCGAGCAGGACGCGGAAAACGGTGTCGGAGGCTGCCCGAGGCGATTATTCTCGGATCCCGCGAAGGGAGCTCTCCATGCGATACTCACGGACTCCGCAAGCGCTCGCGCCGAAGATGCTGGCCGCTCCGGCGACGCTGGCCGCTCTGACGACGCTGGCCGCTCTGACGACGCTGGCCGCTCTGACGACGCTGGCCGCCCCGGCGCTGGCCGAGAACTGGCCCGGGTGGCGCGGCGCCGGCGGCCAGGGGGTCGCCGCGCAGGACGACCTGCCGCTGCGCTGGAGCACGGAGAAAAACGTCCTCTGGAAGCTCCCGCTCCCCGAGGACGGCAACTCCACGCCGATCGTCTGGGGCTCGCGCGTCTTCATCACGCAGGCAACCGCACACGGTACACAGCGCGCGCTGTGGTGTGTCGACCGCCGGAACGGCGAGGTTCTCTGGAAGAGGACCGTCGAGCACCGGAGCGAGGAGCCGACCCACAAGACGAACCCGTACTGCTCCGCTTCCGCCGTGACCGACGGCGAGCGCGTCATCGTCTCCCACGGGTCGGCAGGCGTCTTCTGCTATGATCTCGAAGGCGAGGAGCTCTGGCGGCGCGACCTCGGCGTCTTTCGTCACATCTGGGGCAACGGCTCCTCTCCGGTCATCTGGAACGACCTCTGCCTCATCAACTGCGGACCGGGCGCGCGCACCTTTCTCACCGCGCTCGACAGGAAGAGCGGCAAGGACGTCTGGAAGGTCGAGATTCCGGGTGGTGACGAGGGCAACGGCGGCAGCAAGACCTGGACGGGCTCGTGGAGCACGCCCGTCATCGTCGAGCACTCGGGCGAGGAGCTGGCGCTCGTCGGCTATCCCGGTCACCTGCGTGCGTTCGCACCACGAACCGGCAAGGAGGTCTGGAGCTGCGGTGGTCTGGGGCGACTCGTGTACACGTCGGTGATCACCGGGGAAGGCATCGCCGTCGCCATGTCCGGCTACATGGGCCCGGCGATCGGTGTCCGCCTCGGCGGCAAGGGCGACGTGACCCCGACCCGTCGCCTGTGGACGCAGGAGCGGCCACACCAGCGCATCGGATCCGGAGTGATCTCCGGGGGACACATCTACATCTACGACGACCGCCAGACGCTGGAGTGCATCGAGCTCGAGACCGGAAAGCGACTCTGGCGTGAGCGTCTGGGATCAAGCTCCTGGAGCTCGGTCGTCCTCGCGGGTGACCGGCTCTACGCGATCGACCAGCGGGGGACCTGCTTCGTCGTGCGCGCCTCCACGAGCTTCGAGGTCCTGGCAAGAAGCTCCCTCGGCGAGCGAACACGAGCATCGATCGCGGTGTCGGACGGCGACCTCTTCATCCGCACGTACGAGCACCTGTGGTGCATCTCGCGGAAAGCGCGATGATCGCCTCCTCCCCGCGCCGTCTCACGGTCAACATGCTCGCCACGCTTGCGACGCCCGTGACATCGACGTCCGCGGTCGATCTCCCGGGCGGTGGCACGGCAGGGAGCGGCAGTGTCTCGATCGCCGACATCCCGCTGTCCTGCCTCGAGCTCCTCCGTCGCCAACCGGCCTGCTCCGCCTCGGTCGACCTGCTGGGGAGCGCTCACGAGTTTCCGCGCAGCTGGCTGCCTCGAGAAGCGGACGACAAGCTCCCGGCAGACCCTTCGGAGGGCCGCTCCCCGGCTCGACGTTCGATGGAGAGACTCCGGCCTAGGGCCCGGTCTTCCCCGCCGTCCCCTCGTCGGCGCGAAACGCATGACGACGACCGGGTGCGACCGCCAGCGACACCTTCGCCCCCGTGAAGAGCTCCGACCTGCCGCGAACGACGAAGGTCTCGCCGCTCCGGCGAACCGTGGACTCCCAGAAACCGTCGCGAAAGGAGCTGTCGACGACCTCGTCGGAGCCCGCGACGTCGACGTGCGCCTCCACGTGCTCTGGCCGCAGCAGCACTTCGACCGCCACGCCCGGGCGCGGTGCGGCGCGGTCGACGTCGAGGCGGCCGCGCGGAGGCCCGGCGACGCCGGCGGCGACGATCTTGCCGCGTACGATGTTCGCGACCCCACCGAGACGCGCGGTGGGCTCGTCGACCGGTTGCTCGTAGAGCTCCCGGGCGGAGCCGACCTGCACGATCTTCCCCGCGCGAAGCACGACGACGCGATCCGACACACGCGCCGCCTCCTCGAAGTCGTGTGTCACGTGCAACGTTGTCACCGGCCCCTGCCGGCGCAGCGCCGTGATGTGCTCGAGGAGTCGATCGCGCAGTCGACGGTCGAGCCCACCGAGTGGCTCGTCGAGGAGCAGCAGTCGAGGGCTTGCCACCAGAGCACGCGCGAGCGCGAGACGCTGTGCCTCGCCTCCGGAGAGCCCGACCGGGCGACGCCGCTCGAGCGGTACCAGCTCGAGCTTCTCGAGCATCCCGAAGACGAGCGCGGCCCGATCACCGCGGGGGACGCCCCGCGAGCGCAGCGTGAACTCCAGGTGCTGGCGCACCGACATGTGAGGCCAGAGCCCCAGTCCCTGGAGCACGACACCGACACCGCGACGCCACGGAGGAAGGACCTTCGTCGCGCTGCTGACGACAGCGTCGTCGAAACGCAGCTCGCCGCTGCTCGGGCGCAGGAGCCCGGCGACGAGGGACAGCAAGGTGCTCTTGCCCGAGCCGCTCGGACCGAGCACGGCGATCGACTCGGTCGGGGCGACCGAGAGATCGATGCCCTTCAGCACGACCGTGCTCGAGTCGTGGGCGAAGCTCAGATTCTCCACGTCGACCTTCATGAGACAGCTCGATCCTGACAGCGTGCCGATCTGGATCTTCAGGTGTCCCGCCGCCATCCGCAAGGCTCCCCCGGGAGGGTGAGGTGCCGCGAATCCGGCTTCAGGACGCCGGTGCAACTTCCGAAGAAGAGGTGGGAGAAACCCTGATGACCGCAGCCGTCACCGCTCTTCCTCCGGAGATACAGATCGAGGACGACCTCGACGGGGTGCGCTACATTCTCGGAAGGCGACCACCGGGCACCGCCAGGAAGGGCTTCCCCGGATTCGCCTTCGTGGTGTTCGGCGCCATGTTCTCGGGCTTCTCGCTCCTGTGGATCACCGCCGCCACCATCTTCGGGCAAGCCGAGGTGGTTCCGCCAGCCCTGCGCTGGCTCTTCCCTCTCTTCGGGGTACCGTTCTTCGTGGTCGGGCAGGTGATCCTGGCCGCGGGCCTCTACGTGATACGCGGTCGAGCGGAGATCCTCGTCCGTGACGGCAAGCTCTCGTCGGTCAGACGGGCGGGTCCGTACCGATGGACGACATCCCGGTCTGCGGACTCGGTCCTGCGTCTGGAGACCGGCAGCACCTGCCGGAGCCTCGCCGGTGTCGGCGCGCGCGGCGTCAAGGTCCACTGCGATTCGGCCACCCCGATCTTCCTGGCGGTCGGCTACCCGCTGGACTGGCAGGAGGCGCTCGCCTTCGCGATCGGAGAGCGCCTCGGACTCGGGTCGGAGTCCGTCAGCTCGCGAGGCAGGCTCGACGAGGAGATCGAGATCGGCCCGTCGGGCGAGGTGTCGCTGACGGCCGTCCTTCCCTACCGACGATCGAGCGTCCGCCTCGATGCACCGGGAAGAGGCGCCCGGCTGGCGTCGACCGGACAAGGCGCCGTCGGGCTGGCGTTCCTCGCCGCTTTCTGGAACGGCATCACCTGGACCCTCATCATACTGTTCTGGCTCGACGATGACGCATCCGGATCGTTCGTGCCCTTCGTCGTGCTGGGGATCTTCGCGCTCATCGGCCTGGTGATGGTGTTCGCGCTCGCGAAGACACTGCTGGCGCGCGCCAAGCTGCAGCCGGGAGTCGCGACCGCCTCCGTCCATCCCGTGTGCCTCGGCGAAAGCCTCGAGGTCCGATTCACACAGCGGCCGAAGTCGACCGTCAACGTCCGTCGCGTCGCCTTGACGCTCCTCTGTCGGGAGTCCGCCACCTACCGCCAGGGCACGAACACGTACACCAAACGTCATGACGTCCACACCGACGAGCGAGAAGTGGTCGGCCCACGAACCGGCGACTCGTTCATGACGCTCGAGGGCGAGGAGACCTTTCAGATTCCGCCGGAGGGAATGCACTCGTTCGAGGCTTCCCGCAATCAAGTTACCTGGATGATCGAAACCAAGACCGAGCTCGCCGGCTGGCCCGACTTCACCCAGCAATTCGAGCTAGAGGTCGCACCCTTGCGAATCGCGGAAGACCGCGGAGGAGACCATGTCGACCAGCCTTGATATCCAGATCGATCTCGACCCCGGCCCCTGGTCCGAGTCCGAGCTCAAGAACTACCGTCTCGCCGGTGATGAACTCGGCGGGTGCGTCCGGGTCAAGGTCGACGAGCCGGTCTCATGCCGCGGCCTTGTGGCAAAGGTCGGCTGGCACACCGAAGGCAAGGGCGACCGTGACGAGGAGGACGTCTTCGAGCAGACCCTCCACGCAGGCGCGCTCGATACCGGCGAGTTCACGTTTCCGTTCTCGACAAAGCTGCCGATCAGCCCGATCAGCTACTCGGGCCACTACCTGACAATCGTCTGGCGAATCGAGGCCAGCCTCGACCTCGCGTGGAAGCGCGACCCCGTCGCCCGGAAGGTATTCTACGTCATGCCGCGCACGGCGCTCTCATGAGCGCCTGCCGAGGCCGCGCAGGAGTCCGTCGTCGATGACGATCTCCCGCGTGGCCTCGATCGCCTGAAAGAGCTCGTAGCAGAGCTCCTCCACGCGGCGCAGGCAGCCGCCGGACTCGCTCTCGAGCCAGCGCGCCCCCCGCGGTGAGAGGCGAATCGACTCCGGATCCCCGTCGGAGAACTCGATCCGTCGACGAAACACGCGATCGATCGCCGCCGCGTCCGCCGCCGGAATCTCGAGCGACTCGAGCTCCCGGCCGAAGGCCCGGCGAAGGTCCTCGTGCGTCGTCATGACGAGCCGTCGCTGGCCCCCGTCGTCGTACCAGAGGCGTGCGGCCCGCCGGGCCTTCCTCGTCAGGCGCTGGGCCTCGTCGAGGAGGAGCACATCGATTCCGCCCCGCGGCTCGACGAAGACGCCGTCGTGATGCGGCGGCAGGTAGCGGCGCTCGCAGCAGAGGCCCTCGTCCTCGAGCAGCCCCCCGACCGTCGCGAGCAGTATCGACTTGCCAAAGCCCTCCCTGCCGAGGATCTGCACGCAGCGGGCGCCGGAACGGGCGATGTCGGCCGCGCTGGGCCCCTGGCCATCCAGTGGCGGCGCGTAGAGTTCGGGTATCTCCGCCGGCGGCACGACCCGGAAGGGATTGCCGCTGAGGCCCATGCGGGCGAAGCGCTCGAGGCCGCCGCGCTGATCGGGGGAAGGCTTCACGAGACGGAAGATAGCCGCTCTCGAGACGCCGAGAAAGGTCTCTTCGTCACTCTTGTGCTCAGGGGCCCGATCGCCTAGGCTTCGCCGCACAGTGAGAACCATCTTCGTCCACGAGCACATCTCCGCGACCCGAAGCTGCGGCCAGCAGGTGCCGACGTCGCTGCTACGCGAGGGACGAGCGATGCTCGGCGCCGTGGTCGACGATCTCACCGAGGACCCGGACCTGCGCGTCGTCACGGAGTCCGGCGCGGACCCGGTCGACACCGCTCTGGACGCCGACGCCACGTTGCTGATCGCCCCGGAGATCGACCGCCGCCTCGAGGTGCTCGCCAACGCGATCCTCGACGCGGGCGGACGGCTCATCGGCGGAAGTACCGAGGCGATTCGCCTCGCGTCCGACAAGCTCGAGCTGCCGCGTTGGCTGACACGCGCCAGGGTGCCGGCGCTCCCGTCGGAGCGAGCGCAGACCGGGTCACGTACGTCGACGCCCCGCGTCGTCAAGCCGCGCTTCGGAGCGGGCTCGGTCGACCTGCTGACGCTCGAAGCCGACACCCCGGTACCCGATCTCCGCACACAGAATGTCGTCACACCACTGCGAGGCGGAGTCGCCGCGAGCGTGCTCTTGATCGCCGGACCCGCGGGCGTGATGTCACTGCGTCCGTGCCGGCAGGACCTCTCGGACGACGGACGCTTCGAGTATCTGGGCGGCCGTGCGCTGCCGGAGGGCGAGACGGCCCGACGGGCCTCGAGCCTCGCTCGTCGAGCGGTCTGCTCGCTGCCTGATCCGCTCGGCTTCTTCGGCGTCGATCTGCTCCTCGGTGAGGATTCAGGCGATGACATCGTCGTCGAGATCAACCCGAGACTGACGACGTCCTACCGGGGCCTGCGCCGCATGACCGACGAGAACCTGGCCCGGCTGGCGCTCGATATCGCCGACGGAGGCGAGATTCGCGAGGTCGAATGGTGCCGCGAGGAGCTGCGCTGGTGACTCGTGCAGCGCTGGACATCGGCGGCGCCAACCTCAAGGCCGCCACGGCGGACGGCAGGGTCGTCTCGATGCCCTTCGCGCTGTGGAAGGAGCCGGACGGCCTCGCGGAGCATGTCGAGCGCTGCCTCGATCGCCTCGGCGACATCGACACCCTCGCGGTGACGATGACCGGCGAGCTCTGCGACTGCTTCTCCTCGAAGTCAGAGGGGGTCCGTCACATCCTCGCCGCGGTCGAGAGCGCCGTCGAGAGCCACCGGACGAGGCCGGACCTTCGCGTGTGGACGACCGGGTGCGAGCTGATCACGGTCGACGACGCGCGAGAGCGACCGCTCCCGACGGCGGCGGCGAACTGGCTGGCACTCGTCACCTGGGCGGCGCGGGAGTCTCGCGACACCGAAGGGGTGGTCGTGGACGTCGGATCCACCACCACCGACATCGTCGCCTTTCGCGGCGGCGAGGCGCTGCCCGCCGGTCGTGACGACACGTCGCGGCTCGCCAGCAGCGAGCTGATCTACGCGGGCTGCCGGCGCACGCCCGTGTGCGCCGTCACCGACCGGATCGACCTTCGCGGCGCCCGACACACCGTCGCAGCGGAGCTCTTCGCGACGATGCTCGACGTCTACCTGACGCTCGGAGTCACGCCGCAGAGCGACGACGATCGGGACACGGCCGACGGACGGCCCGCGACTCGCGACGCGGCGGCAGCGCGGCTCGCGCGCATGATCTGCGTCGATCCTCCCGACCTCTCGATGCGGGAGGCCGGACAGATCGCCGCACAGGTCGCCGCGAGCCTGGAGCGGCGCATCGCCGCCTCGATCGAAGCAGTGCGGGACCGTGCGGAGGTCCGGCTGGACCACGTGCGGGTCTCCGGATCCGGTGAGAAGGTCGCGGAACGGGCGTTGAGGCGCGTGCAGCCGCAGCCCCACGGAGTCTGCTCGATGCAGGCCATACACGGCCACGCGGCGTCCGTCGGCGCCTGCGCGTTCGCGCTCGCGCGTCTCGCTCGACAGCCCGGCTGAGCCGGACCCCCTCGGATTCAGCCGCGACCATCCTGCCGCTCGAGCCCGACGCCGAGGTCGAAGATCTCCTCGGCATCGAGCACCCGGTCGTTCGACTCGAAGAGGCCCGCGACCGCCGCCTTGTGGATCTTCATCTTGATTCCACCGACACCGATGGCGCCGTAGACGACCTGGCCGTCGCGCTCCTTCCCCGCATCGCCGCTCTTGACTCCCTCGATGCCTTCGGGTGGAACCGCGTTGAGATCGATCGCGACTCGCAATTTGGCGGCATGGGAACGCACGCTCGAGGGAAGCAGACAGACACCGAGCCCCCCGGCCGCGATGACGAGCTCCCGGTCGTCGAGAGCCGCACGGGTCTCCTCCTGCGAGGAGGTCGCGACGCCTTCGACGGCGCTCGCGGGCTCGACGGCGGCGGTAATCTCGTCGGCGACCGCCACGGCGCGCTCGAGCGAACGCGATGCCGCGCGCACCCTGGCGCCCTCACGTGCCAGAAGACGCACGACGCGACGGCCGACCGGTCCCGTCGAACCGAGCACGAGAGCCGGGACTCCCTCCAGAGAGCGCTGCCCGCCCCGGCCGTGCCGGTTCGCGGCGATGACGGCCGCCGCGGCGGTCGTGTTGGCGCCGCCGGAGTCCAGCATCACCGAGACCCGCAGAGAGCCGAAAAAGACCTCGCGGATCCTGGCGACCACCTGCTCGCCGAGCCCGACGTCGCTGCCGCCGACGAAGATCGCCGTCGACCGCAAATCCTCCGGACCACGCGTGAAGATCGCGCCGTAGACGAGCCCCTGGACGTTGTCCGGCGTCACCCCGCCATGAGAGAGGAGAGCCTCCGCACCCGAGTCGACGGCGACGACAGCGTCGAAGGAGCTCGGTCGGGAGTCCGTATCGAGCTGCAGGAGAACTGTACGCTTGCGAGACACGGGGAGACCTCCGCGGAGACGGAAACGGCTCCGGGACCGACGGCGTGTCGCGAAGACCGCGCGCCGTCCGTCCGGGAGCCGAAGACTTGTTCAACCGGGCCGCTTCAAGAGCCCACCGTCACCAGACGGAGCGAGCCCGGGCCTGGCAAGGCCTGACCACCGTCCCGGCATCATCCGGTCCGTTGCTGGCGGCAGCCGCCGGACGACCGGCGGAAACCGACGCCCCTGGGCGACGCTCGCAAGACGAGGCGGAGACTCGTTCGTGACAGGTGGACCGAGACTACTCCGGGCGCAGGATCGCTCCGGCGACCGGTCGCTTACTGCCCCGAGAACGGGTGCTGTGCCGAGTCCTTCTGCGCGATCATCTCAGCCGCGCTCGGCGCGCTCGCCCACGCGTTGGCGATCGCCTGTCGGGTCGCCTCGTAGTTGTACTCGCGGATCTTGTTGTCGTCCTCGGCCTCCCAGTGGATAAAGACGCCGCAGACGACGACGTAGTCCTCGGCCTTGTCCCTGGGAATCACGTTGTCGGCGACGGAGTCCGCGACGGCCTTGGCGACCGCGTACTGCGCCGGGCCGAACATCTGCACGGCCTGCTTGGCGCCCTTGATCGTCACCTTCGTGATCATCACCGTCGACGGCTTCACCGCGACGTTCGGAGTGAGCACGGCGAGGAGGTTCGAGTGGCCCTCACTCTGGGACGCCAGAGCGTTGGCGAACGCGGTGCCGACGGGACCATCCTTCGGGCCGATCAACAGGTCGATATGAGCGACCTCGTTGCCTTCACCAACCAACGCTTCTCCGACATAAAAAGACATAGCATCCTCCTGACGGGCTCTGTACTCTCACGCGACATCGTTCGAACATGAACCGGGATGAGGAGATATACCAGAAACTCGACTGTCTTGGAAAGCCTTTCTACTCGACCTCGCAGCGCTCTGATCGCCGATGTCGTGGTCATCGGCGCGAGCGCCCGAGCTCTCGCGATGTCATGCCTGCGAGCCGGACTCCGGCCCCTGGCGATCGATCTCTACGCCGACACGGACACCGACGCCTGCTGCGAGACTCGCCGTGTCGATGCTGCCGGCTATCCGGGCTCGATCCTTGCCGAGCTCGAGCGCCTGCCGCCGCTTCCCGTGCTCTGGACGGGTGGTCTGGAGGCGCACCCGGCACTGCTCGCGACGATCGCCGACCGTCAGCCCCTGATCGGCCCGCCGCTCGGCGCGGTGCGCGAGGCGACCGATCCGCAGCGGTTCGTCCGTACGATCATCGGCGCCGGACTGCGTGCGCCGCGAACACTCGCTCCCGGGCGGCCACTCGCGCCGCTTCCCGGCGGCCGCTGGCTCTCGAAGCCGCTGGGCGGTGCGGGCGGCAGCGGGATCCGCGAGATCACAGTGGCGAAGGACGGTCCCGACCGTTTCCACCAGGAGCTGGTGGAGGGGTCACCAGCGTCGGCCGTCTTCCTGGCCTCGAAGACGCCGCGACCGGGCGACCTGCAGGTGGACCTGCTCGCCTGCACGCGACAGCTGATCGGAGTCGACTGGCTCCGGGCGCCGCGTTTCGCGTACTGCGGCACCATCGCGCCGCTCCTGACCCGGCGCCGGGAGACGCTCAACGCGATCCGGCACGCCGGCCACGTCGTCGCTTCGGAGCTGGGGCTGCTCGGCCTCTTCGGCATCGACCTCGTCATCCGCGAGGACGGCGTGCCAGTCTTTCTCGAGATCAACCCCCGCTACACCGCGTCGGTCGAGTGCATCGAGCGTGCCCACGGCATCTCGGCGATCGACCTCCACCTGCGCGCCTGTCGCGGGGACCCTGTCGCGGTCCCGTCGAAAGACCCGGGCGGGGTCGGCGCGAAGGCGATCGTCTTCGCCGCAGACGACGAGACGTTCACATCCCCGAGCGCGGAGACTCTGCGCGAGCTCGGGCAACTCGGCGGTCGCCTCGCGGACCTGCCGCGCGAAGGCGAGCCGATCCGCGCGAGAGCGCCCATCTTCACGATTCTCTGCGATGCGGAGGAGCCGGACGACGCGCTCGCCAGACTGCGACGGCTGCTGGCAGCCGTCCGACCCGGTGACGACCCGGGTCAGCGATAGTCCGCACCCGCACGGCTCCTGTCACACGAGGCGCGCCACTTCTCGAGGCGGCCCCGCAGGCGTGCCGCGACATCCGGATGCTTCAGGAGGACGTTGGTCGTCTCGGACGGGTCGGCCTCGAGGTCGAAGAGGAGCTCACGCTCGGAGACCTTCGCCGTCTTCATGGCTCGAAGCAGCTTGAAGCGGCCATCGATCAGCGCCACCGGGTACCTCTGACCGCGCGTCTCGAAGGCCAGCGCCGACTCACGCTCGAACGGCTTTCCGTCGATCAACGGCAAGAGGCTGACGCCGTCGAGCGGTCGCGTCGACACCGGTGACTTCAGCCCGAGCACCTCGACGATCGTCGGAAGGTAGTCGTGCGTCGAGCAGACAGCAGAGGTCCGGCGAGCCCCCGAGACTCGCGCGGGCCACTCGAGGATCCCGGGAACGCGGACGCCGCCCTCGAAGAGCTGCCGCTTGCGGCCGCGCAGCGGCCCGGGACTGCCCGGCGATTTCGCACTCCTGCGGGGGCCCTCGGGCCCGTTGTCACTCGTGAACCAGAGCATCGTGTCTCGCGCGACGCCCAGCGTCCGGAGCTCCCCCCGGAGACGGCCGAGCTGCTCGTCCATCGCCGTCAACGCGCCCCAGTAATCGGGCTCCTTCTGTGAGCTGCCGGGATAGAGCGCGCGGTGCCGCTTCGACGCGACGATCGGAAGATGCGGCGTGTGAAACCAGATCACCGCGAGGAACGGCTTCTTCCCCGACACCGCAGCGCGGATGAACGGGATCGCCCGGTCCATGATGATGCGCGAGTCATCGCCCTCGAGCGGCCCCTTCACGACGGCCCCGTTGTGCCGGTAGCTCGCCGCGTCCGGATCCAGCGTCGACACCTTGCGCACCGTCGAGAACCACTCGTCGAAGCCGTGCTCCGAAGGCGACGATCTCCTGTCTCCGACGATGTCACCGAGATGCCACTTGCCGAAGTGCCCCGTAGCGTAGCCCGCGCCGCGCAGCAGCTCGGCGATGGTGATCTCCTCGCGAGGAAGAACGTAGCGGCAGGGCTTGTTCGGGCCGCCCGCGTTGGCGCCGAAGATGCCGTAGCGAAACGGATGACGGCCGGTCAGACAGCTCCCCCGCGTCGGTGAGCACACGGGCGACGACGAGTAGAAACGCTCGAAGCGAAGCCCGTGCGCGACCATGTCATCGAGATGCGGAGTCTTCAAGGTCGGATGGCCCGCGAAGCCGACGTCGGCCCAACCCTGGTCGTCGCTCATCGCGAGAATCACGTTCGGACGCGTCCGCGTATCAGTAACGCGATCGGCAAGAACCTGCGCGCCCAGGGCGACGGCGATGACCAGATAACCGGTCGCAAGCTCGACGATTCGACGCATCCTTCATGCCCTCCCTCCGTGCGCGGCGTATCAACGGGGCCGAGCACTCCCGGTGTCATTATGCCGGACCGACGCGACGAGAAGAACCCGGATCGTGGCTCCGAGGGCTGCGCGGCGCTGAATCGAGAACACGGGTGGAGTCCTGGATCGCGACGACCGGGCTATCGAAAGCCCCGATCGAATCGGGTATTCTCCTTCCGTCGCTCCGCAGCAGGGTAAAGGATGAAGATCGACGGCACGTTCATCGAGGACACGTTCGCGGAGGCCTTCCGCATGCGCTACGCGCGCCTCGTCGTCACCGCTCACGACGAGCGCTGGGTCGACGCGGCGTCGCGTGAGGCCACAGGCTACGCCAGCTCGATCATCTCGTGCGACGCCGAGGCAGGTGTGGAGCGACGCCTGGACGCCACCGAGACGCCGGACGGCCGACCGGGCGTGTCGCTGCTCTTCTTCGGATTTTCGGTCGACGGACTGGCCGAGGCGGTTCCGGGTCGAACCGGCCAGTGCCTGCTGACGTGCGCGACGACCGCGGTATACGACGGCCTGCAGAGCGCCGAGACTCGCGTCCCGCTCGGCAAGCACGTGCGTTTCTTCGGCGACGGATTCCAGAAGAGCAAGGTCGTCGCGGACCGTCGCTACTGGCGTGTTCCGGTGATGGACGGCGAGTTCCTCATAGAGGACACGATCGGTGTCGAGAAGGGAGTCGCGGGTGGCAACATCATCCTCCAGGGTGTGACGCTTGAAGCCGCCCTCGACGGCGCGGGTCGCGTCGTCGACGCGCTCGCGGACGTATCCGGTGTGATCACGCCCTTCCCCGGCGGCGTCGTGCGCAGCGGCAGCAAGGTCGGCTCACGCTACAAGGCGCTGCGGGCGTCGACGAACCACGCCTTCTGCCCGACGCTGCGAGGACGTGTGGAGACCGAGCTTCACGACGGTGCCAACGCGGCGTACGAGATCGTCGTCAACGGTCTTGACGAGCCGACGGTGGCAGCCGCTACCGCGACGGCGATCCGTGCAGCCTGCGGAGACGGCATCGTCTCGATCGGAGCGGGCAACTACGGCGGCGAGCTCGGCAAGTTCCACTTCCGGCTGCGGGAGGTTCTCGGCTGAGAGTCCGGCCGGAGCGCTCCCGCGCGACCCTCTGACGCGAGGTCGGCCCCTCCCCCCTTTGGAGGTCGGCCGGCGACGACATCGTTCCTCAGACCTCCGTCGGCCGGAAGAGCGAATCGTGCAGCGGCACGACGATCGACATGACATCGACGAGCACCGCTGCCGGGGTCTGCGACGCGCTCACCTCCACGACGAGATCCGCCGGGTAGTGATCGAGCACGGGCTGAGTCTCCCTCTCGTAGACTTCCCAGCGGTTCAGGATGACATCCTCGCGCGCGTCGTCGGCGCGATTCTCCTTCAGCGCCCGCTTGCGCAGACGCGTGACCATCTCGACCTTGTCCTCGCAGACGAGGTGGATGATCTTCAGCACCTCGATGTCAGGATCCAGCAGCTCTGACTGCTGGACGTTGCGCGGAATCCCGTCGAGCACGAGAAGGTCGTTGTGCTGCTGGTAATGCGAGAGCACGGTGTGCGCACGCATGTTCTGCCGCCAGAGCTGAACGGTCACCTCGTCCGGCACGAGCTCGCCACGAGAAGAATACTCGCAGAAGATCTTGCCGATCTCCGAGCGGATATCCATCGTGCGAAAGACGTCGCCGCACGACAGATGGTAGAAACCGGGAATCGAGCCCAGGATCTTCCCTTGCGTGCCCTTCCCGGAGCCGGGCGACCCGAAGAGCAACACTGTCTTGAACCGTTCGCTCGACATCATATCTACCTCCAGATCCGTGTTATCGACCGGGAGGAGCTCGCACCTTTCGCTCGCCTCCGAGTCGATATTCCGGTGCTCCCGTGGGGCAGCTCACCCGGCGAAAGGCAAGACGTGGATCAGCACGAGCACCTCCAACAGACCGATAACACCCATGAGCCCGAGCTGTAACGTCCACGTCTTCAGCGCCTCCCGCTGGTTGAAGCCGCTCATGCGCGAGACGACCCAGAAGCCGCTGTCGTTCATCCAGGAGACCACCTTCGAGCCGAAGGCGATCGCCGCAAAGATGTAGATCGGATGATAGGGGAGCTCGATACCGTCCGAGTCCAGCGCGACGAGGATGGGGGCCATGATCGACGCCCCCGTCATCATGGCGACCGTCCCGGAGCCCTGGGCGACCTTCATGATCGCGGCGACCCCCCAGGCGATCAGGATGATCGCGACGCCGAGCGTGGCGGTGTCGCCTCCCTGCTCGACCGAGACGTAGTCCTTGATCGCATCCTTCAGACCGCAGTCGCGCAGCATGGCGCCGAACGCCCCGCCGGCAGCGGTGATCAGGATGATCACTCCCGCTGCGAGCAGAGCAGGCTCGATCGCCGCGGTCAGCTGCTTGAACGAGTACCCCTTCTGTGACTTCATCAGCCACAGGGCGAGACTTGTCGCGACGATCATCGCGAAGTGCTTGTCCCCGAGAAACGCCATCAGGTCCCACAGCCGCAGCCAGCTCTCCTGTGCCGCGGGTTCCATCTGCGTGTAGATCGCGTTGAAGATGCTGAAGGCGGTGATAAGCAGGACCGGTATCACGACCGGAGAGATCGATGAGAGGAGCCCCGGCAGCTGATCCTCGGAGCGATCGACGATCTTCTGCAGCTCCTCGGTGGACGAGCCGGGGGCGTCGCGCATCGGAACGTCGTAGAACTTGCTCAGGATCCACGGCAGCACGATACCGCCGAAGAACGCCACAGGAAGACCGATCAGGAAGCCACCCAGAATCGCGATTCCGAGGTCGATGTCCAGCTCCGCCGCCATGAACAGAGGCCCCGGCGTCGGCGGCACGAGCCCGTGCGTCACGGCGCCACCGGCGCAGATCGCCATGACGTAGATCATGTAGTTCTTCCCGGTGCGCAGCCGCATCGCACGAGCGAGCGGCACGAGCAGGAAGAACACGGTGTCGAAGAAGACCGGAACGGACAGAACGTACCCGCTGCCCAGGAGAGCGTAGCTCGCCCGCTTCTCGCCCAGGAAGCCGAGCAAGCGGCGGACGATCTTGTCGGCTGCTCCGCTCTCCATCAGGCACTGACCGATCACCGCGGCCAGAGCGATGACGATCGCGATGCTCCCAGCGGTCTTGCCGAGACCGACCGCGGTCTGCTCGAACGCCCGCCGGACCTGAACCAGCCGGTTCACCTCCGCGCCTTCGAGTCGCTGCTCATCGGTCTTGCCTTCGGGCAGGGTCTCCGGAGAGATGACTCCGACGAGGATGGCTGCCAGAACCAGCGCGATGAACGGGTGAAGCTTGAGCCCGCCGATCGCCACAATGACGAAGATCACACCGATTGCGAGAACCAGAAACGGCGACATGGAGCCCTCGTGCAGGCCGACTGTTGATACCTTCGGTGAAGACGATAAGAGCGGGACATGATAGCAACATCCGGACCGCGGGAGCAGCAAAGAAACTTCCCCCGCGCCGTCCCTGCTTCGGGTATACATCGAGCTTCCTCCACGCCCCCGGGGGCCCCCCCCTGGGGGGGGGGGGGGGGGGCGGCGGGGGGGGGGGGGG
>CAYMLL010000009.1:0-28810 GCA_964390645.1 uncultured Planctomycetia bacterium | reverse complement strand
CCCCGCCCCCGGCCCCCCCCCCATGACGCAGATACAGCTCAACGCCCGCGCCCGGGAGTTCGTCGAATCGACGCTCGCATCGCGCGATGAGCTCGGTCTCGCGATCCACCGCGCCGAGGGAGGCGGACGCGTGATCGACTGCGGCATCGGCGCTCCTGCGGGCCTCGCCGCCGGAGTCTTTCTCGCGCGATTGACGCTCGCCGACCTGGCCGACGTCTCCCTCCAGAGCGGCGCCGTCGCCGGCGTTCCGTGCCCCGAGGTCGTTGTGCGCACGGACCACCCGGTCGCGGCCTGCATGGCCTCACAGTACGCCGGCTGGCAGATCTCGGTCGGCGACTACTTCGCGATGGGCTCCGGCCCGATGCGGGCAGCTTACGGCGGCGAGACGCTCTTCGACGAGATCGACGGCCGCGAGAAGGCCGAGCACGCGGTCGGCGCCCTCGAGACCCGCAAGCAGCCGGGGCCGGCCGTCTTCGAGCACCTGGCGTCGAAGACCGGCGTCGAGCCGAGCGCCATCACGCTCGCGGTCGCTCCCACTGCGAGCACCGCGGGAGGCGTGCAGGTCGTCGCGCGCAGCGTCGAGACGGCGCTCCACAAGCTGCACGAGATCGGCTTCGACATCGGACGCGTGGCCGCGGGCTTCGGCAGCGCGCCGCTTCCACCGCCGGGATCGGACGACCTCGCCGCGCTCGGACGTACCAACGACTCCGTGCTCTACGGCGCGTGCGTGACACTCTGGGTCCGTGGGGACGACGACTCGATCGTGGAGCTCGGCGCGCAGACCCCGTCGTCCGCATCTCCCGACCACGGCGAGCCCTTCGTCGAGATCTTCAAGCGCTACGAATACGACTTCTACAAGATCGATCCGCACCTTTTCAGTCCCGCCGCGATCACCTTTCACAACGTCGACACCGGACGGACGCACTCCTTCGGCCATACCGAGCCGGATCTCCTGAAGAGGTCGCTCTTCTCGTGAGAGTCGTCGCGCTGTCGAGCGGGCTCGGCTGGCACGTGCGCGATCTCGTGCGGGCCGGTCGCGATCTCGGCATCGACGTGCAGCCGGTCGACTTCCGCTCGCTACGTGCCGCCGTCGCGGAGCCCCCCTCCGTGCTCGGTGGCGGGGTGGATCTGACACGGGTCGACGGCGTCGTCGTGCGCACGATGCCGGGCGGCACCCTCGAGCAGATCGTCTTTCGCATGGATGCTCTCGACGCGCTCGTGAAGCGGGGCGTTCCCGTCGTCAACCGTCCTCGCGCCCTGGAGACGGCGATCGACAAGTACCTGTCGCTCTGCCGGCTCACGGACACCGGAATCCCCGTACCGCAGACGGTCGTCTGCGAGTCCCTCGAGACCCTCGGCGACGCGTTCGACGATCTCGACCGCGACGTCGTCGTCAAGCCCCTCTTCGGCTCCGAGGTAGGTGGAATCGTCCACTGCACCGAGCGCCGGAAGCTCGACGCCGAGCTGTCGGCGGTCGTCGAGGCGGGACGCGCCGTGTGCGTGCAGCGTTACGTGGAGAGTGACGGCGCCGACTTCCGTCTGCTTGTCGTCGGCGACAGCGTCGTCGCGGCGATGCGACGAACGGCTCCTCCCGGCGAGTGGATCACCAACATCGCGAGAGGCGGCGCCGCGACTCGACACAAGCCGGACATCGTACAGAGGGAGCTGGCTCTGCGCGCGTCACGCGCGGTCGGCGCCGAGATCGCCGGTGTCGACGTCATCTACGATCGCGATGGTCGTCCCTTCGTTCTCGAGGTCAACGCCGTTCCGGGCTGGCGATCTCTTTCGAGCGTCTGCGATCTCGATATCGCGACCCTCGTCCTCGGAGCTCTGCGCAGGAGGATGTCGAGGTGATCGCACGGGACGTCGACGACATCTCGATCGGCGCGCTGGCGCAGGTTGCCTGCCTGCTGGAGGTCGCGGCGCCGAAGGCCGGCAACGTCCATCCAGCCCGCTCGTTCGACGACATGACCTGGATGGACTTCGCGGTCGCCGCCGCCGCCATCGCACCGGTCATGGACCGCGCTCACCAGCGGTCGCTCGGCGAGACCGTTCTCGACTCCGTGCGTGCGACCCGTGCCGCAAGCGGGAAGAACGTCAACCTCGGCATCATCCTGCTGCTCGGGGTCGTCGCGACGGTGCGAAGGGGTGATGATCTGCGCGTCGGGGTCCGCGGCGTCCTCGACGGGCTCGACGCGGACGATTGTCGACGTGTCTACGAGGCGATCACGCTCGCGGCGCCCGGGGGACTCGGCGAGGTCGAGTCGGGCGACGTCCACGACGAGCCGCCCGGCGACCTCATCGCGTCGATGAGGCTCGCGTCCGACCGTGACCTCATCGCGAGGCAGTACGCCAACGGCTTCGCCGAGGCCATCGACGTCGGCGTCCCTCGACTCGAGGCGGCGCTGGCGGACGGACTCGGTCTCCACGACGCCGTCGTGCGACTCCACCTCGAGCTCATGGCGCGACACCCCGACTCGCTGATCACACGCAAGTGCGGCGTCGAGACCGCCTGCGAGTCGTCCGCCCGAGCGAGAGCCGTGCTCGACGCCGGCTGGCCGTCGACGGAGGGCCTCGAGTCCTTCCAGAAGCTCGACGACTGGCTGCGCGCCGACGGCCATCGCCGCAACCCCGGCACCAGCGCGGATCTCGTCGCGGTCATCCTGTTTCTTTCATTGCGGTCCGGAAGGCTGCCGTTGCCGCTTCCATGACTCTCCGCAGCAAAGCACCTCGACGGCCCTCGTCCACCCGGGCAGGTCTCTTCGAGGGCTGCCCTCGCTGACCTCTCGCCACTCGTTCGGTTCACGTGACTCTCGCCCTCGGATCTCGGCCGTACTATCGGCGGGAACACACCAGCACGCCACGCGCAGCGCAACCCGACACAGACCCGGCGCCAGGCGCCGGAGACGGAAAATCGCGGGATAATCTTGTGTTCACCCCAGGAGAGAGGGCGTATTTCATCGGTGTGAACGTCGCCGTGCGTCGCTATCTCTCCCGGAGCCGACGTTCGTCCCCATCCGCCTCCGCCGGAATGCCCGACGGCCTGAAGACCGAGGATCCGACATGTCGCGACCATCGCGTTCGTTTCTGCTGATCTGCTGTATCGCCGCGGGCTCCTCGGTCGGCGCGTACCCGGCCGAAGCCATCCCGGAAACCCTCGCAGCGACGTACAAGCTCACGAACAGAAGCTCCACGGCCACCTGCTTCGTCGTCACCCGACCGGACGCCGACGACACCCGGCGGCAGGAGCTGATCCTGGTCACGGCCGCACACGTTCTCGAGAAGATGTCCGGCGATGAATGTCGGATCGTGTTGCGGGCACGAGGGGAAGACGGCAGCTTCGTTCGCGAGGAGGTGCCTCTGAAGATCCGTTCGGCGAACCGATCGCTGTGGATCAAGCATCCGCAGGTCGACGTGGCCGCGCTGAAGCTGACGCTACCGGCAGGCCGGACCCTGGACGCCCTGAATCTCGAGCGCCTCGCCCGCGAGCCCGCGATCGAGACCGGCAAGCTCCACAGCGCGAAGGAAGTCTGGATCCCGTGCTACCCCGCCCAGCTGGAGGCCAACAGCGCCGGCTTCCCCATCCTCAGACGGGGCGCGGTGGCGAGCTTCCCGTTGACGCCGATCCGTCGCTTCAGGACCTACCTGGTCGACTACAGGACCTTCGGAGGTGACAGCGGGGCGCCCGTGATGATGCGCGACCGCGAGACTCCTGCGAAAGTGACGGATCGCCCCCTGGTGGTCGGGCTGGTGATCGGACAGCACCGGGAGACGACGAGATCGGTGACACCGGTCGAGGAGCGCACCGTCCACCGCCCACTGGGGCTGGCCATCGTCGTTCATGCCGAGTTCATCCGTCAGACCATCGACCGTGTTCCCAGGTGACCCGGAGAGACGACACTCCTGCGCGACGGATCCTGACCGCGAATCCCCACCTCGAGCGCTCGTCGTCACGGATCCCGGACCACCCGTAGCAAGATGAACTCCGCACTGCCCGCTCCCCGAGCTGGATCATCGGCCCTGAAGACCCGGGCGGAACGCTCGACATACCCCGGCGGCATCCGCCGTCGAGAATCTCGCCCGGACCGTGCGAGCTCTTCGCGAAGGACGGCTTCTCTTGCGAGGAGGGGCCGCCACCGGCAACAAGGTCCGTAGCCGGTCCGCGACGCGGCCGACATCACGCTTTCGTCTGCACCTCGAGCAGCCCGTCGACCCGCGTCGTCCCGTTCTCGTGCTGCAGTCCGCCGACGGGCACCGTGCTCGCGATGATGTGGTTGTCGCGCCCGCCGACGACCTCGATCGCCGGCACGCCGGTGGCCTTGCCATCGCGTCTCAGGACGGTCGACCCAGAGATGCGGCCTCGCGTGACTCCGCGAAGGACGACGCCGCGAAATCGCGGATCGAGCACCTGGCAGTCGGAGATTGTCACGTCACGAGATCCGTGCACCTCGATCGCGCCGCCGGACTCCCTGCTGCCCGCGAAGCTGTTCTCGAGAATGACCCCGCAGAGCACGACACCGTCGCAATCATCGATGCGGATGCCGTCGACGTAGCGCTTCCCCGTGCGATACGGGTTCCAGTCGATGGTGTTGCCGACAAAGGTGATGTTCGCACACTCCCGCAACCGCAAGGTCCGGTCCATCGCGGAGTAGATCGAGTTTCCCGAGATCGCGACACCACGGCAGCGCCGGAGGTCGATTCCGTCCGTCTGACTCCCGATCAGGTTCCCGGAGATCGCGAGCAGACCACCTGACTCGTGCCCCTCGCCACCGATCACGCGAATGTTCGCGCCGGCCGGGCTCGGTCGCGCCTGGATCGTGTTGCCCACGATCGTGCCTTCCCGAAACGACGAGCCCTTCTCCCCCATGTCGATCAGCACATCCGCCGAGCCGCTGCGCTTCTCGTCGTGGTTGTACTCGATGTCGTTGCCGACGATCTGGAAGTTCCGCATGTCACCGCCGCGCAGGAGGATTCCCGCAACCGGGTTGTAGCTGATGTGACAGTCCGCGATGATCGCCTGGTGCAGGTTCACCGCGTCGAAGAAGATGCCGATCTCGCGGTTGTCGTAGATGTGACAGCGCGAGATCACCGGATTGCGGTTACGCGCCACCAGATGCACTCCGACACGACAGCGGCGAATCAGGACATCACTGATGATCGCCTGGGTCGTGCGCTCGAGCCGCACACCGTCAGCTCTCGGGTCATCGCCGCGAATCTCGAAGCCCGAGAGCACCGGCAGTCGCTCCCCATCCCAGACGCGGTCGTCGAACCCGGGCGGATCCGCGGTCCCTTCGTGCGTACCCTCGATCCAGAACGCCGGCCCCGAACCGCGCATGATGACACACGCACACCCGGACCCGACGACACTCGTCCAGCCGAGCTTCGCGAGCGGCACCCGGAGCGGACGACGAATCCGATAGGTGCCGCGGGACAGGAGCACCGTTCCCGCGCGAGAGTCGATCGCTCGCTGGATGGCGGGGCCAGCGTCGGCCTTGCCGTCACCCACCGCGCCTACCCGACGCCCGGCCGCGACCGGGGACGAGCCTGCCGCGGAACGTTCCTCATCGGCGCTCACCTTCGCGCCGAGCGCACCTGCGAGCGCACCGATCGACGCACCGGCGGTCCCCCACCCCAGCCCTCTCGTGACAAAGCTCCTGCGGTTCACTGTGCGCTCCTCGCTCTGGCTCGTTCTGCGGGAACTCTCGACGCTGTCTCAGACCCGGAGCCACCGACAGCGGACGGAAACAGGCTCCCGGAGATACCGCGTCGTTGCAAGTCGCAAACTCCGCGAGAAGGCCCGGACCGCTCGTCACTCGCGGCGCCGGTGCCGATCCCGGCAACCCGGGGAGCTTCCGGAACGGGTGTCCATCTCGTCGCGGCCGTCTTGTTTCCCGCCCTGCAAGCTGGCATAATCCCGGTGGCCTCGCCGAGAAGCTGATCGACTGCCTCCCGACGGGCGAGGTCCCACTGCGCCGCCGAGCCGATGGAACGATACAAGGTACGCGTCTCGAAGGACTACCTGGGGTTCTGCTCCGCACACTTCATCGTGTTCGGCAACAACCTGTGTGAGCGCCTCCACGGCCACAACTACAGCGTCGCGGCGGAGATCGAGGACGACCTGAAGAACGACTGGCTCGTCTTCGACTTCATCGAGCTCAAGAAGATCCTTCTGGGGATCACCGAGAAGCTCGACCATCGCATGCTCGTACCGGTCGAGAGCGACACGCTCGAGATCGACGTCGGCGAGACACGGGTCCGCATCGCCTCCGACGACCGGGAGTGGATCATCCCGGTCAGTGACTGCGCGCTGCTACCGATCCAGAACACCACCGCCGAGCTTCTCGCGAAGTGGGTCTCCGGCCGACTGCGAGAGGAGCTGGTCTCGCGCATGGGACGCGCACCGCGACGCCTCGTCGTGGACATCCACGAGTCCCCCGGACAGTGCGCGAGATACGAGATCCGATCGGAACACTCGTGAGCGACGAGGGCGATCCCGACCTCTTCTCTCTCGAGGATCGACGCGCGGTCGTCACCGGGTCGTCTTCCGGAATCGGCCGCGCCATCGCGCTCGAGCTCGCTGGCGCGGGGGCGAGCGTCGTCGTCCACGCGAACCGCTCACGAGAGGCTGCCGAGAAGACACGCGACGCGGCGCGTGCGCTCGGTGTCGCCAGCGAGACCGTCCTCGCCGACCTCGGCGACGAGGCGGCTCTCGACGGGCTCGTCTCGATGGCCTCGAGCATTCTCGGAGGCATCGACATCTGGGTGAACAATGCCGGCGCTGACGTCCTCACCGGTGAGGGCGCGGAGCTGTCTTACGCGGAGAAGCTCGACACGCTTCTCGCCGTGGATGTTCGCGCGACGATCTTCCTGTCGAAGAAGGTCGGCGAACGCATGCAGGCAGACGGCGGAGGCGCCCTCCTCAACATGGGATGGGATCAGGCCGCCATCGGAATGGAGGGCGAAAGCGGCGAGCTCTTCGGCGCCGCCAAGGGCGCCGTGATGGCGTTCACGCGCAGCCTCGCGCTCGGCCTCGCGCCCACGGTGCGCGTCAACTGTCTCGCACCCGGCTGGATCCGGACCGCCTGGGGAGAGACGGCGCCCACACAGTGGCAAGATCGCGTCCTGCACGAGGTCCCGCAACAGCGTTGGGGAACACCGGAGGACGTCGCGCGTGTCGCACGCTATCTGTGCTCGGACGCAGCTTCGTTCGTCACCGGCCAGGTCATCAATGTCAACGGCGGCGCGGTTCGCTGACGACGGCAAAAAAGAGACGCCCGCTTCCTCGGTCGACTGTACGAGGAAGCGAGCGTCTTGATGTCGATTCTCTGAGCTCAAAGATCGAGAGGTGTCGATCGAGACCTCTCGTGAATCATCTCCGTCTTGATTGTCACGTCATGGAGCTATGGAACTCCTCTCGAGTCCGGGCAGGCGGCCTTGAACTCGAGTCCGTTGAATGTGGGCAATAGCGGTCCGTAGGGCAGAATCGCCTCTTCGGCGTCGAACGAGCCCTCGATATCGACAGGCTCGGCTTCGTCGTTCGTGTCCTCGTCCGCGGTCGTGTCCTCATCCGAAGGATCCGGGTCCTTCGGAATGGTCTCCACGCGAGCCGGTATGACCTCGAATCGGTCCGGATCCGGATCCTCGATCGGAATCGAACTCTGTTCGCCGGGTGGAGTCACGGCGTTGTCGTACGCCGGCTCATCAACCTCGTCTCCGATCGTGTCCTCTCTCCATGCCGGGAGGTCGTGGCGAGCATCCGGAGCGGATGCCTCCTCGACTTTCGCGGTGACGGTTTCCAGGAAGGCGCCTCCCTTCGCAGTCGCGCTTCCCAGAGCGATGGAATCGCTCCCGGTCGCGACCGCGTACGGCTCGAACAGCCGCCCTGGACGGCGGGCCTTCGAGTCTGATTCGTCGTCCGACGACGAGGTCACCAGCAAATGCAGCCCGGCGACGGCTGCGCGAATGCGCTCCATCTTCCGGGTGTTCGCATCGACCGAGCTCTCGAGCTCCTCCACCTCTCGGCCAACGAGCTGCTGGACGATCGAGTGGAGCTCTGCATTCGAATCTGCGAGAGCTTGATAAACCTCGCTCGCGAAGTCGTCGTTGGCGTCACGGATGACGCGGTCGATTTCGTTCGCCAGCCGGGGGAGTCCCCCGATCGATAGCCTCGGGCGAATCGGCGTGGACGGAGCGTCGCTCCCGTACCTCTTGCGCGAACCCGTCGAGTCTCCGTCGATATCGTATTCGTATTCGACCGGAGCGACGTTCGCACGCGAAGCAGCGGAGCTGCTCTCATCCTCGAACGATTCAGTCCCGAAGCCGGACGCGTCCTCGTCGCCGACAAACCCGTCGGCCGTAGAGAAATCGCCCGTCCCCTCTCTGTCGGATTCCGTGGGAGATTCAGGTTCCGAGACCTGTGCCTCCAGCGCGGTAATCCGGTGGTCCTTGAGCGTGAGGTCCTTCTCGAGCTCTAGTACCCGCTCGGCTAAACGCTCCCTCAGCACCAGCTGGAGCGCTGCGTTGCGTGCCTTGAACAGATGCTCGATGCGTACACTCAGCGCGTCGGTCGCGTTCTCGATCGAGTCTGCGACTTCGACAGGTAGGTCCAGAGGTTCTCCCAACGCCGTCGGCGGCACAAATGCCGTCGACAACGCCAGGACTGAACACCCTGGCCACGATCTCAAGTATCGCATACCAGTGTTCACGATCCTCCTCTCTGAGAAGATAACTCCGCGGCGAAGAAAACCAAGTACTGGTCGGTTTCTCGGAATCAGCGTGGGTTATCTGAAGGCAAAACTACCGGAAGCTGGCTTTTTTTTGGGCCGGTCCGAGAATAGTCCCGGTTATCAGAATGACGGACCCGTCAGTTCCGAAAAAATAACCCGACCAGGAGCGACGACGATGGCGGACGACAGAGCCTACTCCCCGGACGAGAGCCTGGATAAGCTGAAGAACCTGCCCGGTTGGGAGCTTCGAGACGACTGGATTCGCCGCGACTTCAAGACACCGGGCTGGCCGCACACCCTGATGCTGGTGAACGCGATCGGCTACCGGTCCGAAGCCGGATTCCACCACCCGGACCTCAACGTCGGCTGGGCACACGTCACCGTGAAGCTGCAGACGCACAGCGCGGGCGGTATCACCGAGAAGGACTTCGCGCTCGCCGCCGAGATCGAGAAGCTTGCCACCTGGCTTCCCGACGAGAGCAGCGCGCTCGAAGGGTACCCGAAGAAGTGGGTCCGCTGACCTCGTCCGCGAAGAAGCCCGGGGTCGTCGGTTTCGTCACCGGACGACTCGCGGAGCCGGCGCTGCGGAGCCGGCTGGAGAAGCTGGCTCCCGATCTCCCCTTCGAGCCACGAGTGATCACCCTGAACATCGCGGTCGCCGCCCTGATGACTTGCGACTGGGTCGCGCGGAAAATCGAGCTGCCGCCAGATGTCGAGCGACTGGTGCTCCCCGGATTCTGCGCGGGGGAGCTCGATCGGGTCGCAGCAGGCACGGGAACAGCGGTCGAGCGCGGCCCGAAGGACCTGCGCGAGCTGCCGACGTGGCTGGGTCGATCGGAGGCGGAGTCTCCCTACGGCGATCAGGACATCGACATCGTCGCCGAAATCAACCACGTGCCCCGACTCGACGAGCAGGAGATCCTCGCGACGGCACGCCGCTACCGAGGCGACGGTGCGGACGTCATCGATGTCGGCTGCGATCCGGATGGCCCCTTCGCACGCGTCGCCGATATCGTCCGCCTTCTTCGCGACGAAGGAATGCGAGTCTCAATCGATAGCCTTGACCCGCGCGAGATCGAGCCCGCTGTAGCGGCCGGAGCCGAGCTCGTCCTCAGTGTCAACGGCACCAACATCGAGATCGCGCGCTCTCTCGGCTGCGAGGTTGTCGTGATTCCCGACGATCCCGGGACCCTTGCCGGGCTCGACGAGAGCGTCGAGAAGCTCGAGACCTGGGGAGTCCCGTATCGCATCGATCCCATCATCGAGCCGATCGGCTTCGGCTTCGCGAGGTCGCTCGGTCGCTACTTGACCGTGCGCGAACGCTATCCCGACGCCGAGATCCTCATGGGAGTCGGCAACCTCACGGAGCTCACGGACGCTGACTCCTGCGCTGTCAACATCATCCTCCTCGGATTCTGTCAGGAGCTCGGCGTCCGTAGCGTCCTGACGACCGAGGTCATCCACTGGGCGAGCTCGAGCGTGCGCGAGTGCGACCTGGCCCGTCGACTCGTCCACTTCGCCTGCACGCAGGGCTCGCTGCCCAAGCACCGGGAGCCGCTGCTGCACGTGCTGCGTGATGCACGCGTGCTGACACACGGACGCGAATTCCTCTGCGAGCTCGCCGAGCGAATCAAGGACCGGAACTTCCGCCTCTTCGTCGAGAGCGACGAAATCCACGTGATCTCGAACAGCCGGCACCTTCGCGGCTGCGACCCCTTCGCTCTCTTCGAGCGCATGGATGTCGACGATCCCGCACATGCGTTCTATCTCGGCTACGAGATGGCGAAGGCCGTCACGGCTCGCACTCTCGGCAAGAACTACGTGCAGGACGAGGCGCTGCGCTGGGGCTTTCTCACCGTCGAGGAAGAGAGTCACCTCGCGAAGAAGGCGCGTGCACGAGAGTCAGGCGAAGAATGATCCACGAACGCAGCGACGCCCGACACCACGAGACGACGAGGGTCGAGCCTCTCGTCGAGGAGCTGCCCTCCGCCCCGTCGCCGGTCGACTCCTTCCGGCGCTTCGCCTCGCTTCCATGGACGATCTTTCTCGACAGTGCGGTGACCGACGGTACGCACGGCCGCTTCTCGTATCTCGCCGCGCGTCCGGCTCGTACGATTGTCGCACGGGGACGGTCACTGAGGGTCCGGGACGCCGTCTCGGCGGATCTCGAGAGTCACGAGTATCACGCCCGCTCGACGATGGAGGCTGACCCCTTCGACGCGCTCGACGACGAGCTGCGACTCTGGTCCGCTCGCATCATCCCGGGGATTCCCCCCTTCCAGGGCGGCGCCGCGGGTCTCTTCGGATACGGCCTCTGCCACACCGTCGAGCGACTCCCTGCAGCCCGCCACGACGAGTTCCGCACTCCGGACCTCGCGATCGGCCTCTACGACTGGGTGCTCGCCTGGGACCACCTGAAGGGAACATGCCATCTCGTCTCGCTGGGCATCCCGGAGACGGACGCTCACGACCGCACCGACCTGGCCGCGCGGCGAGCTCTCCAAGTGAAGGAACGTCTCGCGCGACCGATCCGTGAGGGTCGCAGGATATCGCCCGACAGAGACGAGATTCCGAAGTCTCGCCTCTCGCCTTCCTGGAACGTGCCGGGCGAGTCGAGACTCCTCAGCGACTTCAGCAAGGATGCCTACATCGAGGCCGTCGCGCGGTCGATCGAGTACATCCACGCAGGCGACATCTTCCAGGTGAACCTGTCACAGCGGCTGCTCCATCCGCATCGCGGCGACATCGTCGACTTCTACCTCCGGCTCCGTGAGACGAACCCCGCCCCCTTCGCGGGCTACTTCGACATGGGCGAGCACGTGGTCGCGAGCTCGTCACCGGAGCAGTTCCTCTCACTGCGGGGAGACCACGTTGTCACACGTCCGATCAAGGGGACCCGGTCACGCGGCTACACGGCGGAGGAGGATGTCTACAGACGTCTCGACCTGCGCGAGAGCGAGAAGGACCGTGCGGAAAACGTCATGATCGTCGATCTCCTGCGCAACGATCTGTCCCGGGTCTGTCGACCACATTCGGTGCACGTGCCGCGGCTCTTCGAGCTCGAGCGCCATCCGACGGTCCACCACCTCGTCAGCGAGGTGCGCGGGGAGCTGAGCGACAACGTCCACGCGATCGACCTCCTGCGCGCCAGCTTTCCTGGCGGCTCGATCACCGGTGCTCCGAAGGTCCGCGCCATGGAGATCATCGCCGCGCTCGAGCCGACAGCCCGCGGCCCGTACTGCGGCAGCCTCGCGTGGATCGCGATCCACGGTGACATGGGCAGCAGCATCCTGATCCGCACCGTCACAGCGGGAGGCGGCTGGCTGCAGCTTCCGGTCGGCGGCGGAATCGTCTCGGACTCCCGGCCCGAAGCCGAGTACCAGGAGACGCTCGACAAGGCCGCGGGCATGGTGCGCGCTCTGCCGTGAGCCGCCCGACGACCTTCCCGCAGGCCGGACTCTCGCGACATCCCTCCGGGCCGCGACGGTGTCGACACCTGCTCGACTCGCGCGATGGCCCCGCGCCAACCCGTCCGGGCCCTGGAAAACTGCGAAGCTCCGAACTAACGCGCGCGCAGTTCCGTGACGAGGTCCCCCATGCCGTAGACACTCTGCAGCGCCTCGATGATCGCCTCCGAGCTCACGGAGACCGCGCGTGCTCGCTCCTGGGTGTAGACGACGTCGAGCACGAGGCTGTGGATGTTGCCGTCGAAGATGAGGCCGACGACCTCCGCACCGCGGTTGACCACCGGGCTGCCGGAGTTGCCGCCGATGATGTCCGGCGTGGAGACGAAGTTGAACGGTGTCGAACGATCGATCGCGTCAACCTTCGCCAGCCACGTCTCGGGCAGCTTGTAGGGATCGGCGTTGGCATGCTGCTTGTTGCGATCGAGCGCGCCGCCCATCGTCGTATGAAAGGGTACGAACGCGCCGCCCTCCTTCCACCCCTCGACCGTGCCGAAAGCAAGACGGAGCGTGAACGTCGCGTCCGGGTACACGCCCGTCCCCGTGACCGCGAACTTCGCGTCGGCGATGTTCGCGTAGGCATCTTTCCTGACCCCGGTGACGAGGCCCTCGTACTTCTCGCGCACGGCTCGGGCGAGAGAGTCCACGTCTCGAGCGAGCAGGACCATGGAGTCGGTCGAGGCGTCGACGGCAGCCTTGCCGCCCTCGAAGAGCCGTTTGCGCTCCTCGACGTCGATCAGCTTTGTCCCGGACACGAGGTCGAATGCGCGATCGGAAGGCGAGCGGCCGGCGAGTACGAGACGGACGAGAGGATGCTCCAGCCCCCAGGCCTGCGCAAAATGTGTCAGCGAGTCCGTCAACGTCGCGGTCTCCAGGTCGGCGTAGATCGGCGCCGGGGACTCGAGCCCCCGCTTCACCGACGTTATCGCCGTTTCGCGAAACTCGGGCAGGCGGTTGGCATTCGGCCTGGCTCTCTCGTCGGCAAGTCGCACGATCGTGCGAGCATGACGGAACAGCGTCGACCAGAACGCCCGTCCCCCCTCCAGGAAGTTGTACTCGTCGCGAAAGCGACGCGAGGCGGCCATCGACGACGAGATGCGGTCCCAGTCGCCGAGCGTCGCACCCAGCCCCCGGTCCTTTGCGACCGCCGCCTGCAGTGTTCGCTCCGCCCGCAGCTTCGACTCCAGAACGGCGGGGTCCTGCAGACCGGCGAGCATGCCGCGAATCGCCTTGCGGCTGTTCTGGACGCCGAAGAGGCTGTCCTTCGCACGGCGCTTGTGCTCGGCGCTCTTGCCGCCGAACTGCTGCAGCGCGATCTCACGCCGGTAGATCAGCTCGAGATAGGACGGGTAGGCGACGTCACGCAGGAATCGCAAGTGGTCCACCGTGTTCAGCCGCGAGGTTCTACCGGGATGGCCCGAGACGAACACGAGGTCGTCCTTGCTGACGCCCTTCTCGCTCCAGCGCAGATAGCTGTCGACCTTCGCCGGCTTGCCATCCTCGTAGAGGCGAACGAACGACGCATCGAGACAGAAGCGGGGAAACTCGAAGTTGTCATTGTCACCGCCGAAGTACGCGATCGACACCTCGGGAGCGAAGACCATGCGCACGTCATCGTATCGCTTGTAACGATAGAGATGGAAACGGCCGCCGCGGTAGAGGGTGACGACCTCGCTGTGGAGCCCGCTCTTCTCTTTGGACTCCTTCTCGATCTCCGCGATAGCCCCCCGACGCGCCTTCTCGGCAGCCCCCGGGCCATCGCCCTTCCCGACAGCCGCGTTGACCCGCGCGGTGACGTCCTCGATGTCCCGGAGGATGTCGACCTCGACATTCGGACACTCCACCTCCTGGTCGCGACTGCGCGCGAAGAAACCCTCCTCCACGTAGTTCCTGTCCTGAGAGCTGAGTCGATGGAGCAGAGACGAGACCACGTGATGGTTGGTCATCACGAGCCCGTCCCTGGAGACCACAGATCCCGAGCCTCCGGTCGACAGTCGCGCGCTGGAGTGCATGACATGGCGCGCCCAGTCCTCGTCCGGAACGAAGCCGTATCGGTCTCGCAGAAGCTTTCGCGGCAGCTGGTTGTAGAGCCACATGCCTTCGTCCCCCGTCGCGACGACGCCGGGGAACAGCACGGACGCGACCCACATCGCGACGCAGACGTGTCGAGTTGCGCGACAGTGTCGATTCATCGTTATCCTCGTCAGATCCGGAGGCTCGCCCTCAATCAAGTAGAACGACCTCGTTGTAGACCTCGTCGTGATCCTTCTCGCCCCGGGGCAAGACGATCTCGAGAAAGCTCCCGAGCCGCGCGATCGCCCGGCAGAGCCCCTTCTCCACGTCCTCCTTGCCGATGCCGTCGATCAGCTCGTCCCGAACCTCCTGGAGGCTCCGCTCGCCGAGCTTCGAGACAATCTTCTCGTCGGCGAGGATTGCGGCGCGTCGCTCGTAGAGGGAGACGAAGATCAGCACGCCTGACGCCTCCGAAGTCCGGTGAACGCGACAGTCGTGGAACACGGCCTTCGCGCGGCCGAGAACCTCCTGCTCCATCTCGAGATTCGACGTGAAGAGCCGGCGCAGCCAGTGAACCCGACCCCCTACGATCACCCCGACAATGAAGCCGAGAACGACGGCGACCGCCACGGCCCAGAATCCCATGCGCACCTCGAGTATCGAGCTCCATCCACCGCTCGCGCCGACGCCCTGAAAGAAGTACCAGATGGCCGCGCAGAGCAGGAGACCGAACCAGAGACCGACGACGTCCTCGGCACGGTCGTAGCGGCCCGACGCTCGCGCCACCGCGGGCAGGATCTCGGCGGACGTACGACGTTCGGCCGCTGCGATCTCACGATGGACGGCAGAGCATTGTTCGTCGCTGAGAAGCGGCTTATTCCTCATCGCGATCGGCGTGCGGACCGCCGGGTGCGGGCTGTGGCATGCGGACCGCGGTGTGCGGACCGCGGCGTGTTCTGTGCTACGATCGACCCCGCCATGGCTCTGACCGGCTCGAATCCTACGCCCCCACGCGGGGAATGTCCACGAATCCCGGCGTCCTTCTCGGTGCTCGGCGCCAGCAACGTATGGCTCGCTCTGTCGGACATCCTCGGGCACCTCGCGGTGCGCTTCAAGGACGACGCCCTGGTCGCCAGGGTCGCTCACGGTCCCGGTCGCTCCTACGGGCTCGATGCGGGCCTTGGCGCCCTGAAGTTCCCGGCTCTGTCCACATGTGGACTCCTCGACACTGCGACGCGGCCGGACGCGGCGGCCCCTGCGGGACGATCGTACGCGCTCCTCACCGACATCGGAAATGACGTCGGCTACGGAGTCGAGCCGCGACAGATTCTCACGTGGGTGCGATCGACGGTGACGCGCCTGCGCGACCTCGGCGCCAAGGTCGCGATCACCACACCTCCGGTCGAGAGCGTCGAGGCTCTGCCCGGCTGGAGATTCGCCTTGCTCCGACGTCTGTTCTTTCCCTTCCGTCGACTGACGAAGTCGACCGCCTGCGATCAGCTGAGGTCGGTTGATCAGGGACTCCGTCAGCTCACCGGGGATCACGACGTCACGCTGCTGAAGACGAGTGCGCAGTGGTACGGGCACGACGCGATCCATCTGCGCCGCGACTGCCGTTCGGAGGCCTTCGGCGTCTGGATCGACACCCTCCTGGACGGATCGAATGACGAGAGATCAGGAGATGCCGGGAGAGACCGACCGTCGCACCTGACGGTCTCGTCCTCGATGCTCCGTCTCCGCTTGCCGTTGCGGTCGCGTCGTGCCGACACCACCGCCGGAACCCCCTGCCACGTACTGTCCGTGACTCCGAGCATGACACTCCATGTGCACTGATCTCCTGGTAAAAGCCGCTCGCAAGGCCCTGCTCCCCCTCGCGCTCCTCGCGTCGTCGTGCAACGCGCTCGTACGCGTACCGGAGAGTCCCGACGTCGCCGCGAGGCCGGAGCACACGGCGCCGCTGACGACCGCCGAGCTGCTGCGATTCACTCTCGAGAACCTCGGGGAGGTGGAGCCGGGGCTCCTCTATCGCAGTAACCAGCCGAGCCTCGGCCTCCTCGAGTTTCTCGACCGGCGCGCGAACCTCCGCTACATAGTCACACTGCGCGGCAAGCCCGAGCCCTACTCCAGGGAGTTCGCAAACTCGTGCGGAGCGGAGAGCATCGGTCTGCGCATGTCGGCAGGACGCCCTCCGACTCCGCGGCAGGTCCTCGAGCTCATCCGCGTGACCGAACGCGCACGACGCGAGGGCGGCTCGGTCCTGCTGCACTGCGCGGCCGGCGCGGACCGCACCGGCATGATGATCGCGCTCTGGCGCATGCTCTTCCAGGGGGAGACCGACCGCGACAAGCTGATCGGAGAGACCGTCCTCTTCCGCCACTTTCCGCCCGCCTATCCGAACGTCCATCGATTGATCGAGGTCGCCAGGCCCGAGCTCTTCCTGCCCTTCGTCGAGAACCCGGAGCTGCTCGACGACGAGGAGCGGATCGCGGAGCTCGAGGCCCGCTTCTTCGAGAACTACCCGCTCCAGTCGGGGCTCGACCGCGTCACCGCCGGCCCGCTGCGCGCCGGCGTCGCGAAGCGGAGCCTTCTCGACGGCTGGGAAGGACCGGTGCAGATGGCGACGTACGGACCGAACCCCGGCAAGGCGAGGGGCGTCCGGGACGCGGTTCACGCACGCGCGCTGACACTCGACAACGGCGAGGCGCGCGTCTCGATCGTCTCCTGTGACCTGCTGATCATGAGCGCGGAGCTGCGCACCGACGTGCTGCGCCGTCTCGACGCGAATGGCAGCGGTGTCACCGATGTACTGCTCGCCGCGACGCATACGCACACCAGCGTCGGCGCCTACGTCGACCACGCAGGCTTCGAGTTCTACATGCTCGGCGAGTTCGACGAGAAGATGTTCGCTCACCTCGCGGCAACGATCGTCAGCACCATCGACGACTCGATCGACGACCTGCGCGACGCTCGCCTCGGGTCAGGTCAGGGCGAGATCGAGAGGCTCAGCTACAACCGCCGCCTCGACAACCGTATCGACACGACCGTCGGGGTCCTCGCCGTCAGGACACTCGATGGAGGACCGCTCGCGACGGTCGTCAACTTCGCCGGTCATCCGATTCTGGCTTCCGCGGACGGGATGATCTCGGCGGACTATCCGGGACTCGTGACCGAGCGACTCGACGAACGTGACGGATTCGGGATCTTCCTCGGCGGAGCGCTCGGCGACGTCAACGCCGGCGCTCCCGCGCGAGGCGAAGCCTTCGCCGAGGCAGGACTCGTGGAGCCGGTCGCCGACGAGCTGCTCCGCGTGGTCGAGATCACCCTGGAGAAGATCGAGACGAGACGCGAGGTCGAGCTGGCGTCGATGACGGCGGAGATCGACATTCCGGACACAAACGTCAACATCCTTCCCGACCTGCTCTTTCCACTGGAATGGACGCTCATCAAGCTGATGCAGTGGCCGACTCGCCATCCGATCCAGGCTCTCCGCATCGGTGACACGAGCATCGTCGCGACCGCGAGCGAGATCACCAGCCTCCTCGGCCTGGAGATCAAGGACCGCAGTCCCGCCCCACGGACCTTCGTTGTCACACACGCGAACGGCTACGCCGGATACGCGATGCAGCGAGTGAACCACGCGAAGCGAAAGCTCGACGCCGCGTCGCTGGTCGCGCTGGGCGGCGCCGGGCATGGCCCGATCGTCGTCGAAGCCGCACTCGAGCTCGCGGCCGAGCAGTGGGACGAGAAGCCGAAGCCCGCGGCGCCTCCCGCCGATCCCTCGATCGATCCGACGATGCCGCAGTCACGACGTGTCACGACACTCGTCGACGACGGCTTCCCGTACCGCCTGCGCACGTGGCTCGACGGCGTCTACCGTGAGCAGATTCGCGGCGGGCATGGGGTGAAGGGGCGGGTCCGGGATCTGACCGCCGGCGTCGCCGTCGGCCTCCCGCGAGGCGCCCGCGCGGATCTGGAGCTCGGCTACCGCAGCTCGTCGTGGGGAAGCACGGATGGAACCGATCACGACGAGGGGGCGAAGGACCTCGTCGCCGGCCTCGAGCGCCCGTTCCGAGCCTTCGAGAGCCGGATCGACGGCGACGCGCTGCGTCTGATCCCCCGCGTGCAGATCTCGCTTCCGACCGGTGATGCCGATACGCGAGCGCCCTTCGCGTTCGCGAGCGGCGCCGGGGTCTGGCGTCCCGCCTTCGGCGGCGCGGCCGAGTTGACCTGGAACACCTACCGCAACCTCACGCTCGAGACGCTCTACGAGACGTCGATCGACGATCGTCGCGGACGGCGACCCGGTGATCGCTGGCGAGGCGGGCTCTGGTACAACGAACGACACGGCTGCGTATCGCTGCGCCTCGGAGCCACCGCCTCGATGCAGCTCCCGGACCGACGCCACGGAGGACGACGGGTGGTCGACGTCGACGAGATCAGCTTCGACGTCGAGCTGCGCCCCGGACTCTCGATCCGGCTCGACCAGCAAACCGAGCTCTACGTCGAAGGAAGCGCGTCGGTCGGTCGCAGCGGCAGCGGCGCGGGAGCCGGTCGGGGTGTGCTGGCGGGAGTGCTGGTGGAGTTCTGACGGTCCCTCGCTGTTGCGGCGCCACGCCACCGGGTGGTCGAGAGCCGCGGACGGCGAGCGCGAGCTTCGCCGTCGCCCGCCCGGCCTGGTCTGCCTCGATCGGCCCCGCCGGGGAGGGCTTACGAGCTCCTGCACACCCGCTCCCCTCGGGAGGGTGTCGATGAGCTCCCGGCAGACCCTTCGGGGAGCAGCTCGATGGCGGAACTCGAGACTAGACCCCGATGTCCTCACGTCGCAAGCGACCGTCGTGCAGTGCCGAGGCCACGAGCGCGCCATCGACACCCGCCTCGGCCATGGCGCACAGATCCTCGACACCGCGCACGCCTCCGCCGGTGATGATCTCGAGCTCCGGTCGCCAGGCCTTCCACCGGCGGCAGATGTCGAGATGCGGTGTTCCACCGCCGACGCCGACCGCCGCCAGATCGAGCACGACCATCCGTCGCACGCCGGCGGCCCCGGCGACGCTCGCGACCTCGTCGACTCCAGCCGGCCAGGCCTCCCTGCTTCCGAGCACCTGCCCGCGCTTCATGTCGAGGCTGAAGATCACGCGACCCTCGCCGATGGCCTCGATCACGGACCGGAGGACGCGCGGGGACGGCACGGTCTCGAGCGCCGCGATGACGTCGAGGTCTCCGAGCTCGAGCAGGGCGACAGCATCCTCCTTCGATCGGACGCCGGCGTCGACCAGCAGCCGGAAGTCGTCCTCGACGAGCTCGCCGAGTGACTCACGATCGATCCCCTCACCGGCGATCGAGTCGAGATCCGCCACGTAGAGCGAGTGAAGGTCGAAACGCTTCCGGATGGCCCGCGCCACGTCGAGCGGCCGCGACGATGTAGCGAGCCCGCTGCAGATGGGACGATATCGGTCGCGGTCGCCGGCGACGCCTCGCACGACGACACCTCCCATGAGATCGAGGACGGGATACACCTGCATGTGGGGATTTGAAAGTTGAATCACCCCGATGGAAAGCCCAAAATCGCCTGCCGCTCATGACGCAAGCCGATACGCACCCGCCCACCGCGGTGTTCAAGCTCGGTGGCAGCCTTCTCGGGCTCCCTGACCTCGCCGCTCGTCTCGCGAACCTCCTGGGAGACTTCAGCCGGCCGCGACCGCTCGTGGTCTGCGGTGGTGGCCAGGCCGTCGAGGCCCTCAGGCGATGGGACCGAGTCCACAACCTGGGTGAAGAGACCTGTCACTGGCTCGCCCTGCGCACCCTCTCGGTCACGGCGCGCGTCCTGGAACGAATCCTGCCGGAGGGCTCGGTCATCGACACACCGTCGGATCTCGAGTCGGTCTGGAGCGCCGGACGTGTGCCCATCTACGACGTGTACCACTTCATCGTCGATATCGACGAGGAGAGCCTGTCGCCGCTGCCTCGTCGCTGGCGCGTCACCAGCGACTCGATCGCGGCGCGGGTCGCCGACCACCTCTGCGCGCCGGAGCTGGTGCTGCTCAAGTCGGTGACGATTCCCGAGCGCATGTCGATGACACAGGCGGCAAACGAAGGATTCGTCGACGCCCACTTCCCGACCGCGGCGAAGGACCTCGAGCGGGTTGTCTCGGTGAATCTGTGCGCGGACGACACCGGGGAGAGCCTTCTCTACGCCGACGCGGTCTGACCGCGAATTCGTGAGATCTCGCGCCACAGGTCGGCGACGCACAGAGCGCTGACCACGTCGCTCCGGTCTCCTTTCGTCGCCGCTCCTCGCACGGCGATGACGTCCACACCGCTCGCGGCGACTTCCGCGAAGAGCTTCCGCGACAGCGAACCCGCCGCGACGACTCCTGTCCCCCCACTGTGCGCACGGCGCACGTGAGCGGCGATCTCCTCGACGCCGAGGAGATCGAGTAGCGTCGCTCCGTCCTTCACGAAGGTATCGATGAGAACGTAGGGAAAGCCCCGGTCGACCGCGAAATCGAAGACATCCCTGACGCTCGGCGCGTCGCAGCGATCGCAGTCCGCGTAGGCGACCGCGACGAGATCCGTCTCCGTGGGGACCGTCTCCGTCGGGACCGCCTGGCGCAGATGCGATCGCCACTTCAGGAGCGTCTCGCGCCACGGTGCCGATTTCGCGCCGGCCATCCCGAGCTTGTAGAGAGCCACCCCGGCGTCCCCCTCAAAGCTCTGCGGCGAGCGAAGGTCAACCAGCTCTCCGAGCGCCGCGGTCACCGGGACGCGTGACCCCACGGCGTCGACGACCTCGCGACAGGTCGCCACCGAAGCCGCGCCGAGCGCACCGGCGTCGGGCTCCTTGACGTCGATGATCGACGCTCCGCCCCTCAGCGCCTCGAGGGCCTCGCTCGCCGAACGCACGCTCACGAGCAGACGTGGCGCCGCGGTTCCACCCAGAGGAGCCGGTCTCACGGACAAGCGCGCTCGTCCTCCGTCACGTCGGGTCCGACGGGGAGCAAGGACGACGGCGCCGGGCTGCCCCCACGCGAGAGGAGCCGCAGCACGCCGGCGGTATCCACGGGGAACATGGGGCCGTGCCGAGACCGGGCCATCATTTGCAGAAAAGCTCGTCCGGAGTCGGATCGACTCCCGGCTCCGGGAACGGCTCCTGTGGCCGAAGTCCCGAGCGGAAGAGAAAATCGAGGACGATCACCGCATCCGAGAGCATGACGCTGCCGTTGTCGTCGACGTCCGCCGCATCGAGACACCGCGGCGCCTGACCACCGGTGAAGAGAAAGTCCAGCGTGGCCACGGGATCGGAGATGTTGACGCGACCGTCGGCGTTGGTGTCGCCACGCAGGAATGTCACCACTGACAACCCCTCGATCCGTCCCGGAGTACCGAGCTGCAGGGCCGACATGCGCCAGTTGTCGGGATTGTCGTTGTCGGTATTGGCGTCGACTGGCACGGCGACCTCGATCGAGTGACCCTCGCGAATATCCGGCCACTCGCCACCGTCCGAGTAACGCACGAAATCGATCGTCGCGGGGAAACCCTCGCCGGCGTCCACGAGTCGTACGGTGTCGCCATCGTTGTTCAGGCTGCCGTCGTAGTCACCGAGGACGAGAACATCGCCGGGGAGCCCGGGGTTCCGGGCCAGGAAGGTCTCGCGAGACTTGGCAACGATGACGATGCCGTTCGGCATCACGCGGGTGGCAGGCGGAAACACGAAACCCACTCCCTCGGTCAACGCCCAGCCGGACAGATCGACCGCACGGTCACTCGTATTCAGCAGCTCGATGAACTCGAGGTCCTCCCGCACACCGACCGGATTGAACATCAGCTCGGTGATCTTCATCTTGTCGTGGTCGAGAAACTCCGCGTGGAATCGCGTCAGATAGCTGATCAGGAAGCCGCGGTGCCGCCGGATCTGCTCCTTCACCTCGTCGAGGTTGCTCTGCATGTCGATCCCGCGCGCACAGTTCCCGCAGTCTGCCAGACAGGTGACCGGCGACCGGCCCCAGCGCGCGAAGTCCTCCTCTTGCTCGACCACCAGGAGAGCCTCGAGATCGTCGAGGAAGGGATCGTAGGCGTCGTTGTTGTACTTCTCGTGGAGGATGTCCCACAGCCGTATCACGTAGGCTCTGCGGAAGAAGCCGCGGTCGGCATTGAAGAGAAAATCGATGAAATAGTGCAGTCGGGTGTTGCCCCGGACCGTCGTCGTGAACCAGGGGTTCAGGTCATCTCCAGGGCTCAACATGCAGTCATTGATGGTGCCGACCCGCGGAGGATTCGGTCGATTGAGCCGACCATCGAAGTTCTTGCCGAAGACGAGATCCATGTCCCAGCACACCATCCCCCAGCGATCCTCGGAGCGATCGAAGAGAAGGAAGTGGTTCTTCGCGAAGCTGTCGATGTTGTTGAGGGCGATCTGCGCGACCTGGTAGCCAATCTGCCACCGCGGAAAGGTGCGCTGAAGGTGGAACTCCGCCGAAGGCCCGGCTCCTGCGGCATCCGAGTGCATCGCGCCAACGAAGTCCGCGAGCTCGGTGAAGTCCTCCGTCTTACAGGTCTCCCTCTCCCAGAAGGCGGCGAAGGCGGCGGAGCTCGACTGATTGGAGACGCCGACCGGGGTCCCCCCCGCGCCGGTCGGCTGCCTCGCCTTGTACAGGCAGTCGTCATCGCTGAGCCCGTTGCGCTCGAGGAACTGCTCGTCGGGATGCTCGAGGTAGAGAAACAAGCCGTGGTACTGGCCGTTGAGGTGAACGCGAATGTACTCCGTCTCGCAGGACGGTACTCCGAGGTCCGTGATGAACCGCCACGCGACGTGCTCCCGGACGAGCGACTTGTCGGTCCAGATCCCCTGCAGGTTCATCTTGCGCAGACCCCTGAACCAGCGCCCGCGATTGAACTTCAGCTTCAGGTTCCGCTTCTTGAGCACGCACGCCGTGTTGCCGCGAAAGCGCAGGCCGACGTCAGGGTAGACCTCGCCACCGAAGATGAAATCGCACGCTTCGAGCATCTGACAGTTGAGGACGTTGTTGATCTGATCCGGTCTGTCCGCGTTCGCCTGACGGAACACGATGTGGTACGTGGAGATCGGCGAGTCGGGCTGGTCGTCATTGACGTAGAACCCCCAGAGATCTTCACGCAGCAGGTTTCCGACGTCGGACACCCGCGGAGTCGCACCAACACGCCCGTCAGTCGTGCGTGCGGTGATGTGATAGACAACCGGGGAGTCATGCTCGAAGCCCGGCATTCGAACGCCGAAGACACCGTCGCCGGCATCGTGGTCGCCCGACTCCCCGTCGTCGAGCATCGCGACCGTACCGCTCTCCTCGCCGAGGAACCAGGTGAGCTCGACCGCCTCGATATCCCGACCCGAGGGCGACCGCACCTTAGCGGTGACCTGCGTGCGGTCCTCCGACGTCGGCTCGAGCGGAAAGCGCCCGCGATGGGAGATGAAGGGCGGCAGGACCTCGGTGCTGTTCGAGTTCTCCTGCCCCGGCGTCGCAAGGATCTCGCCGAGACAGACCCCGAAGCCGCGCAGCAGCCGGCAGTAGAACTTCGGGCTTCCGCTGACGAATCGGTAGTCGACCGACAGCCGGTAGTCGACATCGTTCTCGAGCCCGCGTATCGACAGTGCCACGCTCTGCGACGATGAACAGCCGCCGCAGTCGCCGGAGCAGGACTCCTCTCCGACGAGACGCAGCCCAGCGCTTCCGCCGACGCCGATGCCGTTCTCGACGGTCGATCTCGACGCGTTGCCGCGGACCAACCACGAGCCGACGCCCTCCTCGAAGCCTCCGTCCGGGATCAGGTTGACACCGAGCTCATCGACTCTCTCGAGCGAGACGTTGTCGACGATGTACTCTCCCGCCCCGTTGACGCCGAGCAGAAAGCGCTGCGTCAGCAGGCGGGTCAACGGACCCGTGGCGGTCAACGTCGTGAAGCCCTGCGGCTGGAGATGGCTCTCGCTCCAGCTCCCCGGATCGTCGCTCGGAGCCGACGGGTCCATCTTCTCGAGTGTCGGTCCGCCTGCGTCGACGGATACCGGCCAGTCGCCGCTATCTCCGTAGCGAACGAAATCGACGAGGCGGCCTTCCGCATCGAGCAGGAGAAGACTCTCACCGCCGTTCGACAGCCTGCCCACGAAGTCTCCGACCGCGGTCTCGATCGAATAGAGCGAACGCACGTGTGCGGCGTTGCGGCAAACCGCCAGAAACTCGCCCGCGCCGAGCGTTGTTTTCGGCGGAAACTCGAACGTGACTCCGATGAAGCGCCATCCCGAGACGTCGATGTCGGTGTCGGTGCGGTTGTGAATCTCCACGAACTCGTCGAAGGCGTCCGTGTCATTCGCCGGGTGGTAGTTGATCTCCGTGAAGACGACAGGGGGCGGCTGAAACTCGGGCAGCGGACACCCCGAACCGACGTTCACCGCCAGCGGTGTCGGCCCGGCAGCCGCCGAGGCCCCCCAGTTGCGGAAGGTCCACGAAGGCCCGGTAGCACAGATACGCTGCAGCGAGCCACCGTCGCCATCGGCAGCGGTCGGCCACGGTACACGGTCGTCGAACGATACGGCGTCGACGTGCGCGTTCTGCGCATCGACGAGGACGACCTCGTCGCCGCCGTTGTCCAGAACGCCGTCGTAGTTGCCGAAGACCCGTGCGCCGGCGATCCCGAACTCGCGAATCAGCTCGGCACGGTCCCGGGCAACGACGACGAGCTCGCCGGCGGGGATGATCGCGTCGGACGGGAAGCGGTAGTCGACGCCGCGAGAAAAGCTCCAGCCGCCGATTCCGACGGCCTCACCGGAGTCGTTGAGCAGCTCGATGAACTCGAGCGTCTTGCCACCCGGAGACGGCGGGTGGTAGTGGATCTCGTTGATGACCACGACCGCCCGAGCCGCGGTGGGCGCGAGCAAGAGAGCGAGGACTCCGAGTAGCACACTCCCCGCGACTCTCCGTCCTGCGGTAGCGGAGCCCAGGTCACGCATCCCGGCGATGTGTCGCGGCGATCGAAAACCCATCTTCCCGTCTCTGGATGTGCGGCAACAGGCGGCTCCGAGGTTCCGGTGGAACCAGCCGGCCCGGGCCATGCGACAACGAACCCGACGCTCCCCATCCTACGGGCTAAACTCCCGGCACGGCGAAGAGAAAAGGCCGGGCGGGCGTCAGAATCCAGCCTACCCGATGCGTTCGAGTCGTGCAGCGGAAAGAAATTACCGCATCGGGTCCCGGAGCACGTTCCACGACGACAGATCCGGGAGGCCGGGGCACGTTTGCGGGACGGAAGGACCATCGACTCCGATCGAGGATCAACGTTGCTTCACGTGGTAGAAGATCTCGTCGTGGTCGGGAAAACGCCAGCTGGCTCGCTTGCTGAAGACGAGCCGACCGCGAACACGAACCTCGAAGACGCCGTCGCGCGACGGACGCAGGGAGACGAACTCGCCGAGCTCCCGGTAGATGGCGTCTGCGAGAGCACTTGCGACCGGCTCGTAGTTGCCGGGGACGCAGTACTCGACAACGATGGTCGCGGCGGTGTCTTCAGAGCTACCGGAGACGGCTACGCCCGGGGACGGCGCCAGGGTCGGCGACGGGGTCGGCGACGGGGTCGGCGACGGGGTCGGCGACGGGGTCGGCGACGGGGACCGGGACCGGGACGGGGACGCCTGCCCGGTGCGGCGATCGGAGGCCGCGACGGCCTGCTTGCGCGCCAAGTGGTTCGAGAAAGTTAGCATTCTGTCTGTCCGTCCCTTCTGCAACGCAGCATGATACGCCACGCGATTCGATCATCCAATCTCTTTCGACGCCGTCGGGCGCTGAGTATTCACCCCGGACGATTCACGAACGAGTCACCACTCGACGCACGTGAATCTCCGTCGCTCCCGTCACATCGGTGAATCTGCGGGCGTCGTCGACATGCCCCACGATGTTGACGTCGCTGGCGGGCACCGGCCGGTCCGTGGTGCTCATCGGCGTCCGGCCAAAGAAGACGCAGAGAGCGTTACCGGTCGGCCAGTAGCCGAGAGTGCCGACATCCACGAGGCTGGTCGCGGTCTCGTCGGAGCCCATGGCGACGGCGATCTCGAAGTAGAACTCCTCACCCCAGACGCTCGGTCGCACTCGAATCGGCAGCACATCGGCGACCGCCCGCGCGCACTCGCTGTCCCCGAGCTCACCCCGGAGCGTGACTCCACCGGCCTCGATCTCGATCTCTGTCGCCATTCTCGCCTCCGTGCCGTCGCGACCATTGTTCTCGGGACCGGCCCGCGAGGCAAGAGAGTGTGCCGGCTCTCAGCCGGAGTCCCCTCGCGCGTGGCGCCGCAGCCCGAACGCACACGCGGCGACAACGACGACGGCGAGCAGCGCCGACCATGGCTCGAGAAGCCAGCGCCCCCAGCCTCCGGGCTCATCCTGGATCCTCGAGATCACGAAGAGGGTCACCGCGTTGTAGACGGTGTGCAGAACCATGCACGGAAAGAGCGAGCCGGAGCGAAGACGCACGAGCGCGAGCAATCCACCGACGACGGCGGTCGGTACGAACCGATGCGCCGAGAAGTGGAAGACGCCGAAGAAGATGCCGACGATCAGTACCGTCCTCCATGTCCTGCCGCGGGCGGCGACGTCCCCCTGAAACGCGCCGCGCCAGAGCATC
The DNA here is from genome assembly GCA_964390645.1 of uncultured Planctomycetia bacterium. Lineage (GTDB taxonomy): Bacteria > Planctomycetota > UBA8108 > UBA8108 > UBA8108 > CAYMLL01. The sequence goes on along the minus strand of CAYMLL010000009.1, from coordinate 1,965 downwards.
TCCTCGCAGACTCCCGGCGACAGCGCGAAGACGAAGAACGCCACGGGGATGGAGAGATCCTTCACCGACAGGAACCTCTCCATCTCCTCCGCGAACGCCTCGGGAAACGGAAGGAAGAGGTTCTGGAGGCGCAAGTACCCCGCCATCACGATCGAGCAGGCGACCGCCATCGGCACGACGAGCGCGAGGCTGGAGAACGTCGAGCGTCGCAGACCGAGCGTGCGTGCAAGCCCCCGCCGCGTGAGGACGGGATAGAGCAGCGCCGGAGCGAGCACCGCCCCCCAGAGTGTCAGGACCGTGCCGATGATCGGGCCGAAGTCGCTGCCGCCTTGCAGCCACCCCGCGGCGAAGAAAACCCACAGCAGAGTCAGGGCGCCGAAGGCGAGCGCGCGGCGCCGGCGCCCTTCGACGCTGGCATCGGTCGCCATCGGCGGCGGCTCGATGACCAGAACGACCTCTTCTCGCGCCAGGAGGCTCGTCGTACGACGGAGCATCCAGGACGCGTAGAGGCATGTCGAGCCGAGCACCAGCGCCAGCGGCAGGAGCTCGAGCCGACCGCCGATGGCCTCACGGGTCGCGAGAGCGACGTTGGCGACCGGCACGATCGCGACGACACTCGAAAGCTCGACCTGCGGCGCCGCGGCCAGCCCGATGGGCACCAGGATGAGAATGGTCAGCGGCAGCAGGTAGGTCTGCGCCTCGCGGTAAGAACGCGCGTACGACGACATCGCCAGGAGCAGCGCGCTCGTCAACACCGCGAAGGGAACGAGCAGCAGCAGAACGAGGCCGATATTCCCGGCGGAGGGAATCACCAGCACGTCGCCGCCGAGTCCCGCCGGCGTCAGCCCCGAGAGCACCGCTACCAGCAGCCCCACGACGTTGAGCAGCACCGATGCGATCGACGACACGAGCACGACGAGGAACTTGCCGAAGGCGATCTCTGCGGCGGAGACCGACTGCACGTACAGCGTCTCGAGGGTTCCACGCTCCTTCTCGCCGGCGACGAGGTCGATCGCCGCGAACGCCCCTCCGGTCATCAGGAGGACGATCAGGAGCGCAGGCAGGAGCTTCCCCAGACCCACCGCGCTGCGCTCCGCGGCACTCGAGACGTCCGTGGGGTCGATCTGGAGAAGCCCGTCCACATCGACACGCCGGCCCAGGCCGTCGAACCTCGCCGCCAGAAGCGACTCTTCCAGTCGCGCGAGAACGGCGCCGATGCGACGGTGAGCCTCCCGCGATCCGGGCACCGTCTGCAAGTACCTCACGGTGACCTTCATCGGTCCTCGGCCCGGGCTCTCGAACTCGACGAAGAGGTCCTTCGACTCCTCACGCAGCTCCACCTCGCTCGGCTCCGCCTCGACAAGATCGAGACGGTCGTCCTCGCGAAGAAAGCTCTCGAGCCCGGGGTCGCTTCCCGAGACGCCGACGGTCAGCCTCTTCGACTCGAGCTCCTCCTCGTGCGCCTTCGGCAACGCCGACGTGACCAGGAAGATCAACGGATACAGAAAGAGCGGCAGCACGAACGCGAAGAACACCGCTCGACGATCGCGCAGCAGCTCTCGCAGCTCCTTGCGGAAAATCGTCCCGACCGTGGATGGGCGTCGGCCCTCGGCGCTCATGTCGCTCTCTCGGCGCCCTCGACGAGCCGCAGGAAGACGTCCTCGAGAAACCGCTCACCGGTCAAGTCACGCAGCTGGGCGATCGTGCCGACAGCCTCGAGCTTGCCGGCGTGTATGATGCCGACGCGGTCGCAGAGCTTCTCGACCTCGCTCATGATGTGAGTCGAGAAGATGATGCACTTGCCGGCGGAGCGACAGTCCTGGATGAAGCGAAGCATCGTCGTGGCGATCAGGATGTCGAGCCCGAGGGTGGGCTCGTCGAATATGACGACCGGCGGGTCGTGGACGATCGAACGCGCGATCGAGACCTTCTGCTTCATTCCGGTAGAGAGCTTCTCGCAGCGCG